>NZ_JBAGKC010000003.1:0-512880 GCF_037034245.1 Streptomyces sp. CA2R106
GCAACCCGCGGCAAACCCGGTACGGCGAAGGCAGGCAAGCCCACCCGATCGGCATACGGCAAACCCCGTGCGACGGGGGCAAGGCAGCCGGGCCGGTCAGCGTACGGCAGGCCCGGCGCGGCGAGGGCGAGGCAACCTGCGGCGGCCCGCTGCGGCGAGGGCAGGCAGCCCGACCCGGTCAGCGTACGGCGGCCCCGGTGCGACGGGGGCAGGGCAGCCGGGCCGGTCAGCGTACGGCAAGCCCGGTACGGCGAGGGCAGGACAACCTGCGGCGGCCCGGTACGGCGGGCAGACTGGCCGATCTGGTCGGCGCACGGCGGCCCTGGCGGGCCCCGGTGCGGGGGGCGGCGTTGTGATTGACTTGGGCCATGTCCTTGTCCGCGCTGGTCTCCGCCCGGGTGTGCCGGTGAGCGCCGAGCCGGCCGCGGCCGCCCGGCCGCGCAACCGCAGGCAGCTCATCGTGGAGGCCGCCGGCCGGGTCTTCAGCGAACGCGGCTACCACGCGGCCTCGATGGAGGAGATCGCCGCCGGTGTGGGCATCACCGCGGCCGCGCTGTACCGGCACTTCCCGAACAAGTACACGCTCTTCGCGGAGTGCGCGGGCGGCCTGGCGGACGGGCTCGTCGCGGCGCTGGCAGCGGTCCCGGACGAGGCGGGCCTTGCGGAGGTGCTGACCGCGCTGGCCCGGGTGACGGTGGCGCACCGGGCCTCGGGCGGGGTGTACCGGTGGGAGGCGCGGTATCTGGCAGGCGAGGACCGGCGGCGGCTGCGGGCGAAGTTCGACGCCGTCGTCGGCCGGGTCGCCGGGGCGGTGCGGCGCGACCGGCCGCTGCCGGACGAGAAGCTGCGGGCGGTGGCGGCGCTGGGCGTGATCGGCTCGGTGACCACGCACCGCACCCCGATCGCCCAACGCCGGTTGGAGGACGCGCTGGTGCACTCCGCGCTCGGCGCGGCGCGCACCGATCCGCGCGCGGCCGTCGCGGGTGCGCGGCCGGTCAGCCTGCCGGTGCAGCCGGTGCCGCGCACCCGGCGCGCGGAGATCCTGGCGGCCGCGGTGCCGCTGTTCGCGCGGGACGGGTTCGCGGGCGTCTCCAACGGGCAGATCGGCCAGGCGGCGGGGCTCGCCCCGTCCGCGCTCTACCGCCACTACCCGGGCAAGGTCGACATCCTGGTGGCGGCGTGCCTCCAGGCGGCGGAGCTGCTGGCGCAGGCGGTCAACCACAACCTGCACGGTGTTCGCGAGCCGCGCGCGGCGGTGGCGGTGCTGGCGGCGACGTATGTGGCGTACAGCTTCGAGAACACCGAGCTGACCCGGGTCGCCGAGGCGGAGGTGCGCGGTCTGCCGGACGACGTGCGGGAGCCGGTGATCCTCGCGCAGCACGAGCACATCGCGGTGTGGGAGCGGCAGTTGCGGTCGGCGCGGCCGGAACTGGACCCGCGGCAGGCCCGGTTGCTGGTGCACGCGGGCCTGGGGGTGGTGGTCGAGGTGGGGCGGCTGCTGCGGTGGCGGGACACCCCGGAGCACCGGTCGGCGGTGACCGCGCTGGTGGTGGGCGCGCTGGGCGTGTGAGGCGGCGGGGGTGAAGCGGCCGGGGGTGAAGCGGCGAGTGTGAAGCGGCGAGCGCCCCGCGGCCGGGTGGCCCCTGGCCGCGGGGCGCCGCCTTCGCGGCCTTGCGTGTTGCGACGTGCGTGCTGCGGCGAGCGGCTCAGGACGGCCGGTTCGCCGACGGCAGCACGATCGGCGTCTGGGTCGCCGAGGTGCCGTTGTTGAGGAAGAGCATCGCGACGCCGCGGATGAACTGGTCGAACAGGTAGTAGTTCACCGGCGGGACGCCCGCGGTGCCCTCGCGGAAGGCGACGTACAGCGGCCAGCCGATCTCGATGATGCCGCGGGAGACCAGGTCGTGCGGCAGCTTGAGCCAGTTGGCGTAGGTGTCGCCGATGAGGTAGCGGACCATCTCGCTGACGAAGCCGGTGTCGACGCCGAGGACGGGCGTCTCGACGTATCCGAGCAGGGTGGACGCCAGGCTGTTGCCCTCGGTGGTGGCGGCGAGGTCGGGCCAGAGCATCTGCTCGGCCTGGGCGACGGCGTCGGACCAGGTCGCGGGGATGAACTGGTCCTGCACGCCGAGCAGGCTGAGGGCCACCTGCCAGGCGTGCAGGTCGGCGTTCTGCTCGGCGGTGGACAGCTTGATGTTCCACTTGGCCAGGTTCAGGTGGGTGAAGGTGCCGGTGGAGTGGAACGTGCGCAGGATGTCGCCGTTGCTGATGGGCGAGGGCTGGTCGGCGCTCGCCGCGAACTGCGGTGAGGTCGGCAGCAGGTTGCGTACGGTGGCGTGCACCAGGCGGGTCTTGTTCGCGGTGACGACGAAGTGGCCGTCCGGGCTCCATGCGTCGGCGGCGGCCATGTCGTAGCCGAAGGTGAAGGTCTTGGCGGCGCGGGCCTTCATGTCGGCGCCGCCGGCGGACCAGTAGACCGCGCGGGCCTCGCGCGGGATGACGGTGCTGAGGATGCCGCTGCCGAGGCTCAGTGACAGGAACAGGTACAGGCTGATCCGCTTGTAGAGCTCCTCGGACGCGGCGAGCAGGGTCGGGTCGGCCCACGAGGGGACCTTGTTGACGCCCTGCAGGTAGGACGTGACGTAACTCGGCATGCCGGACGGCAGTGCGTCGCTGTTGTCGACCCACTTCTGCCAGGCGGTGTTGACCGAGGCAGTCGCGCCGTCGGCCAGGATCTGGGCCGCCACCTGGTCCGCGGCGGGGTCCCACACGGTGAACGGGTCGGTGACGGTGTCGGTCTTGGCGATCGAGCCGGCGGACGACCACGACCACGCTCGGGGGACGTTGAGGCCCACGGCGGCCAGGCCCATGGCGGCACCGACTGAGAGCATGCGCCTTCTACTGAGATTCTCCATTTACTTACCAACCTCCAGGCAGCCAGGCAGTGCCTTGAACCGTGGCCGGTGAGCCGCTGACTCGGACGGAACCAGCGCACTTCAAGGTTGTCCGACGACGCGATTTTCGATTAACATAGCGAGCTGTGTCGGGGACGGCAAGATGTGTTTCGACGCTGTTTCCCGCAGTGGCGCGACGCACCGCCGCCCCACCGGTCCGGTACCTGAAGGAGCCCCGCATGAGTACGGAACAGGACCAGGTGGCCCCAGCGCCAGCGGACCGGGCGGCGCCCGGCGCGCGCCCCGCGTGGGTCGGCGACGAGCTGATCGCCCGGTGGACGGGGTGGGTCTGCCGGGACGGCGCGCGGCCCGGACGGGAGGCGGAGACCTGCGCGCCGGCCCTCGCGCCGTACGACCTGGCGCCGACCGCCGCCGTCCCCGCGTGCGATCCGCAGGACGTCGCGGCCGCCGTCACCGGGGCCCGGGCCGCACAGCACGCGTGGGCGGCCACTTCCCCGCGCCGCCGCCGCGGCCTGCTGCTCGCCTTCCACGACCTGCTGCTGGCCCGGCAGGAGGAGGTGCTCGACCTGATCCAGTGGGAGACCGGCAAGGCGCGGCTGCACGCCTGGCAGGAGGTCGCCCAGGTCGCGGCGATCGCCCGGCACTACGCGCGGCGCGGCGCGCGCTACCTGGCGCCGCGCCGGGTACGGGGGATGGTCCCCGGCCTGACCCGGGTCGTGGAGGCGCGGGTGCCCAAGGGGGTCGTCGGCATCGTCTCCCCCTGGAACTACCCGCTCTACCTCGGGGTCGGCGACGTGCTGCCCGCGCTGTGCGCGGGCAACGCGGTGGTCTCCAAGGCCGACGAGCAGACCGCGCTGACGATGCTGTGGACGCGCGCGCTGATGGCCGAGGCGGGGCTGCCGGCCGGTCTGTGGCAGGTCGTCACCGGCGACGGGCCCGTGGTCGGCTCGGCGCTGGTCGACCGCGCCGACTTCGTCTGCTTCACCGGTTCGACCGCGACCGGCCGCGTGGTCGCCGAGCGCGCGGCACGCCGGCTGGTCGGCGCCTCGCTGGAACTGGGCGGCAAGAACCCGCTGATCGTGCGCGCCGACGCCGACCTCGCCGCCGCGGCGGCCGGCACCGTCGCGTCCGCCTTCGCCAACAGCGGCCAGATGTGCATCCACACCGAGCGCGTCTATGTGCACGCCTGCGTCCACGCCGCCTTCCGCGACCTACTGGTGGCGGCGACGCGCGCGCTGCGGCTGGGCCAGGGCTACGACTACGGCGCCGATCTGGGGCCGCTGGTCTCCGCGGCGCAGCTGGCGTCCGTCACCGCCCACGTCGAGGAGGCCGTCGCCAAGGGCGCGACCGTCCTGACCGGCGGGCGGGCCCGGCCCGACGTCGGACCGCTCGCCTACGAGCCCACCGTCCTGGAGGGGGTCACACCCGCGATGGCCGTGTGCGCCGAGGAGACGTTCGGCCCCGTGCTGTCGCTGTACTCCTACGCCACCGACGCCGAGGCGGTGGAGCTGGCCAACCAGGGCGACTACGGGCTGTCGGCGTCGATCTGGTCCAGGGACACCCGCGCGGCCCGGCGGATGGCGCGGCTGGTGCGGTGCGGCGCGGTCAACATCAACGACGGCGCCGCCGCGGCGGCCGGCAGCATCGAGGCCGGCATGGGCGGCATGCGCGACAGCGGCGCCGGCCGGCGCCACGGCGCCGAGGGCATCCGCAAGTTCACCGACGGCCAGACGCTCGCCGAGCAGCGCCTGATGCCGCTCGGCCCGCCGCCGGGCAAGCCGGTGGCGGACTTCGTGCGCCGCACCAACGGCCGGCTCGCGCTGCTGCGCCGGCTGGGCGCGCGGTGAGCGGCGCCGAGCGCGCCGTCCGCGCACGCTGGCTCGCGCTGCGCGCCGCCACCGGTCCGATCCAGTTCCGGGAACTGGACGCGCTGTGGGCGCGGCTCGCGGTGGTGCGGGCCGAGGCGGTGCTCGGCGCGTGGCGGGGCTTCGTCTTCCCCACCGGCCACCCGGTGGAGGGCGTGCTGGAGCGCAGCCGCTGGCACGGCAAGCACTTCCTGGCGCTGGACGACGCCAAGCCGCTGATCTGCCGGGCCGGCGACGGCAGCCTGTACTCCGACACGGCCGGCGGCCGCGGCGAGGCCAGCTTGTGGAACGTGGAGTTCCGCGGCGAGGTGACCGCCACGATGGTCTACGACGGCATGCCGGTGCTCGACCACTTCAAGCAGCTCGACGAGGGCACCTTGATGGGTGTGATGAACGGCAAGCGAGCCGGGGCGCCCGCCGCCGGGCGGCTGCTGTACTTCGGGCTGGAACGCGAGTGGCACGCCCGGGCCTTCACCCCTCCGTCTCCCGTCTCCCGTCTCCCGGATCTGGAGTTCTGATGACCGATGTGATCACCGCCCGGCGCTCCCTGTACGACGACGACCACGAGGCCCTGCGGGAGACGGTGCGCGCCTTCGTCGACAAGCACGCCGTGCCCCACGCCGACCGGTGGCGGCAGGAGGGCCGCGTCGACCGCTGGCTGTTCAGGGAAGCCGCCAGGGCGGGCATCCTCGGCTTCTCCATCCCGGAGGAGTACGGCGGCGCCGGGGTCGGCGACTTCCGCTTCAACGCCGTGATCGGCGAGGAGTTCTCGCGGCACCCGGTCTCCGACGGCATGGCGGGGATCTCGCTGTCCAACGACATCGTCATCCCCTACTTCACCGACCTCACCGACGAGGAGCAGCGGGCCCGGTGGCTGCCGGGCATCGCCGCCGGGGACCTCGTCGTCGCGGTCGCGATGACCGAGCCCGGCACCGGCAGCGACCTGGCCGGCATCGCCACCACCGCGGTCCGCGACGGCGAGGAGTACGTGGTCAACGGCAGCAAGGTGTTCATCTCCAACGGGCAGAACGCCGACCTGGTCGTCACCGCGGTGCGCACCGGCCCGGACCGGCACCGCGGGATCAGCCTGCTGGTCGTGGAGAGCGACCGCCCCGGCTTTTCCCGCGGCCGCAACCTTGAGAAGGTCGGGCTGCACGCCCAGGACACCAGCGAGCTGTTCTTCTCCGACGTGCGGGTGCCCGCCGCCAACCTGCTCGGCGCGGAGGGCTCGGGCTTCAAGGCGCTGATGCGCAACCTCCCCCAGGAGCGGATCTCCATCGCCGCCGGCGCGGTCTCCTCGATGGAGGGCGTGCTGGAGCGCACCGTGGCGTACGTCAAGGAGCGCAAGGCGTTCGGCCAGGCGATCGGGTCCTTCCAGAACACCCGGTTCCAGCTCGCCGACATGGTGACGACCGCCCGGGTGGGCCGCGCCTACGTCGACGACCTGCTCGGGCGGCACTCCCGGGGCGAGCTGAGCGCGGTGGACGCCGCGGCGGCGAAGTTCTGGGCCACCGAGCGGTACGTCGACGTCGTCGGGCGCTGCCTTCAACTGCACGGCGCCTACGGCTACATGCTGGAGTACCGGATCGCGCACGACTACCTCGACTCGCGGATCTCCACCATCTACGGGGGCACCACGGAGATCATGAAGGAGATCGTGGGCCGCGACCTGGGCCTGTAGCACCGGCGCCCTTGCCGCCCCTTCGACCACTTCGACAGCTACCTAACGTTCGCTAGACTTCGTCGCGACGGGTCGGCCCGGCAGCGACGAGGAGCAGGCGCATGGCGACGAAGACGACCGGCGGCGGGTCCGGGGCGGACACGGCTTCGGCCCCTGCCGCGGACCCGGCCGGGCCCGTCGGCGACTGGCGGGAGTTCGCGCCGCTGGACCTGCATCCCGTGCTGGCGGCCGCGCTGGCGGAGTTCCGCGAGCACGGCTACCACGGCACCTCCGTGCGGGACGTCGCCCGCCGGGCGGGCATCACCGTGCCGACGATCTACTACCACTTCGCCAACAAGCAGGGGCTGCTCGTCGCGCTGCTGGAAGGCGCGGTGGGCGAGGTGCTGCAACGGGCCCGGCTCGCCGACGCGGAGGCGGGCGGACGGGTGCTGGAGCGGTTCTCCAACGTCGTCGAGTGCGTGGTGCTGCACATGACCCACCGGGTGGCGACGGCGGGGCTGGACTGCGAGCTGCGCTACCTGGAGCCGGCCAACCGCCGGAAGTACGCGGCGCTGCGCAAGGAGTTGGAGGACCTGCTGCGGGAGATCGTCGAGGAGGGCGTGGCGCAGGGGCTGTTCGAGGTGGACCGGGCGCCGGACACCACCCGGGCGCTGCTGGGCATGTGCCAGGCGGTGACGGGCTGGTACCGCGAGGGCGGTCCGCTGCCGCCGGCGGAGATCGCCGACCGCTACGCGGCGATCGCCCTGCGCACGGTGGGGGCGCGGGTGCGGCCGGTGCCGCGCGCCCGCACCGCACGGGCGATGTGAGGCCCGGCGGACGTGACGGCCGGTCAGAACACCAGGACCGGCTTGACCGCGGCGCCCGAGCGGGAGTCGGCCGCGGCCCGGTCGATGTCGGCGAAGGGGTAGGGCGTGACGATCTCCTCCAGCGGCAGGCGTCCGGCGGCCCGCAGCGCCAGCAGGCGCGGGATGAACTCCTGGGGGCGGGCGTCGCCCTCGACGCAGCCGCGCACGGTCTTGCCGCCCCACAGCAGGTCCTCGGCGTCCAGGGTCAGCCGCGGCTCGCCCAGGCCCACCAGGACCAGGGTGCCGGTGCGCGCCAGGGCCCGTACGGCCGGGGCGATCACATCGGGACTGCCGGTGGTGTCCAGCGCGTGGGTGGCTCCCCCGCCGGTCAGGTCCCGTACGGCGGCGACGACGTCGCAGCCGGCCGGGTCGAGCGCCGCGGTCGCGCCCAGCCGCAGCGCCAGGGCGCGCCGGCCCGGTACCGGGTCGACGGCGACGATCGTGCCGGCGTCGGCGGCGCGCGCGGCCATCAGCGCGGCGCAGCCCACCGCGCCGGCGCCGTAGACGGCGAGGCGGGCACCGGGCGCCGGGCGCAGCACGTTGAGCACCGCGCCCGCGCCGGTCTGCACCCCGCAGCCCAGCGGCGCGGCGGTCACCAGGTCGGTGCCGGGGGCGACGACCACCGTGTTGCCGGCGGACGCGAGCGCGTGGGTGGCGAAGCTGGACTGGCCGAAGAAGGCGCCCGCGACCGGGGTGCCGTCCTGGTGCAGCGTGGGGGTGCCGTCCGGGCGCGGGCCGGGCGCGTTGAGCCGGCCCAGGCGGGCGCAGTAGGCGGGGTGGCCGGCCCGGCAGGTGCCGCAGGCGCCGCAGTGCCGGTAGCTGAGCACCACCCGGTCGCCGGGGTGGATGCCGGTGACGCCGGCGCCGGTCTCCTCGACGACGCCGGCGCCCTCGTGCCCGAGGACGTAGGGGCCTTTCGCCGGCGGCAGCAGGGCGCGGTAGTGCAGGTCGGTGCGGCAGATGCCGCTGGCCGCCATGCGGACGAGCACTTCGCCCTCGCGGGGCGCGTCGAGCGTGACGGTCTCGAGGGAGAACGGCTGCTCGGGGTGGCGGGAGAGTGCGGCGGTGATCTCCATGCGGGGCTACTGCCTTCCTGGGGTGCCGTGCCGGGGTGCCGTGCCGGGGTGGTCCGGCGCCTTGGGGCCGTCCTACGGTCCGGCGCGGCGCGTGCGCGGGCCGGGTGCCGGTCACCGTCCGCGCCCGAGGGCGGCGCGTCCGGCCCGGACCAGGGCCGGCACCGACGCGCCCGCGCCGGCGAAGCCGTCGCCGACGGTGACGCCCTTGAGGTGGCGGGCGTGCACGCCCTCGGCGATCACCGCGATCTTGAAGTGGGCCAGGGCCCGGTAGAAGGGCAGCGCGCTGAGGTCGCGGCCGCGGCCTTCCAGCACCCATCCGGCGCCGGTGCGCCGGGCGGTGGTGGCCAGTTGGGCGGGGTCGGAGCCGGCGCCGGGCGCGGGTTCGGTCATCGCGAAGCAGGACCGTATCTCCCCCGCGGCCAGCGGTTTCAGGAAGCGGTCGCGCTGTCGGGGTCGGCGGCCTTCGCCAGCAGCAGCATGTTGCCCTCGTCGGGGGCGGCGCAGTGCAGGGCGAGCGGGCCGAGCAGGCTGTACCCGGCCTCCTCCAGGACCACGGACTGCCCGCGCAGGTCCAGGCCGAGGCCGCCCAGGTCCTTGGGCGCGGTCGGCGCGAAGAGCCCGGCGGCGCGGGCGGCCCGCTGGAGCCGGCGGCGCAGGGCGTCGTCGGGGAGGCCCGCCTGGCGCAGCAGCTCCTGCTCGGCGGGCAGGACCACCGCCCGGACGAAGTCGGCGGTGCGCTCGCGGAGTTCCACGAGATCGGGCTCAAGGGTGAAATCGATCGCCATACGGACCTCGCGGCTGTCGGAGGGGCATCTACCTAACGCTCGTTCAGCTCGTTCAGACGCTAGAAGCCGCTGGGGCGAGCGGTCAATACACCGGGGCCCGATCGCCCAGAGATCACGCGGGATATCACCGCAATACGGCTGATCGGCGCTCGGGATCTCCGCGCCGCGACCTGGTCGGTCGGCGAGCTCACCGTCCCGGACCTAACGATCGTTAAGCCAGGTGCCCCCGGCGGGGGGCCGCCGTACCCGGTGCGGTGTCAGCCGGCGCGGACGCCGTCGATGAAGCGGGCGGCGAGGTCCAGCCGCTCGGCGAGGGTGGCCGGGGTCTGCTGGAAATCGATGAACAGCTCGTGGACACCGGCCTGTTCGGCGGCGCGCGCGTAGGCGACGTACTGGCCGAGGGTGCCCTGCGAGGGGACCTGGTCCGGGTCGGCGGGCGTGCGGGTCAATGTCGGGTTGATACGCAGCGCCATCCGCAGGCCGGCGCCGTCCCGCCCGACCCGGTCCGCCTCGTCCAGGATGGCCGACCACTGCGCCGTGAGGCGAGGCAGCGGCATCCCCACCGGCAGCCAGCCATCGGCACGGCGCGCGAGCCGACGGATGCCGACGGGGCTGAACGCGGCCAGCAGGACCGGAGGCCGCGGGCGTTGGCGCGGGCGCAAGCCGACAACGGTCCCCGGCACGGTGAACAGCGGCCCGTCGTGCGCGAACTCGCCGCCGGCCCAGTAGGCGTCCAGGATGTCGAGCGTCTCGTCCAGCCGGGCGCCCCGGCCCCGCCAGGGCACGCCGACCGCGGTGTACTCCTCGGGCATCCAGCCCAGGCCCAGCCCGACGTCCAGCCGGCCGCCGCTGAGCAGGTCCAGGGTGGTCAGCGACCGGGCGAGCATGATCGGGGCGTGCCACAGCCCGTTGAGGGTGCTGGTGCCCAGGCGGACCCGGCCGGTGTGGGCGGCGGCGAGCGTCAGGCTCACCAGCGGGTCCATGAAGTTCTCGTAGGACCGCGGCATCACCGGGTCCTTGCCCGGGTAGGGCACGCTGGGCGTGCGGGGCGCGAGCACCCGGTCGCCGGTCCACAGCGAGTCGTACCCCAGCTCCTCGGCGGTACGGCTGACGGTGGTGATCGCCTCCGCGTGGGCGTCGGCGCCGAAGGTCGGGAGGGCCAGGCCCAGTCGCATGCGGGGTGTCCTTCGGGTCGGGGGTTGGCGAACATGTGCGGGAAGCGCCTTCCACACATGTTTCTCCCGGACGGCCGACAGCTCAAGGGCGTACTGGACGCCCTCCATGAGGGGACGTCCGCACGCGTGCAACCGCCTTGAGGGGTGGCTTTTCCACGACCTCCTTCGGCTCGGTTCGGGGACGGGCGCCGGTGGTCAGTTCAGGGGCGCCGCGTCGCCACGGGGGCCGTCGGGCGGCGGGGTGTCGGGGGGTGCGCCGCGTTCGAGGAAGCGGCGGAATCCGCGCCCGGCGAGGACCAGGAGGTGGCGTGAGGGGGTTCCGCCCGGGCCGCCGCTCCACGGCGGCTCGTGCCGGACGCCGGAGACACCGGCGCCGGGGGGTGCAGTCGGGTCACTCGGTGGTACGGCCGCGGGGGGCGGCACGAGTGCGGACATGCTGGTGGGGGTCCTTTGCTCGGCGGTGCGCGGGACCCACCTGCGCGGGAGGGGTGACGCGCAGGTGGGCCGGTCCGGGCGGGCGGGCGGCGGGTGCGGGAAAAGCGGGGGGGTAGCGGGGGAACGCGGGGAAAGCCATCGGCGAACGGCTTTCCCCGCACGGCCGCTTACGAGTCTGCCGAACGGGAAAGCCCGGCCCGCGCCGACACGTGCGAGATCCGTATACCTAGAATCGCGGGCGCTCCCCGCCGGATTCCCTCCTCGGTAGTCCAGGCGGCGCGGACCGGACCGGCCTCGGACGGTCCGCGGCGGGCCCGCATCGGCGCGTCGAGGGACCGTTTCGATCAGGGACGCTCGCCCGTCGGCGGATTGGCGCCATCTCCCCCGGCCCGGCAGCCGCACCCTCTAGCCTGGACCGAACGCAATGCGTCAGCGTCCGCGTACGCACCGCTTAAGGAGTACAGCAGCGTGAGCATGGCCACACGATTCGGCCAGATCCGGTCCGGGCTGCCGAGCGCGGTCACCTCCTTCGTCGGGCGGGACACCGAACTCGCCGACGTCCGGCGCCTGTTGGACGAGGTGCGGCTGGTCACCCTGATCGGCCCGGGCGGGGTCGGCAAGAGCCGGATCGCGCTGCGCGCGGCGGGCGACCGCGCCGGGGAGTACCCGGACGGCGTGTGCCTGGCGGAGCTGTCGGGCCTGCAGCAGGGCGAGCTGCTCCCGCAGACCCTGGCGGACCTGCTGGGCATCCGCGACCCGGGCGACCCGCTCGCGGCCGTCGTGGACCACCTGAGCACCCGCCGGATGCTGATGGTGCTGGACACCTGCGAGCACCTGGTCGACGAGTGCGCGCTGCTGGTCGACCTGATCCTGCGGGAGACCCCGCACGTCCAGGTGCTGGCCACCAGCCGCCAGCCGCTGGAGGTCCCCGGCGAGCACACCCTCACCGTCCCGCCGCTGGACGTGGAGTCCGGCGACGCGGCGCTGCTGTTCACCCAGCGGGCCGCGGCCATCGTCCCCGGTTTCCGGATCACCGACGACAACCGCGACGACGTCCAGGCGCTGTGCCGCCGGCTGGACGGCATCCCGCTGGCCATCGAGCTGGCGACGGTGCGGCTGCGCGCGATTCCGCTGGACCAGCTCGCCGCCCGGCTGGAGGACCGGTTCCGGGTGCTGACCGGCGGCCGCCGCACCGCGCTGCCCCGCCACCAGACGCTGCGCACCGCCATCGGCTGGAGCCACGAACTGTGCTCCCCCGAGGAGCGGTTGGTGTGGGCGCGGCTGTCGGTGTTCGCCGGCACCTTCGACCTTTCGGCCGCGGAGAAGGTGACCGCGGGCGGCGACATCTACCAGGAGGAGGTCATCGAGCTGCTGATCAGCCTGGTCGACAAGTCGATCGTGCTGCGGGTCGACGCCCCCTCGGGTGTCCGCTACCGGCTGCTGGACACGATGCGGGAGTACGGCGCGGAGTGGCTGGAGCGCACCGGCGAGCAGGAGGCCACCAGCAACCGGCACCTGGCCCACTACGCCGAGACGGCCGCGGCCTTCGAGCGCACCGCGTACACCGACCGCCAGGTCGACGAGGTGCAGCAGCTGGCCCGGGACTGGGCCAATGTGCGCACCGCGCTGGAGCGCGCGCACGGCGCCGGCCAGGGCGATCCGGTGGAGGCGCTGCGGCTGACGGTCCGGCTGGTCCCGTACTGGCTGTGCACGTCGCGCTTCAGCGAGGGCCGGCTGTGGTTGCAGCGCAGCCTGGAGCGGGTCGGCCGGCCGCTGCCGGAGCGGGCCGAGGCGCTCGCGCACCACGCCCACCTGTCGTTCGTGCAGGGCGACCGGCCCGCGGCGCAGGACGCGGTCCGGCAGGCGCTGGACCTGGCCGGCCGGCTCGGCGACGACCGGCTGCTGGGCTACGCGCACCAGGTCGCGGGCCTGGGCCACCTGCTGGCCGGCCAGGACGCGGAGGCCGACGGGCACTTCGCCCGCTCGCGCGAGCTGACGCTGCGCAGCGGGTACGAGCTGGGGATCGGTTTCGTGCACATGCACGACGCGATGATCGCCGCCTTCACCGGGGACTCCGAGCGGGCCATGGCCGCCGACCGCGCGTACCGCAAGGAGTTCGGGGCCAGCGGCGAGTCGTTCTTCCGGTCGTTCATCCAGGAGTTCATCGGGCTGGCGCTGTGGGTGCAGGGGCGGCCCGCGGAGTGCGGGCCGGTGATCCGCCGGGCGATCCGCCTCAAGGCCGAGCAGGACGAGGCCGACGGCATCGCGACCTGCCTGGAGGTGCTGGCGTGGGAGGCCGCGGCCGCCGGGCGCCCGGTGCGGGCGGCCTGGCTGCTGGGCGCGGCCGACGCCTACTTCCGGGCCGGCGACGTGATACTGATGTGGGGTCGGGAGAGCCTGGGCCGGGACCACCAGCGGATCGTCGCGCAGGTCACCGAGCAGCTCGGGCAGGCGCGGTTCAGCGAGCTGTTCCGCCAGGGCATGGAGCTGGACGACGAGCTGGCGGTGACGCTCGCCGCCGAGGACGCCGAGGAGCCGCTGCCGGAGCAGCCGGCCGGTCCGGGCGGGCCGGCCGGTGCGGACGCCCTCACCCGCCGGGAGCGGGAGATCGCCGAGCTGATCGGCACGGGCATGTCCAACCGCGAGATCGCCGAGCAGCTGGTCATCTCCAAGCGGACGGCGGACTCGCATGTGGAGCACATCCTCAACAAGCTGGGCTGTTCGCGCCGCGGCCAGATCGCCGCCTTCCTGGGCTCCGCGCCGGCCACCGCCGCCGCTCCGGCCACCGCCGCCGCGCCGGCCGCCGAGGGCGCGCTCCCCCGGCCGCCGGCCCCGCGCACGCCCGCGCAGGAGTCCGACGCGTCCGCGGCCGGGGGCGGCGCCCGGTAGCGACCGTTCCGGTCCGGGCCGGGCCGCCCCGGGCGGTGCGAAGTGGGCCCGTTTCCCGCCTGCGGGGCCGGTTCCGTGCCTGGTCTGGGCGCGGGGCGTGGCCGATACTTGGCGCGTGACCGACACGGTGCGCACCAGCGAACTGCCCACGCCTGTACGGGAGTTACTGACCGGCCGGTTCGCCTGGTTCCTCGCGGGGCGGACGGTGGACCTGGCCGGCTCCTCGATGACCACGGTGGCGCTGTCGCTCGCCGTGCTCCAGGCCACCGGCAGCGCCTCGGACCTGGGCGTGGTCCTCGCGGCGAACATCGTGCCGAACCTGACGCTGCTGCTGGTGGGCGGCACCGTCGCGGACCGGATGCGCCGAAGACGGCTGCTGGTCGCCGCGAACCTGATCTCGGGCGCGCTGCTGGCGGGGATGGCCGCGCTGCTGCTCGCGGGCGCCTACCACCTGCCCGCGCTCGCCCTGCTGTCCTTCGGCACCGGCGCCGTGTCCGCCTTCACCGCGCCGGCGCTGCGCGGGATCGTGCCCGAACTGGTGCCGCGCCACGACCTGTTCCGTGCGAACGCGCTGCTGGCCAGCAGCCAGAACACAGTACGGATCGTGGGGCCGGTCGTGGCGAGTGTGCTGGTGGCGACCGCGGGCGGCGGGTGGGCGCTGGCGGTGGACGGCCTGAGCTGCTGGATGGCGGCGCTGGCCTTCCTGCGCCTGCCCGGCGGGAGCCGGCCGCCGGCCTCGGGGCAGCGGCTCCTGCGGGAACTCGCCGACGGCTGGGCGGTCTTCAGGTCGCTGCGCTGGGTGGTGCTGATGGCCATGTCCTTCGCGCTGGTCAACGCCTTCAACGTCGGCCCGTGGAACGTGCTGGGGCCCGAGGTGGTGATGGGGCAGGACGGCGCCGTGGGGTGGGGGGCGGTGCAGGCCGTGCGGGCGGCGGGGCTGCTGGTGATGAGCGTGGTGGCGGTCCGGCTGGTCTTCCGGCGGCCGCTGCGGGACGGCCGGATCTGGGGCGCGCTCGCCGGGCTGCCGCTGCTGGCGCTGGGGTGGTCCGGCACGGCGTGGGTGGTGGCGCCCGCGGCGTTCGTGGGCGGGCTGGGGTTCTCGGTGGCGGCGATCACCTGGGAGAGCACGTTGCAGGAGGCGGTGCCGCAGCAGAGCCTGTCCCGGGTCACCGCCTACGACGACCTGCTGTCCTTCCTGGCCATTCCGCTCTCGCAGCTCCTGGCGGGGCCGCTGGGCCGGGCGGCCGGGGCGAGGGAGGTCTGCACGCTGTGCGGGATCGGCTGCATCGCCTCCTGCGTCCTGCCGCTGCTGGACCGGCAGGTGCGCACCATGGAGTCGTGAGCGGTGCCGCGGTCGGTGCCGCGGGCGGTTGCGAAGATCGGCGGGCAGCCGTCAGGCTGGAGCGAGTTCGGTGCGGGAGACCGCCGCGGGCCTCCACCGCGGCGGCGCCGCCGACCAGCGAAGGGCCCGCAGATGGTGAAGTCCGGCAACCCCTGGGTGCTGGCGTTCGACGAGCCGCCCGCGCACGCGCCGGTGCGGCTGTTCTGCCTGCCGTACGCGGGCGGCAGCCCGCACGCGTTCGGTGCGTGGGCCGCCGCGCTCGCCCCGCACGTCGAGGTGCTCGCGATCGCGCCGCCCGGCCAGGGCCACCGCGTCTACGAGGAGCCGTACGAGCAGTGGCCGGCGCTGCGGGACGACGCGTTCGCCGCGCTCGCACCGCTGCTGGACCGGCCGCACGCGTTCTACGGGCACAGCCTCGGCGCGCGGCTGGGCTACGAACTGGCCCGGCTGGCGGCCGAGAAGTGCCCGGGGGCGACCCGGCGGCTGTTCGTCAGCGGGTGCCGCAGCCCCCGGTGGCCGCAGCAGCGGCCGTATCTGCACGAGGAGCCGTACGACGGGTTCGTGGCCGGGCTGCGGGAGCTGGGCGGCACCCCGCAGGAGGTGCTGGACCACCCGGCCCTGATGCGGACGCTCTTCCCGTCGCTGCGCGCGCAGATCCGGCTCGCGGAGCTGTGGCAGGACGAGCACGACGGGCCGCTGCCCATGCCGGTCACCGCGATGTACGGGCGGCAGGACCGGACCGACGGCGAGGCCGCCATGCGCGGCTGGGCGCGGGTCGGCGGCCCAGGCAGCGAGGTGCTCGGCATGGACGGCGGGCACTTCTTCCTGGACACCGACCCGGCCAGTGTGCTGGCGGTCCTGGGGGCGCGGTTGCGCGAGGTGTGAGCCGGGGCCCGGCGCCCGGGTAGTGGGTCGGCGCCGGTGACGACGCGTCAGGCACTGCCGCCGGTGCGGCGGTTGCGCAGGCGGGGCACGAGGCGCAGGGCGGCCGCGGCGGCGAGTGCGGCCGCGGCCAGGATGCCCGCGATGAGGGCGGCCAGGTGCCCGCTGCTGCTGCCGGTCTTCGCGGTATCCGCGGCGGCGACGTCGGTCGCGGTGTCCGGGCGCTGTCCCGGGCCGCTCGTGCCCGGGGCGGCGCCGGACGCGGTGGCGGACGGGGTGCCGGAGGCGGCGGCCGTACTGGCGCCGGTGCTGGGTGAGGTGCTGGGGGTCCGGGTCGCCGTGGCGGGGACGGAGGTGCCCGGGTGCGCGGAGGCGCTGCTGCCGTGGCCGCCGGTGCCCGGGGCGGACGGGGAGCCGGGGGCGGCGGGCGGGGTGGTCTTCGTGGCGGACGGGGTGACGCGGAAGGCCGCCACGGCGCCGGACTGGCCTGCGTTCAGGGCGCAGGGCACGTCGACCTTGCCGACCGCAACGAGGTCGCCGCTTGCGTCCTCGGGGACCAGGTGCAGGGTGAAGTCGCCCGCGCTGACCGTGCCGTGGCCCGGTGCGGTGAAGCCGAGCGCGGGGGCGGTGCCGGTGGCGGGGATGGCGAAGGTGCCCGACGCGGGCACCGTGGTGGGCGTGATGGCCAGGTGGACGGACACGGTCCTGGTGCCCTGCGGCGCGGCGACGCTGGTCCGCGCGTCCACGCTGCCCTCGATGACGCGCACGCCGAGGACCTGGCGCAGCCCGGCGGTGAAGGCGCCGTCGACGTCGGCCGCGGCGTGTACGGCGAAGCGGGGGCTGGAGGTGCCGGCGGCGACCGACGACGGGAAGTCCGCCGAGATCCGCGCGGTGATCTGCTGACCCCCGATGTAGGGGAAGGTGCAGGTGTAGTGCAGGGTCGCGGCCACCGGTGCGGCGGCCGCGCTCCCGGCGCCCGGGCCGGCGACGGCGGCGCCGGCCGCGGTGAGCGCCGCGCCTGCCGCTAATCCGATCCGCCGCCGCGGACTGCCCGCGCCGTAGCTGGAATCCATGGGTCTGCCTCCTTATGAGACGCGTGGCCGTGGTCGTGTGCCTGCCCGGCGGCCGGGGGTGGGCGGGCGCGGGTCAGGCGCCCGGCGCCACCGCGGGTGCGGTGTCCGGCCGCCCTGGGCGCCGCTTCCCATGGTCTTCCCGGAAGGCGTGGCCGAGCTGGCTCTGGATGCGGCTGTGGCGGAACTGGTACACCGCGCCGACCTGGCGCAGCACGCCGCGCCGGTGGGCGTCGTCCAGGAAGGAGACCAGCGCCCAGGGCAGCCGTCCGGTCAGCGGCAGCCAGATGCGGGACAGCGCCACCCACTGGCCCCACGCCGTCATGCACACCCCGTATCCGAGTCCGGCGCCGAAGGCGGCCTCCAGGCCGAAGACGACGCCGACCTCCAGTCCGCGTACCGGCCCGTCGACGATCCCGTTGAGCAGGCCGGCGGCGGGGCCGATGGCCAGCGCCCACACCAGCAGGTGGTAGGCGACGTTGCGGCGGTCGATGCCGAGCAGGTCGGCGGGGCTGACCACGGACTCGGGGCGGACCGGGGCTTCGAGCACCGCGGTCAGCGCGAACACCAGCCCGGCGCCCAGGCCGAGTTCGGCGATGAACACCACCCGGGCCAGCGCTCCCCCGCCCTGCCCGTCGTCCAGCCCGAGCGGCCCGACGAGGCCCTGGTCGATGAGTTCCAGCGCGGCGGCGACCGACAGCCCGCACAGCAGGCCGACCGCGACGCGGACCCGGACCCTGCGGCCGGTGCGCCGCAGCCGCCCGCCGCGCCGGCCCCACCCGGTGAACCTGATCCGCACCGGCGACGGTTTGAGGCCGTCGCGCGCGGTCGCGTACCAGTAGACCAGCCCGAACAGCACCGCGGCCGCGAGGCCGTGCAGCACCCCGACGGCCAAGCCGCGCAGCAGCGCGAACACCGGGCCGTGGGAGGTCGCGACCAGGTCCACCGGGATGTTCCCGACACCGGCGGTCACCCCGAAGGCCGTGCCGGCCAGCAGTCCGACGATCACGGTCCGCGCCAGCCGGCTCATGCTGGTGCCCAGCTCCCACCACGCGATGTCCTGCCGCTCGCCGTCCAGGGCGGCCAGGTGGTGCGCGATGTAGCCCAACCAGCGCTGGGCGTCGGCCAGTTCCCACTGCCGCTCGGTGCCGCGGCGCGCCGCGGCCGGGCCGCCCGCGTCAGGGCGCTGCGGGGCGCGGCGCCGGTAGACGGTCGGTACGAAGCCGGCCAGCAGGTGGGCCTCGATCGCGGCGGCGTCGGGGAAGCGCGCGGTGTCGAGCAGTTCGGCCGGGTCGCGGTCGGGGTTGTCGCTGTACATCGTCCGCGCCAGCGCGATCATCAGCGGGGTGCTCAGCGCCTCGGTCAGGTGGGCGCCGGCCGGGCCCCCGGCCCGCGCCCGGTCCAGCACGTCGTTCCAGCCCCGCGGCGCGGCGGGGTCGAGCGGTCCGGGCGGCACCGGCACGGTGCGGGGCAGGTAGTCGCGCAGGTCCGAGGGTTCCAGGTCGCAAAGCTCGATGACGACGGCCGACGCGAGGGGCGCGCGGGCCGCGGCCACCGCCCCGGCGAACTCGTCGCGGCGGCTGGTGAGCACCAGCGGCAGCACCGTGCGGTTCAGTTCCTGGAGTGCCTCGCCGCGCAGTTCCTCCGCGATCTCGTCGAAGCCGTCGAGCACCGGCAGGATCAGGTCGGCGTCGAAGAGGTCGGCGGCGAGCGGCTTGCCGCTGGGCAGCACCCGGGCCAGGTGCGGGTGGTCGCGGACCAGCCGGTCGACCAGCCAGTCCCGCAGGGCGATCGCGGTCGGGTCCCAGGAGCCGAGGCTGAAGATCACCGGCACCCGCTGGGCGTCCTCGCGCGTGTCCAGCAGGTCCAGGGCGAACCGCACCGCCAGGATCGACTTGCCCGAGCCGGCCCGGCCCAGCACCACCAGCCGCCCGGAGCCGATCCGCCGGTAGACGCCCGCGACCCGGCGCAGGTCGCCGCTGAGGTCGATGTCCGGCAGGGCGTCGCCGGGGGCGGTGCCCTGCGCGTTCTCCGTCCGGTCGGCGAGGCCGGTCGCCACGTGCTGCCAGCGCACCGGCAGCGCGTAGGGGTGGTGCACCCGGCGCTGGGCCTCCTCCTCACGCCAGCGGCGCTTGCTCTCCCGGGCCAGCCCGTCCGCCTCGTCGGCCAGCGGGCCCGGCACCCGCGCCCCCGCGGGTGCGGCCTGCTGCGCCGGTACGGGCGGGGGTTCGTCGCCGGAGCCGATGGAGGCCGCCATCAGACGGCGGCGGTCCTCGGGGCCGGCCTCCAGCGCGTCGGCGAGGCGGGCGAAGGTGCCGCTGCGGTGGTCGAAGGGCTTGTCGTTCTCGATCCGGCCGATGGTCCGCTCGCCCAGCCCGGCGCGCTCGGCCAGCTGGAACTGCGTCATCCCCGCCTGCTTGCGCAGCCGACGCACCAGCGCTCCGAGTGTCTCCGCCACCACGTCGCCCTTCGTCTCCCCCCGTGACCTGGCCCCTCGCTCCGGGACGGTGAGCCTACCCCGACCGCCGCCCACCCGGGAGCAGGTGTTCCGGCCGCCCGTCGAAAGGGTGAACGGCCCTGGTAGGTATGGGCGTTGGACCGGCCCGGGCGCAGGTCGGGGGCGGCGGTCAGGGGCAGCGGTCGGGGGCGGCGGTCAGGGGGACGGCGGAGCCGCCGGGCGGCTGTCGCGGGTCGCGTCGCGGCAGGAGACCCCGGTGCGCATGTTGCCGGTCGCGCCGCCGATCACCGCGTCGAGCCGGTCCCGGGTGCGCAGCAGGTCGGTGACGCGCCGGTCGACCTCGGCGCGCTCCTGCGCGAGGCGGCCGAGCAGTTCGGGGGTGGCGCGGCCGTCGACCACGCACGGCAGGAGTTCCAGGATGGTGCGGCTGGACAGCCCGGCGGCGTACAGCTCCTGGATCAGCCGGACCCGGTCGACGGCGCTGTCGGGGTAGTGGCGCTGGCCGCTGGGGCTGCGCTCGGCGGTGAGCAGCTGCTGCTCCTCGTAGTAGCGCAGCGCCCGGACGCTGACACCGGTCCGGGCGGCGAGGTCTCCGACACGCATGGCTGCTCCTTCCGCGGCCGCGGGCGCGCCGGCGGCTTGCCTCTCACGCCGACGTCAGGTTTTAGCGTAACCACGCCTCGCCGCATTCCGTGCGCGGCCGGGGTCCGCACCGAGGAAAGGCCCTCCCATGCCCACGTACGCCGCGACCGGTCTGACCGGTCCCGCCCTGGTCCCGACCGTGTCGGTCAGCCCCGTCGCGCTGCCCGCGCCGCACCGCGGCGCGGACCTGCCGGTCCGCGTCACCGCGCCGGTCACCGGCAGCGGCCTGCCGGTGGTGCTGTTCGCCCACGGCTTCGGCTCCGACCTCGACGGCTACGCGCCGCTGGCCGCCCACTGGGCCGCGGGCGGCTTCGTGGTGGTCCAGCCGACCCACCTGGACGCACGGCGGTTGGGACTGGCGCCGGACGACCCGCGCCGCCCGGGCCTCTGGCGGCAGCGCGTGCAGGACATGCGGGTGGTGCTCGACGCGCTCGGCACCCTGGAGGCGGCGGTACCGGGCCTGCCCGGGCGGGTGGACCGCACCCGGATCGTGGCGGCCGGGCACTCCTTCGGCGGGCAGACCGCGGGCCTGCTCATGGGCCTGCGGGTGACCGACCCGCTGACCGGCGAGGTGCCGGACCTGTCCGACGCGCGGGTGACGGCCGGTATCCAGATCGCCACCGCCGGGCGCGGCGGCGACACGCTGACGCCCTACGCCCGCGAGCAGTTGCCGTGGCTGCGCGAGCAGGACTTCTCGGCGCTGGCCGCGCCCTCGCTGGTCGTCGCCGGCGACGCGGACGAGCTGCCGCTGTCCACCCTCGGCCCGGCCTGGACCACCGACCCGTACACGCTGGCCCCGGCCGGCCGCAGCCTGCTCACGGTGTACGGCGGGCGGCACTCGCTGGGCGGCATCTCCGGCTACGCGGCGGCCGAGACCACCGACGAGAACCCGGACCGGGTCGCGCTCGTGCAGCACGTCACCCTGGCCTACCTGCGGGAGGTGACCGGCGCCGGCCATGACGACTGGGCCGTGGCCCGGGCCGCCCTGGCCGGCGCGTCGCATCCGCTGGGCCGGCTGGAGTCCAAGTGACCCCGGGCCCGGCCCGCCCGCCTCACTCCTCGATCGGCCCGAGGTCGGCGGCCTCGCGCAGGGCGACGGTGGTCCGGGCGGCGGCGTGCAGTTCCAGCACCACGACCTCGTTGGCGCCCGCGCGCAGCACCGGCGCCGGCACGTAGAGGGTGGTCTGCGGACCGCGGGACCAGAAGCGGCCGAGCGGGAAGCCGTTGACCCACGCGTTGCCCTTGGTCCAGCCGGCCAGGTCGAGGTGGGTGTCGGCGGGGGTCTCCACGTCGAACACGCCGCGGTGGAAGGCCGGGCCGACGACCGGGCCGACGGCGGCGGCGAACTCCAGGCGCTCCAGGTCGGCGGGGGTGAGCGGCAGCGGGCGGCTGGTCCAGCCGCGCAGTACCTCGCCGTCCAGCCGGGCCTCGCCGAGCAGGCCCTTGCGGTCGTGCAGCGCCTGGCCGTAGTTGACCCGGCCCTGGTTCTCCACCAGCACCTCCAGGCGGGCGCCGGCCCGCGGCACCGTGAAGGCCAGGGCCGGTTCGTGGCCCTCGCGCTCCAGGACGCCGGCCGGCTGCCCGTCGACGAAGACCTGGGCGCGGTCGCGGACGGCGTCGAGCGTGAGCACCGCGGGGCCCGGCGCGGGCAGTTGCGCCTGGTAGAGCACGAAGCCGAAGTCCTGGCCGAGTTCCTCCATGGTCAGCGGGCGCGGGCCGGCCACCGCCTGGCCGAGCAGCGGCGCCTGCGCGAGCAGCGGGGCGGTGCGGTCCAGGGTGACGCCCAGGGCGCTGAGCTTCTTCGCCGGCAGCGGCGCCGGCTCGTCGGGGACGGGGGCGTGGCGGGCGATGACCTCGCGGAAGGCGGCGTACTTCGGCGTGGGGTCGCCCGCCTCGTCCAGCGGCGCGTCGTAGTCGTAGGAGGTGACGGTGGGCCGGTAGGTGTGCTTGTCGTTGGCGCCGTTGGTGAAGCCGAAGTTGGTGCCGCCGTGGAACATGTAGAGGTTCACCGAGGCGCCGGCGGCGAGGATCGCGTCGAGTTCGGCGGCGGCGCCGGCCGCGTCGCGTACGACGTGGACGCCGCCCCAGCGGTCGAACCAGCCGTTCCAGAACTCGGTGACCATCAGCGGGCCCTGGGGCTGGTGGGCGCGCAGCGCGGCCAGGCCGGTCGCGGCGCGGCTGCCGAGGTTGACGGTGGCGAGCACGCCGGGCAGGGCGCCGCGGGCGAGGTCGCCGGGCTGGTCGCAGGTGAACAGCGGCACGTCGATCCCGCCGGCCAGCAGCAGGTCGGCGATCCGGCGCAGGTGGCCGGTGTCGTCGCTGTAGGCGCCGTACTCGTTCTCGACCTGGACGGCGATGACCGGGCCGCCGCTGGTGGCCAGGTGGGGGGTGACGGCCGGCAGCAGCGCCTGGAAGAAGTGCTCGACGGCGGCCAGGTAGGCGGGGTCGTTGGTGCGCAGGCGGATGTCGGGCTCGGCCAGCAGCCAGGACGGCAGGCCGCCGCCCTCCCACTCGGCGCAGATGTACGGCCCGGGGCGCAGCAGGACGTGCAGGCCCTCGGCGGCGGCCAGGTCGAGGAAGCGGGGCAGGTCGAGGATGCCGGTCAGGTCCAGCTCGCCGCCCTTGCGGGGCTGGTGGAGGTTCCACGGCACATAGGTGTCGATGGTGTTCAGGCCCATCAGGCGGGCCTTGCGCAGCCGGTCCGCCCACTGCTCGGGGTGGACCCGGAAGTAGTGCAGGCCACCGGAGATGATGCGGAACGGTTCGCCGTCGAGGCGGAAGCCGTCGGGTTCGATCCGCAGTTCCTTGGGCATGGTGTCCTGCTCCTTCCGTGGAGCGTAGTCGAAGCAAGGGGGCGATGGTTGCGTAACCATCACCGGGGTGGGGCAGGCCGGGCGCGCACGGGGGCCGGGCGGCGCCTGCTGGGGGTGTCGGGGCGGTTCGGGGCGGGTGCGGCTCAGCAGGCGCTGGGCGGCGGGGCGGTGCTGGCGCGGGTGACCAGCCGGGTCGGCACCAGCGTGGTGCCGGTGGCCTCCCGGTCGTCCCGTATCTGCTTCAGCAGCTCCTCCACGCAGCGCCGCCCGACCTCGGAGAAGTCCTGGTGGACGGTGGTGAGCGGGGGCAGATAGGAGCCGGCCTCGGGCACGTCGTCGAAGCCGACGACGCTGATGTCCTCCGGCACCCGGCGGCCGTGCTCGTGCAGGGCGCGCAGGACGCCGAGGGCCATCTGGTCGTTGGAGACGAAGACGGCGGTGCAGTCCGGTTCCTGGGCGAGCTGGAGCCCGGCCTGGTAGCCGGAGTCGGCCGTCCAGTCGCCGCGCAGCGGCTCGGGCACCTGGCGGCGGCGGGACTGGAGGGCGGAGCGCCACGCCTCCACCCGGCGTTCGGCGGAGTAGGAGTAGGACGGGCCGGCGACGTGCCAGACGGTGTCGTGGCCGAGTTGCAGCAGGTGCTGGACGGCGGCCTGGGCGCCGCCGACCTGGTCGGTGTCGACGACCCGGTAGCGGTCGCCGGCGTTGGAGTCGGCGACGACGGCCAGCGCGCGCGGCGGCAGCGTCACCGTGGAGGCGTCCAGCAGGTGGGCCTCCATCAGCATGATGATGCCGTCGACGGCGAGTTCTCCCATCCGGGTGAACGCGCCGCGCACGCTGTCCTGGGTGGCGGCGGCGACCGGCAGGAGGGTGATGGCGTAGCCCTCGGCCGCCGCGGAGGTCGCGATGGCCTCCAGGGTGCGGGTGTTGCCGGTGGTGGAGATGTTGAACAGGATGACGCCGATGGTGTGGAACCGGCCGCTTTTGAGGGCGCGGGCAGCGGAGTTGGGCCGGTAGCCCAGCTCCTTCATCGCGGCCAGCACCTGCTCGCGGGTGGCGTCCACGACGCCGGGGGCGCCGTTGGACACCCGCGAGACGGTCTGCGCGGAGACCCCCGCGAGCCGGGCCACGTCCGCCATGGACGCGCTGCGGCGGCGCCGTCCGCCGGCCGCCGGCCCGGTCCGGAGCGGGGCGCTGCCGCCCTGCTCGGCTGTTTCGCTCTCGGTCACTTGCTGCCTGCACCTTCACCCGCTGGCCGGGCTCTTACGAATGGCCGATGTCACAGTCTACGGATGGCGCCGGCGCCCGGCCGGGGCGGCCGCCTTCGCGGGCCGCTCCGGCCGCTGCGGAGCCCGCCGTTCGGGCCGGGCTCCGCAGCACCGCTGCCGACGTGACGTCACTTCACGGTGAAGCCCTGCTCCTTGCCGTAGGCGATGGACTTGTTCTGCCATGCCTCGAGCGCGGACTTCAGCGGGGTGCCGGAGGTGTACGCCTTGCCGACGGAGTCGTTGAAGACGGAGTTGGCGTAGACCTGGTAGGGCAGGTAGGTCCAGCCGGACACCACGTTCTTCGCGGACTGGGCGAAGATCTTGTTCGCCTGCTGGCCGCCGAAGTACGGGAACTTCTGGTCCTGGAAGGACGCGGAGTTCAGGTCCGCGGTGGTGGCCGGGAAGGCGCCGGCGTCGATGCGGGTCTTCACCCCGGCGCCCTGGTTGGCGTACTGCAGGAAGGCGTAGGCCAGGTCCTTCTTGCTGCCGGCCTTCATCACCGCGAGCGAGCTGCCGCCGTTCTCCGCGCTGGCGTTGGCGCCGGACTGCCACTGCGGCAGCGCGGCGACCCGCCAGTCACCCGCGGCGTCCTTGACGCCGGAGGCGAAGTTGGCCGGCATCCAGGCGCCGGTCGCCAGGGTGGCGATGGTGCCGTCGCCCAGGCCCTTGTACCACTGGTCGGTCCAGCCGGTGGTGGGGGCGAGCAGGTGCTCGGAGATCAGCTGCTGCCACACCTTGGTGTAGGTGGCGGTGCCGGAGTCCTTGGAGAAGTCGACCGACACGTTGCTGCCGTCGACGGTGTACGGCTTGCCGCCGGCCTGCCAGATGAGGCTGGTGGTCTCGCCCGCGTCACCGGTGTCGTTGGCGATGTACGCCTTCGGGTTGGCCTTGTGCAGCTTGCGCGCGTCGTCGAGGTACTGCTGCCAGGTGGTGGGCACCGGCAGGTCGTACTTGTCGAAGACCTTCTTGTTGTAGAACAGCGCCATCGGGCCGGAGTCCATCGGCAGCGCGTAGACGCCACCGTCTACGTTGACCGAGTTCCACGGGCCGGTGGAGTAGGTGCTCTTGAGGTCCTTCGCACCGTAGCTGCTCAGGTCGGTGAGGGACTTCGACAGCGCGAACTGGCCGAGCGCGTAGTACTCGATCTGCGCGACGTCCGGGACGCCCTTGCCGGCCTCCACCGCGTTCTGCAGCGCGGTGTACTGGTCGTTGCCGGTACCGGCGTTGACCAGGTTGACGTGGACCTTGGGGTACTTCTTCTCGAAGTCGGTGACGACCTGCTTCAAGGTGGGCTCCCAGGCCCAGACCGTGATCGTCCCTCCCTTGGCCAGCGCGGACTTCACGTCCGAGGCGGACGTCTTGCCGCCGGACGAGCTGGAGCCGGACGAGCCGCAGGCGGCCAGGCCGACGGAGGCGGCGCAGACCAGGGCCACCGCCCCGGCGTAGCGGGAGAGCTTGGTTCTCATTGTTGTCACTCCGTTGTGCGTGATGAGGGTGCTGAGGCGTGAGGACGTGCTGGTCCTGGGGTGGCCCGGGCGGGTCACTCCTTGACGCTTCCGGCGGCCAGGCCGGACTGCCAGTAGCGCTGGAGGAGGAGGAAGGCCGCGATGAGCGGGATGATCGTCAGCAGCGAGCCGGTGATCACCAGGTTGAAGACGGGCTGGCCGCCGGCGGTGGCGGCCTGCGCGTTCCAGGCGTTGAGGCCGATGGTCAGCGGGTACCAGTGCGGGTTCTTGATCATGATCAGCGGCAGGAAGTAGTTGTTCCACGTCGCGACCACGGTGAACAGCAGCACCGTGACGATGCCGGGGGCCAGCAGCGGCAGGGCGATCCGGAAGAAGGTGCGGATCTCGCCCGAGCCGTCCATGCGGGCGGCCTCCAGCAGCTCGTCGGGGATCGCCTCGGAGGCGAACACCCACATCAGGTACAGGCCGAACGGCGAGATCAACGACGGGATGATCACCGCCCAGGGGGTGTCGGTCAGCCCGAGCTTGCTGAACATCAGGAAGGTGGGGACGGCCAGCGCCGCGCCGGGCACGGCGACCGCGCCGATGACGACGGCGAAGACCGCGCGCTTGCCGGTGAAGTCGAACTTCGCCAGGCCGTACCCGCCGAGCACCGCGAGGAACGTCGCGCCGCCCGCGCCGACCACCACGTACAGCAGGGTGTTCAGCAGCCAGCGGACGAAGATGTGGTGGTCGTAGGTGAGCGTCTGGTGGATGTTGTCCCACAGCGCGAAGTGGCCGCTGAACCACAGGCCGAAGGAGCTCATCAGCTTCGGCTGGGTCTTGCTGGCGTTGATGACCAGCCAGGCCAGCGGGACCAGCGTGTACAGCACCACCAGGGAGGTGAGCACCGTCATCAGCACGCTGCGCCGGGGCTTGTCGGAGGAGTAGCCGCGCCGCTTGGGGCGGGGTCGCACGCGCAGCGGGACCGGCTGGTCGCGGCGGGCGGGGGCGGTGTCGGCGGCCACGGTTCAGTTCTCCTTGCGCATGCCGCGCAGCTGCACGGCGTAGGCGACGATCATGGTGACGATCCCCATGAGGATCGCGACCGTAGCGGCGTAGTTGTGCTGGCGGCCGCCGAAGGACAGCGAGTACGTGTAGAGGTTCGGCGTGAAGAACGTGGTGATCGCGTTCGGCGCCAGGCTCTTGAGGATGCTCGGCTCGTTGAACAGCTGGAAGCTGCCGATGATCGAGAAGACGGTCGCGATCACCAGGGCGCCGCGGATCGCCGGGATCTTGATCGAGCGGATGACCCGCCACTGGCCGGCGCCGTCGATCGCGGCGGCCTCGTACAGGGAGGAGGGGACCACCCGCAGGGCCGCGTAGAAGATCAGCATGTTGTAGCCGACGAACTCCCACGTGACGATGTTGCCGATGCTCAGCAGCACCCAGTGCGGGCCGAGCGGGTCGGGGATCGAGGTGTGCAGGTGGTCGTTGATGCTCTGCACCAGGCCGAACTGCTTGCCGTACATGAAGCCCCACATCAAGGTGGCGACCACGGCCGGCACCGCGTAGGGCAGGAAGATCGAGATCCGGAAGAAGTTCTTGCCGTACAGCCGGCCGCTGTCCAGCGCCAGCGCCACCAGCAGGGCGATGCCGAGCATGATCGGCACCTGGACGACCAGGAACAGGCCCACCCGGCCCAGGCCCGACCAGAACTCGTGGTCGTGCAGCGCCTGGGTGTAGTTGTCCAGGCCGACGAAGTGGTTGCCGCCGATCAACTGGTTGCGGTACAGGCTCAGGTAGATCGAGTAGGCGATCGGGGCGAGGAAGACCAGCGCGAACACCGCGACGAACGGGGCCACGAAGCCCCAGCCGATCCAGCGCCTGCTGCGCGCCGGCCCCCGGGGGCGAGAACGCGCGGGCGCCGGGCCGCTCCGCGCCGTTGCGGGTGCACTACTGGCCATGTCGAAATCCCCTGACGTCTTAGCAGACGATCGTGTCCGTCGTCGCACGCCGATGGTTACGCAACCATTGCGCATCTGGCAACCCTTGGCGGGCATGAAATTTTCCACATTCGCTCCAAAGCGGACAAAATCTCGTGCGTTTTGCTCGTCGAGGGCGCCTCAGCACTCCCCCGAGGCGCCACCAGGCCCTCTTGACAAGGGGCTTCACCGGCGGTCCGAGCCCATCCGGGGCGCCGGGCGCGGCCCGGGTCCGCCATCGTCCTTGGGGTGTCGCGTGGCGGCGGAAGCGGCAACGTCCGAGGTCACAGGGTGCGGGGCCGCGCGGGCGGGCTCGGGGGCGAATGCGGCCCGGCCGTGATGGTTGCGTGATCATCGTGGAATGGCGGCAGCGGCGAGCACGGGCGAATGTCCGTTATATGACCGTGATAGAGCGGTGATACGACGGCGATACGACCTCGGCCGGGCACAGGGGGCGCCGCCGGAAGTGCGTTCCCGGGGCAGCACAAAGGCCCGACCGCTCCCCCGATCACCGCCCTGACGAGGGGCGTTGCCTCACCGGCGACCGGAGCCGGGGTGAAGTCGGGGATGCGGTCGAGCGGTTGACGAGAGGTGTTTACGCAATCATCCCTATTGCGGCCGCCGCGTCAGGTGCGGGCCGCGAGGATCGGTTCGCTGTACCTCAGTTGATGCTGTTCATCGGCGGAATCGGCGTCTGCGTGTGGTTGTACGGCAGCAGTGCGTCCCGGTCGGGCGCACCCCGCCGGTGGGCGTCCGGGTCGTCGTACTTCGCCATCCGCCGCCGCTGCGACATCATGTCCAGCACCCGGCTGCCCTTCCGCGCGAGCCACTCCTTCATGGTCCCCCCCGTTTCCTCGATGTGCCGATCACCCGCGTCATACCCGCCGCCGGCCCCGGCAACCCTGCGCGGCCGACCTCATGCGCGGGGCATGGTCGCGAACACCCAGCGGTTGCCCTCCAGCGCGTCGTTGGGCTCGGGGAGCGGGCCGCGGCCGTGCTCGCGGGTGAACTCGAACGGGGTGCGGACCGAGGTGTGCCAGCCCCTGGCCGCGAGCGCGCCGGCGGAGTCGGGGCGCTGCTCGCGGGCGAAGAGGCCGAGCAGGTCGATGCCGATCTGCCGGTGGGTGGCGACGTAGAGCGGGCTGGTGCGGTACTCCAGCAGGTCCGGTTCGAGCTTGACCTCGAAGGCGACCGCGCTGCCGGGGGCGGTCAGGTGGTCCACGGTCTCGATCAGGGCGGTCTCGGCGGCGCCGGGCAGGTAGAACAGCAGCCCTTCGGCGAGGAAGACGCTGGGGGCGGCGGGGTCGAAGCCCGCGGCGGTCAGCGCGCCGGCCCAGTCGCCGCGCAGGTCCGCCGGGACGGGGACGCGGGCGGCCCGCGGGGTGGCGGCGAGCCCCGCGAGCACCTCGTGCTTGAACGCGAGGACGCCCTCCCGGTCGAGTTCGTAGACGGTGCAGCCCTCCGGCCAGTCGAGCCGGTAGGCGCGCGAGTCCAGCCCGGCGCCGAGCAGCACCACCTGCCGGGCGCCGCCGGCGTGCACCGAGCTGAGCAGGAAGTCGTCCAGGACCCGGGTGCGCAGCCCGAAGTAGCGGGCGAAGCGGCCCCACAGCGGGTCGGCGTCGCCGTCGGGCACCTCACCGATGCGCAGCGGCCAGTCCGCGCAGGCGGGTGCGGCGCGCACGAAGTGCTCGGCGAAGACGTCCTGGGCGAGGCTGTCGCGGCGGTGGGTCTCGATCGCGCGGGAGGCGGCGACCAGGAGCGCGGTGCGGCCGACGCCTCCCTCGACGTCTCCCCCGGCGCTGTGCCGGAGTGCGGTGCTGGCCATATGGGTGCTCCTTAGGGGGTGAACGGACGGGCGGGCGGAGGTGCGGGCGGGGCGGGTGTACGGCGCTGCGGCCTGGGCGTACGGCGGCGGGCGCCGGGCGCGTACGGTTCAGCGGCCGCGGCCCTCCGGGATCAGCACGGGCTTGACCACGCGCCCCGCGTCGCAGTCGCGTTCGGCGTCGTTGACCGCGGCGAGCGGGTAGCGGCGGATGAGCCGGTCGAAGGGGAAGCGGCCGGCGCGCCACAGCCCGATCAGCCGCGGGATGAGCACCCCGGGCACCGCGTCGCCCTCGCAGATGTGGGAGATCCGCCGGCCGCGGTCCAGCGCGCCCACCTCCAACGGCAGGGTGCGGTGCAGCCGTGCCACCAGCCCGAGGTGGCCGGTCGGGCGCAGTGCCCACAGCGCGTTGTTGATCAGCCGGGCCGAGGCGGTGGTGTCCAGGGCGCAGCTCGCGCCGCCGCCGGTCAGCCGCCGGATGCGCCCGGCCAGGTCGGAGGCGGTGGCGGGCAGCGCGGTCGCGCCCAACTGCTCGGCGAGCGCGAGCCGTTCGGGGTGCCGGTCGACGGCGACCACATCCGCCCCGGCGGCGACCGCGGCCATCACCGCGGCCAGGCCGACCGCGCCCGCGCCGAGTACCGCGACGCTGTCGCCGGGTCCGGCCCGGAAGGTGTGGAAGACCGCGCCCGCGCCGGTGAGGAAGCCGCAGCCGAGCGGCCCGAGCAGTTCGACCGGCAGCGCGGGGTCGACGCGTACCGCGTTGCGGGCGGCGACCACCGCGTACTCGGCGAACGCGGACTGGCCGAACCAGCGGGGGGCGAGCGTGCCGCCGGCGGCGTCGGTGAAGCGCGTCGCGTGCTCGCGGCGGCCGCCGAAGAGGTTGAGCGCGGCGAAGGAGTCGCAGTAGGCCGGCGCGCCGCTGGCGCAACTGCGGCACCGGCCGCAGGAGTCGAAGCTGAGCACCACGTGGTCGCCGGGGTCCAGCCCGGTGTCGGGGCCGCCGGTCTCCACCACGACCCCGGCGCCTTCGTGGCCGAGTACGGCGGGCAGCGGGGAGCGGCCGGCCGATCCGCGCACGGCGAGGTCGGTGCGGCACATCCCGCACCCGGCGATCCGGACCAGGACCTCGCCGTCGGCGGGCCCGGACCGCAGCACCACCTCCTCCACGGCGAACCGGCTCTCGTACGAGCGCAGCACCGCGGCGTCGAACGTCAGCGCCACGCGGTCACCCCTCCCGCGCCGGGCGGTGCACGACGAACGGCTGGAGGTTGCCGTACAGCCCCCAGGGGCCGCCGGCCACCCCGACGCCGCTGTCCTTGGTGCCGGCGAAAGGCTGGGCCAGGGACAGTTCGGCGTGGTGGTTGATCCAGGCGGTGCCGCACTCCAGCCGCTCGGCGACCTGCTCGGCGCGGTCGGTGTCGGTGCCCCACACCGAGCCGCCGAGGCCGTACCCGGTGGCGTTGGCGGCCTCGACCGCCTCGTCCAGGTCGCGGTAGGCCAGCACCGGCAGCACCGGGCCGAACTGCTCCCCGGTCACCACCGGGCTGTCCGGCGGCACGTCGGCCAGCACCGTCGGGGCGTGGAACCAGCCCGGCCGGTCCAAGGGCCGCCCGCCGGCCGCCGCCCTGGCGCCATCGGCGAGCGCCCGGGCGGTGACCTGGTGGACGTGCGCCAGTTGCGCGGCGTTGTTCAGCGGTCCCAGCCGCACCGCGGGGTCGAGCCCGCTGCCGACGACGGCGGTACGGGCCCGCTCGGCGAGCGCGTCGACCACGCGGGGGTAGAGGCGGGCGGGGGCGTAGACGCGTTTGACGGCCATGCAGACCTGGCCGCAGTTGCGGAAGGCGGCCCAGAACAGCCGGTCGGCGATCGCGTCGACGTCCGCGTCGTCCAGCACGATCGCGGCGTCGTTGCCGCCGAGTTCCAGGGTGACCCGGGCCAGTGATCCGGCCGCGCCCGCGGCCACCGCCCGGCCGGTGGCGACCGAGCCGGTGAACGTGACGTGGCGGATGCCCTGGTGGGCGGCGAGCCGCGCGCCGAGCGGCTCGCGTCCGGTGACGACGGTGAGCACGTCCGGTGGCAGCACGCCGTCGAGCACGCTCGCCAGCAGCCGGGTCGAAAGCGGCGTGTACGGGGAGGGTTTGAGGATGACGGTGTTGCCCGCGGCGAGCGCGGGCGCCAGTTTCGCCGCGGCCAGCTGGATCGGGAAGTTCCACGGGACGATCGCGGCGACCGGCCCGAGCGGGCGCCACCGGAGCTGGCTGCGCACCGGGCGCCCGTCGCTGATCGGCTGCGGCTGGGGGGCGAGTTCGGCGAAGTAGCGCAGCCGCGCCACGGTGCGGGTGACCTCCGCGTACGCCTCCGCGAGCGGCTTGCCCTGCTCGCGGGTGAGCAGCGGGGCGAGGTCGGCGGCGGCGCCCTGCACCGCGTCGGCCGCGGCGCGCAGGGCCTGCGCGCGGGCGGCGGCGTCGGCCCGCCAGCCGGGCCAGGCCGCCCTGGACCGGGCCACGATCCGGTCCAGTTCCGCCGGGTGCTGGTCGGGCGCGTGGTCGAACACCTCTCCGGTCGCGGGGTCGTGGACGGCGAGGGTGCGGGGCCGCCGGGCGCGGGCCGCCAAGGGGGGTCCGTCTCCCGGCCCGGCGCCGGTACGGGCACCGGCCGCCGCAGCGGCCACCGGTTCGGATGCGGCGCAGGAGCAGGGTCCGGACGCGGATGCGGAGCCGGCGGGGGCGCCGGGCCCGGGCTCACCACCGGTCCCCGCCCCGGGAACGCCCTGGCCCGTCGCCCCACCACGGGCGCCGGTTGCGCGGAAGGCCTCGGCCGCAGGCTCGGGGCGGACCCCGGGACCGGATTCGGCGCCAACCGCGGGCGCCGCCCGGGTCCCCGCCACGGGATCGGGTGCGGGCTCGTGGCCGGGAGCGGGTGCGGCGGGGAGCAGGGTCGCCTCGTCGGGCGGGTGCGTCGCCATGGGCGCGGTCAGCTCGCCGCGGCGGCGGTGGTGGCGTGCTCGCGGGCGTGCCGGTTCATCTCGGCGCGGAAGGAGGCCACCAGGCGGGGCTGAATCCTTCCCGTGTTGCGGTCGCCGCCCTCGCACACGGCGCCGCGCACCCCGACGATGTCGGTGCCGATGCGGGTGAGGGCGCCGAGGTCGCCGGCCTTGACGCTGCCGGCGAGGGCGGCGAGCAGTCCGGCGTCGTGGGAGCGGCGGACGAACTCGGCGCAGGCTTCGTGCGGCAGGTGGTCGAACAGGCCGCGGCCGTCCTTGATCGCGGTGTCGAGCATGGCCGCGTCGCAGCCGGCGCGCCGGGCGACGTCGGGCAGCGCGAGCGGGTTGACGCAGCCGATCCGGTGGGCGTCGGCGTATCCGGAGGCGACCACGAGCGCGTCGGGGCGGTACTCCTTGACCGCGCGGACCACGCCGCTCATCACGTCGACGGCCTGCTCGGGCGTGGTGCAGCCGAAGAGGCCGACCTTGATGTAGGAGGCGCCGGAGACGACCGCGCCGAGTGCGGCCTGTGCGACGGTGCCGGGCTTGTAGGGCACGTCGCCCACGGTCGCGGAGACCGGCTTGTCGGCAGGCACGGCCTCGCGGATCTCCCGGATCACCCACGGGTAGTTCGCGCCGAGCGATCCCTCGTCGGGCTTCTTCACGTCGACGATGTCGAGGTGTTCGGCGGCCCTGGCGCAGTCGAGGGCCTCCTCGACGCTGTCCGGGGAGATGAGCAGCAGCAACGCGGACTCCTTGGCTCGCAGCGGTCATCCGCCGCGCAGCTGTCCGGCGCGGCCTGCTCATCATCACCGCGCCCCGGCCCGCTCCGGCAGAGCGCTCGGCACCTGTACGGGTCACTGCCCCGGCGGGCCCGCGCCCCCCGAACGCGCCGCCCACGCCGCCGGTCCGCGACCCGCCGCGCCGCGCCCGGGGCTGGTCAGGGCGGGTGGGCGGGCCGATGTTTCAGCCTCAGCCGAGTTCGGCGGTCGCGGCCCGCAGGTCCTCCAGCGCGGCGAGCGCGTAGGGCGCGAGTTCGGGCGCGTCGTCCTCGCGGCCGGTCTCCGACCAGCGGGCGTAGCCGCGCTTGAAGGCGAGGATGCCGACCTCGGCGGCGAGTTGGGCGGTGGTGTCGGGTATGCCGCGCCCGCGCAGCGCGGTGGCCATGGCGGCGGCCAGGCCGACGCTCTTGAGGGCGTCGCGCTCCTGGAGCTCGGTGCTGGCCGCGACGGCGGCCTTGATCCGGGGGCCGAGGTCGCGGTTGGCCGGTCCCATGGCGTCCGAGGCGCGGGCCAGGCCCGCGGCCACCGCCTGGAGCGGGGTGGCGTCGGCGGGGGCGTCGGTGATGCCGTCGGCCAGCAGCCGGCTGAGGGTCTCCTGCCCGGCGACCAGCAGTTCGCGCTTGTCGGCGAAGTGCCGGAAGAAGGTGCTCTTGGTGACGCCGGCGCGCTCGGCGATCTGCGCCACCGTCGTCGCGTCGTAGCCCTGCTCGCTGAACAGGTCCACGGCCGCGACGACGAGTCGCTGGGTCGCACCTGGTTGCCATCTAGCCATGACACCAGGATAAGGCGATGGGACTGTTGTCCCATCACGGTGTATCGTCGATGACGGGACAACGGTCCCATCACTTTGAGGGAGAGTTCATGCACGTCTTCGTCACCGGCGGCACCGGAACCATCGGGTCCGCCGTCGTCGCCGAACTGCTCGACCACGGGCACAGCGTCCTCGCGCTGGCCCGCTCCGACGCCTCCGCGCGCACCCTCCAGGACGCCGGCGCCTCGGTGCTGCGCGGGGAGCTGGCGGACCTCGACACCCTGCGCTCGGGCGCCGCGCAGTCGGAGGGGGTGATCAGCCTCGCCTTCGGGCGCGACTACGCCAGCCCCGAGGCGCTCACCCGCGGTATCGCCGAGGAGAGCGCCGCGGTGGCCGCGCTCGGGCAGGAGCTCCTCGGCAGCGACCGCCCGATCGTGGTGGTCTCGGGCACGCCGCTGGCCGCGGGGCGCCCTGCCACCGAGGCCGACCCGCTGCCGACCGACGGGCCGGTGGGCGGCCGCAGCCGCACCGTGAACGCGCTGCTCGACCTGGCCGAAAGCGGCCTGCGCAGCTCGGCGGTCCGCATGCCGCGCACGGTCCACAACAACGGCGCGGGCGGGTTCGCCGGGCTGCTGGTCCAGGCCGCCCGCCGCAGCGGCGTGGCCGGCTACCCCGGCGACGGCACCCAGCGCTGGCCGGCGGTGCACGCGCGCGACGCCGCCGCCCTGTTCCGGCTCGCCCTGGAGTCGGCGCCGCCCGGCACCGCCTGGCACGCGGTCGACGACGAGGGCGACGCCGTGCGGGACATCGCGGAGGTCATCGGCCGGCGCCTGGGGCTGCCGGTCCAGCCGGTGCCGCAGGAGACCTTCGGCCCGTTCGGCCCGATCTTCGCCGCCGACCAGCCGGCCTCCAGCGCCCACACCCGACAGGCCCTGGGCTGGGAGCCGAAGCACCCGAACCTGCTGGCCGACCTGGAGAACATCCAGCCCTGAGCCCCGCCCGCGCCCGCCCGCCCGGCCCGGTAGGCACCCCGGGCCGGGCGCCGCGCGCTACCCCTCGCCGCCGCGTGCGGCCAGGTACTCCGTCAGGCCCGCGCCGGTGAGCGGGTAGTAGTCAGACAGCCGCCCGCCCTCGTCGAGCCGGCGGCGGGCGAAGACCTCGCGGTCCTGGTGCGCGAGCGCGTCCTCCCCCAGCGGCACCGCGTTCGGCTGCGGCACCGCGACCGCCCCGTCCTCGTCGGCGACGATCACGTCCCCCGGGGTGACCAGCACCCCGCCCACGCCGACCGGCACATTGAACGCCGACGGGAACAGCTCCGTCTGCGAGGCGTAGTGCGGGGTCACCCCGGTGCACCACACGGGCACGCCCAGCGCGCGGATACGGGCCGCGTCGCGCACCCGCCCGTCCACCACGATCCCCGCGCCGCCGCGCAGCTTGAAGTAGCGCACCAGCATGTCGCCGAGGCAGCCGGTGAAGTGGCTGCCGTAGGCGGACACGACCAGCACGTCGCCGGGCTGGATCGACTCCAGCACCCCCCACAGCGCGGTCTTGCGCTCGATGTCCTCCTGCTCAGCGCCGGAGAAGACGTCCTCGCGCTGCGGCAGGAACTGCAGGGTGACCGCGCCCCCGACGACCGTGACGTCCGGCTCGCGGTGCAGCGGCACCGGGCCGTCGATGAAGGTCCGCGTGATGCCGCTCTGGTGGAGTTTCGCACAGGCGGTCGCGGCGCTCACCCCCTTCAGCGCCGTGAGCATCCGCTCGGTCGGCCGGACGTAGCTCGCGGTGTGCACCGGCGCCCGCATCGAGCCGTACGTCCGCATGTCCCCTGCTTCCGGCGCTCCCTGATCCCCTGTCGGGTTCATCCCGCCACGCCTTTCCGCGCACAGCTCTGCACGCAACCCTCAGTGACATTATCGCCTATCGATGGTAGATAACAGCCGACCGACAAGAGCTGTCAACCACGGCAGGAGACTTCAGTGCCCACGCCATCCATCGAGTGGTTCCGGGCCGCGCGCTTCGGACTCTTCGTCCATTTCGGGCTGTACAGCATGGCCGCCCGGCACGAGTGGGTGCGCAGCCGGGAGGCCATGTCCCAGCAGGCGTACGACCGCTACCTGGAGCACTTCGACCCGGACCTGTTCGACGCGGGCGAACTGGCGCGGGCCGCCCGCGAGACCGGGATGCGGTACGCGGTGCTGACCACCAAGCACCACGACGGCTTCTGCCTGTTCGACTCCGCGCTCACGGACTACACCTCCGCGCGGGCGGTCGGCCGGGACCTGGTGGCCGAGTTCGCCGACGCGATGCGGGCCGAGGGGCTGCGGGTGGGCCTGTACCACTCGCTGCTCGACTGGCACCACGGCGACTTCCCCGTCGACCGGCACCACCCGCTGCGCGGCACGCCCGCCGAGCGCGAGCCCCGCGACCTGGCCCGCTACCGCACCTACCTGCACGGCCAGGTGCGGGAGCTGCTGACCGGCTACGGCCCGATCGACCTGCTCTTCTTCGACTTCAGCTACCCCGGCATGGGGCCAGCCCAGTGGGGAGCCGAGGAACTGCTCGCCACCGTGCGGGAGTTGCAGCCGGGCATCGTGGTCAACGACCGGCTCGGCACCGGCGGCGACTACGTGACCCCCGAGCAGTACCAGCCGGACGCGCCGCTGGAGCGCGACGGCGTGCCGGTGATGTGGGAGGCGTGCCACACCCTCAACGGGTCGTGGGGGTACGACCGGGACAACCACGACTACAAGGACCCGGCGCTGCTGGTGCGGATGCTGGTGCAGTCGGTGGCGTGCGGCGGCAACATGCTGCTCAACGTCGGCCCGACCGGCCGCGGCGCACTGGACCCGCGGGCGCGGCGCACCCTGCGGGAGATCGCCGAGTGGATGCGGCCGCACGCCCGGGCCGTGCACGGCGCGGGCCCGAGCGCGTACGAACCCCCGCCGGGCGCGCTGTACACCCGGGCCGGCGACCGCCTCTACCTGCACCTGCCGGTGTGGCCGCTCAAGCACGTCCATCTGCGCGGGCTGGCCGGGCGGGTGCGCTACGCGCAGTTCCTGCACGACGGCTCGGAGGTCCGCTTCCAGCAGCTGGACGGCGCCCAGCACGAGCACAACAACCTCGCCCCGCCCGGCCGCAGCGCCGACACGCTCACGCTGACCGTCCCGGTCACCCGTCCTGACGTGCTGCTTCCGGTGATCGAGCTGGTCATGACGGAGGAGTCGTGACCGCGGCGGAACGGCCGGGCGTCCTGCGGGCAAGCGCTTGCCGCACGACTCTTGAACATGCGCGGCACCGCACCTAGCATCAGTAATCGATAGACGATAATCCTCGGGAGTGAGGGTTCCTGCGGCCCCATCCGGGCCGTCGGGCCACCGCCTCCCGCGGGCGCGGCCCGGACCTGACCCCGGCGCCGCGCCCCGGGCAGCGGAACGTCATCCGGGTCCCGTATCCGGGTCTTCCGCCGTTTGTCGACCCGCCGACCTCGTGTGCCCGCGATCTCGGCCGTTCGTGATCCATGACTACGCAACGGAGCGTGTCCCGAAATGAGAAAGATCTGGCGCCGCACCTGCGCTCTCGCCGCGGCCCCTCTGGTAATGGCATCGGCCGCGGCCTGCGGCGGCAGCGGTTCCGGGAGTTCCGCCGACGGCACGACGCTGCGCGTCATCGTCAACATCACCCCCAACCTCACCGAGCAGTACTGGAACACGCTCTTCGACCGGTACGAGAAGGCGCACCCGGGTACGAAGGTGAAGCTGGAGCTGACCGGCACCATCTCCGCGAACGCCAAGCTCACCCAGGACCTGGCCGCGGGCGACCCACCGGACATCGCCCAGCAGATCACCCCGACCGCCGACGACGCGGACCTGTACACCGACCTCAGCGACCAGCCCTGGACCGCCAAGACCCCGCTCGCCGACCAGTACGCGATCGGCGGCAAGCGCTATGTGGTGGGCGTCGGCGAGCAGATCCAGTCGCTGGTCTTCTACAACAAGGCCGCTTTCACCAAGGCAGGCGTGGACGCCTCCGCCATCAAGACGATGGCGCAGTTCACCGCCGCCATGGGCAAGTTGAAGGCCGCCGGCTACACCCCGCTCCAGACCGCCGGGCAGTGGGTGACCGGCGCCCAGTTCTCGATGATGGCCGACGCCGGGGTGATGACCGCCGACCCCGACTGGACCGTCGAGCGCAAGGACAAGAAGGTCAGCTTCGCCGACAGCGGCTACACCGCCTACTTCCAGGACTACAAGAACTGGATCGACGCCGGGTACCTCAACAAGAGCGCGCTCGGACTGACGTACGCGGACGGCCAGACGGCGTTCCTGAACGGCAAGTCGGCGATGTACATCATGGGTTCGTACTTCGTGCCGGCCGCGGACCAGGCGAAGAAGAGCGACGGGATCGGCGTGTTCACGATGCCGACCGACGGCGCCTACCCCTCCGGCCAGTTCGGCAACATCTCCGACCCGTACGTGGTGGTCAACCGCTCCAAGCACAAGGCGGCGGCGATCGACTTCGTCAAGTGGCTGGTCACCGACCCGGCCGCGGTCAAGAGCCAGCTGGCGGCCGACGGCAACCTGCGGCAGGGCTTCACGTACCCGATGTCGAGCCTGGGCACGGCGGTCCAGCAGATCCTGGACAAGGCGCCGTCGGTGATCGTGAAGTCCGGTGAGCGCCAGCCGCTCAGCGGCTACAGCGACCAGCTCAACACGACGGTCCAGTCGCTGTTCTCGGGCAAGTCCGCGAAGAGCGCGGCGTCCGGATTGGACAAGTGGTGGAACTCGCAGAGCTGACCCGGCGGGGGCAGCGCTCCGGCGCGCCCCCCGCCCCCGACGCGCCGGCCCCGAAGGGACCGGCGACCAGCCGGCAGGCCGCCCGGCTGAAGGCGGCGGCGGTCTCGCTGGCCATGATCGGCCCGGCGGTGGTGCTGTACACGGTGCTCACCGTCGTGCCGGTCGGCGTGGCGGTCTATCTGAGCCTGACGAACTGGAACGGCTTCTCCTCGGCCGACTTCATCGGCCTGGACAACTACCGGCACCTGTTCGACGACCCCAACTCCACCCAGTCCTGGTACGTCACGGCGCTGATCGCCGCGGTCGGCACCGTCTTCGAGGTGGGGCTCGGCCTGGCCTACGCGCTGATCCTCAAGGGCCGCTCGCGCGGCAACTCCTTCTTCCGCGCGGTGGCGTACTTCCCGCACGTGATCAGCGCGCTGATCCTGGGCTACCTGTGGGCGGCGATCCTCGGCACCAACGGCGCCATCAACAACACGCTGGCGAAGTTCGGGTTCGGCCCGGTCGGGTTCCTCTTCGACGAGCACATGGCGCTGATGTCGCTGATCGGCGTCATCGTGTGGGCCGGCTTCGGCTTCAACGTGGTGCTGTTCGTGGCGGCGCTCCAGACGGTGCCCGCCGAGCTGCTGGAGGCCGCCGCGATCGACGGCGCGAACCGGCGGCAGACGAACCTGCGGGTGGTGGTGCCGATGATCGCGCCGGTGGTCACCATCGCCACCGTGCTGAACCTGGTGGGGCTGATCCGCGCCTACGACATCGTGGTCAGCCTGACCGGGGGCGGTCCGGCCGGCTCCACCCAGACGTTCTCGTATCTCATTCTGGCCCGCTCCTTCGAGGGCACCAAGGTCGGTTACGCGACTGCTCAGGCGGTGTTCCTGATGGTCGTCTCCGCCGTGCTGGCCCTCGTGGTGACGGCACTGCGCAACCGCCAAGACCAAGCAGCGACAGGTTAGGAGGCGGCGATGGCCGTGCTGGAGGCGGCGACCGAGGAAAGGCGCAAGGGCCGGCGGGGCGGGGGCGGCACGCTGTCCCTGGCGGAGCGGCGGGAGGCGCGCTCCCCGCTGCGGTGGGTGCTGCTGGGCCTGCTGTTCGTGGTGATGGTGGTGCCGCTGTACCTGCTGGTGGTCAACAGCTTCAAGTCGCAGGACGACATCCTGAACAACCCGTTCTCGCTGGTACCGGGCCGGCTGACGCTGTCCCACCTGTCGGCGGCGGTGCACAGCCCGCAGTACAACGTCATCGGCGGCTACGGCTTCACGCTGTTCCTGGTCGTGGCGGTGGACGTGCTGTGCATCGCGCTGGCCGGGCCGGCGGCGTACGCGATCGCCCGCAGCCTGAAGCGGCGCACCCAGCTGGTGCTGCTGTACTTCCTGGCGGGCACCTTCATCCCGGGGGCGGCGGTGATCATCCCGGTGATCTACGTGCTGCGCGACCTCGGGCTCGCCAACACCGTCACCGGGCTGGTCGCCCACGACGTGGCGTCCACGCTGCCGGTGAGCATCTTCCTGTTCGTCGGGTTCATCCGCACCATCCCCGTCGACATCGACCACGCGGCGACCATCGACGGCGCGGGCCGCTACCGCACGTTCTGGACGATCATCTTCCCGCTGATGCGCCCGGCGGTGGTGACCGTGCTGATCCTCAACTCCATCGGGATCTGGAACGACTTCATCAGTCCGCAGATCCTGCTCAGCCCGTCGTCGGGCCACTACACGGTGACGACGGCCATCTACGCGGGGATCAGCCAGTACTCGACCGACCTCACGAAGGTCTTCCCGAACCTGCTGCTCGCCGTGGCCCCCGTGGTCATCTTCTTCCTCTACATGCAGCGCCACATCATCAGCGGTCTCACGGTCGGCGCGGTCAAGGGATGACGCCGCCCGTCCGGTTCCCATCGGTCCCGTCAGGAGTAAGGACAATGGAGTGCTGAACATCCTGTACAGATCACGTATATCGGGCACGAGGGCCCGCCGGGGCCTGCTGTCCGCCGCGGCCGGCGCCATCGCGGTGCTGTCGATGGCCGCGGCGGCCTCGCCGGCCGCCGCCCAAGGCCACCGGCACGCGGCCGCCACCGGCCAGACCTACTACGTCGCGCCGTCGGGCAGCGACACCGCCGACGGGCTGGCCGCCGCCACCGCGTTCCAGCACATCCAGAAGTGCGCGGACGTGATGGTCGCCGGCGACACCTGCCTGATCGAGTCGGGCACCTACCGCGAGACGGTCACCCCGGCGCACTCGGGCAGCTCGGGCCTGCCGATCACCTACCGCGCGGCCCCCGGCGCCGACGTGACGATCAGCGGGACCTCCGCGCTGAGCGGCTGGAGCCAGGTGACGGGCGCGGATGTCACCGCCATCGCCCAGAGCGACCCCTACGCGCAGGACTCGCTGTTCAGCGACGCGGTCGCCGCGGGCCATGTGTGGAGCACCGACGTGGACCTGGGCAGCGACCCGACCACGGTGCAGGTCTTCACCGACCAGGCGATGGACATCGAGGCGCAGTGGCCCTACCCGGGCCTGGACCTGCTGAACCCGGCCATCGAGCACGCCGGCGCCGGCAGCGCGGACGCCACCATCGACGACGCCGCGCTGACCCGGCCGGCCGGCTACTGGAACGGCGGCCGGGCGCTGACCGGCTACTGGTACGTCTCGGCGACCTCCACGGTGGCCGCCTCGGACACCGGCTCGGTGACGCTGTCCGCGGCGCCGCCGTGCGTGCACAAGGTGGTGCCGACCGACACCCGCTACGCGCTGTCCGGGAAGATCGGCGAACTGGCCAACCCCGGCGAGTGGTTCTACGACCCGGCCGCGCACCGGCTGTACCTGTACAGCACCGACAGCCCCGCGCAGCACACGGTGGAGGCGAAGGCCCGGCAGCGCGCCTTCGACCTGACGAACGCGTCCTACACCTCGGTGGTGGGCCTGAACCTGTTCGCGTCCACCATCACCACGGGCTCGACCAGCACCCACGACACGCTGGACACGCTCACCGGCACCTACCTGTCGCACTACACCGACATCACGCAGGGCGCCACGGACTGCGGGTCCAGCGTGGACCGCGGGGTCGGTGACACCGGGATCGTGCTCAACGGCACGTACAACACCATCGTGAACAGCGACCTGTCGCTGAGCGCCGGCAACGGCATCGCGCTGGCCGGGCAGAACAACACCGCGACCGACAACATCATCCACGACGTGGACTACATGGGCACCTACGCGGCGGGCATCGCCGTGATGGGCAACTCCCAGACGGTGCTGAACAACACCATCTACCGGGTCGGCCGCAGCGGCATCAACCTCCAGTGGGGCACCACCAGCGGGCTGACCGCCGGCAAGGACCGGATCGCGTACAACGACATCTCGCAGTACGCCCGGCTGAGCCTGGACACCGCGGGCATCTACACCTGCTGCGGCGCGGACATGATGGGCACCTCGGTGGACCACAACCTGCTGCACGACGGCACCCCGACCCCGGGCGTCACCCCGTTCGCGGTCGCGGGCGTCTACGCCGACAACGGGCAGAGCGACCTGGTGATCGCCGACAACGTCGGCTGGAACAACCTCCAGGGCACGGTGATGCTCAACGGCCTGGGCTCCGGGTCGTACAACAACGGCGTGTACAACAACACCGGCGGCATGACGATGATGTACGTCAAGGGCACGGACCAGTCGACCGGGACGAAGATCTACAACAACATCGGCCCGATCACCGGCTCCGACGGCGCCACGGACGGCGGGCTGGTGATGTCGAACAACCTCGACACCGCCACGACCGACCCGCTCTTCGTGGACGCGGCCGACCACGACTACGAACTGACGGCCGCCTCGCCGGCCCGCAACGCGGCGATCCCGCTGGCGGGCGTCAACGACGGCTCGACCGACGCCGTCCCGAGCCTGGGCGCCTACCAGTACGGGGCGGCCAAGTGGACGGCGGGCGCGCGCCGTTAGCAGGTCGCGCGGCTGAACCGACCGTGCCCGGGCCGCACTTCCGGCCCGGGCACGGTCGTGCTGCGGGCTGCGGCTGCGGCTGCGGCTGCGGCTGCGGGCATGCGTCGGCCCCGGGGCGCGCGTGCTCCCCGGGGCCGAACGTGCTGCTCAGGCGCGGGACTTGGCCGCGGACCTGCCGGACTTGGCGCCCGCGGGCTTGGCGGGTTGCTTGGCCGCGCGGGCGTCGGGGACCGGGCCGCGCCCGGCGGCGTGGTCGGCGAACGCCTCGGCGGCCGCCTCCGCGTCGCCGGCGCGCAGCAGGCCCACCAGCCGCCCGTGCTCGTCGGCCATCGCGTGCCAGTCGCCCTCGAAGAGCGGGTCGGCGATGGCCCGCAGGGTGCGCAGGCTGGGCTCGATGACCTCCCACATGCGGGCCAGGAACGGGTTTCCGGCGCTCTGGCTGATCAGCGTGTGGAACTCGATGTCGGCGTCGCGGAAGCGGCTGACGTCATTGGTGGCGACAGCGGCGTGCATCTGCTCGACCAGGGCGTCGAGCGCGGCGAGCTGCTCGGGTGTGACGTGCTGCGTGGCGAGCCGCGCGGCGAGCCGCTCCAGCGGTTCGCGGACCTGGCGGGCGTACTCCGCGTCCTGCGAGGAGATCTCGACGACGAAGTGGCCGCGGCGCGGCACGTGCATCAGCAGGCCCTCCCGGGCCAGCTGCTTGACCGCCTCGCGCACCGGCGCCTGGCTGACCCCGAGTCTGCGGGCGATCTCGGACTCGACCACCCGGTCGTTCGGCCCGAGTTCGCCGTCGACGATGGACTGGCGGAGCAGCCCGTAGACCTGGTCGGAGATCAGGGTCTTGCGGAACCGGTCCTTGTTGGTGGCCAGCGTGGAGACGAACTCAGCCGACGGGTTCGATGCCATGATTCCCAATCCTGCTTCGTGGGGGCGGGTCCGTCCAGGGTACGCGTTTTCATCGTCTATCGATGGAAAACCGCCCACTGCCGCGTAACCGCTGTGACACCCCGGAGCGATCGGCCCTCGCCGCACCATGCGCGCGGTGGAAGGGCGCCGGGGTGTTCATCTATCGCCTATCGATCAGTCAAATCGAATCAGGGGCGCCGGACACTGTCAACCGCCCAGCCCGTACACGCGTACGGCGGTGCCGTGCAGCACCTCGCGCCGCTCCCGGGCGGGCAGGTGGGCCAGCCCGGCGCGGGCGGCGGCCAGCGACTCCTGCCGGGTGCCGCGCGGCAGGCAGATCGGCCAGTCCGAGCCGGCCAGGCAGCGCGCCGGGCCGACGGCGTCGACGACCTGCCGGACCAGGCGGGAGACGCGGTCGGCGGGCACGCCGTGCTGCTGGGTGAGCAGGCCGGAGATCTTGACGTGCACGCCCGGGTGCGCGGCGGCGTACGCCAGGTCCTCGTACCAGGGCCCCGGGTCGGCGTCGAGGTGCGGCGGGTTGCCGAGGTGGTCGACGACCACGGCGAGCCCGGGGTGGCGCGCGGCCGCCTCGGCGGCGGTGCGCAGCGCCCGCTCGCCCAGGTTGAGTTCGAGCACGACGCCGGCCTCGGCGAGCACCGGGAGGAGGGCGCGGGCCTGCGGCGGGGTGTCCGCCCAGCTCCGGCCGCCCATCCGCATGCCGCCCGGGCCGCTCGCGCCCCACTCCTCCAGCAGGGCACGGAAGCGTTCGGGGCCGGCGCCGCCGTGCACATGGAGGTTGCCGACGTAGCCGGCGACCAGGTCCGGGCGGGCGGTGCGCAGGGCGCGCAGGGTATCGGTCTCCCCCGCGTCGCCGCGGGACGCCTCGACCAGCACGGTGCCCTGCACACCGGTGCCGGCGGCGGAGGCGGCCAGGTCGTCGGCGGTGAAGGGCCGGTGGTGCGGGGAGTCCGGCCGTATCCAGGGGAAGCCGCGGCGCGGGTCCCACAGGTGGGCGTGGCTGTCGATCATGGTGTGCTCCCTGGTCAGGCGGGTGGGCGGCGCTGCCGGCGGCCGGCGGTGGCAGCCCCCGAGGCGGTCTTCGCGGTGCCGCGGCGGCTCTTGACACGGCAGCCCCCGCAATGAAGTCTAGAAATCGGCTATCGATGAACGATTATGGGAGGTCGGGTGTACCCGATGCTCGGGGTTGAAGCAATCGACGGCGGGCCGGCCGCGCGGGCGGCGGGCCGATGACCGTACCCGGCGCCGCGCGCCAACCGGAGCTGACCGCCACCCGCCGCGTCACCGAGGTCCCCCGGTGGGCCGCGCTGGAGCGGGAGCTGTTCGCCGTACAGGACAAGGCGTGGCGGGTCTTCGCCGACCGCTACACCGAGGGCGACGGCCGCCTGGTCTTCCGCGACTCGCTCGGCGAGGGCCTGGACGACCGGGACGGCGTGGACGACTTCTACGAGCCGTTCTTCAACTGGCCGACGCTGTACCTGCTCGGCGGCAGCACCGACCTGCTGGCCGCCGCACGGCAGCACTGGCGCGGGGTGACCGCGCAGCTCACCGAGATGGGCCTGGTCACCGGCGGTCTGGAGCGCGGCTACGACTGGTTCCACCAGGGCGAGGGCATGCTGCTCTTCTACGGCCTGTGCCTGGCCGACCCCGGTGACGCCGAACTGCGCGAGCTGGCCTGCCGCTTCGCCGACGTCTACCTGCCCGGCGGCCCCAACTACGACCCGGTGCACCGGGTGATCGGGGCGCCGCACAACGGCGCCGGCGGCCCGCGCCCGGGCTTCAGCGACCACGACGTGTACTTCCCGTGGAGCCTGGCGCTGCGCCCGTACGGCCTGCCGCTGGACTGGGGCACGGGGGTGTCCTCCTTCGACGAGCTGGCCGCGGACCCCGCGCGGGCCCGCGCCTACGGGCGGGTGATGTGGGACCGGATGGGCCGCGGCGACACCCTGGTCAACCTCGCCTCCACCACGCTGGCCACCAACGCCTGGCTGCTGGGCGGCGGGCGGCGGTACGCCGACTGGGTCGCGGAGTACGCCGGAGTCTGGCGGGAGCGGCTGGCCGGGCGCGAGGTGCTCCCGGACAACGCCGGGCTCGACGGCGAGGTCGGCGCGTACCTGGAGGGCCGCTGGTACGGCGGTCACTACGGCTGGTCGTGGCCGCACGGGCTGTCGTCGGTCGCCTCGGCCGCGATCGTCGGCGCGGTCAACGCGGTGGCGGTGACCGGCGACGACTCCTACCTGGAGCTGGCCCGCAACCCGCTGGACGCGGTGCTGCGCCACGCCGAGCAGCGCACCGCCGACCAGATGGGCACCCTGGGCAAGCGGTGGCAGCCGCACCTGGCGACGATCCCGGGCGAGCGGACCTTGATGGTCCCGCAGCGGCACAACGACTCGGGCTGGTTCGACTTCACCGTGATGCCCACCCAACTCCCGCTGGCGCTGTGGCACTTCAGCCGCGACCCGGCGGACGCGGCGCGGATCGAGCAGCTGCGGGCGGGCGCGCGCTGGGACTGGGCGGAGGTGCACGTCCAGCGCACCAAGGACGAGTGCGGCCATGAGGAGCCCTGGCACGAGTTCCTCGGCGGGCGCAACGCGGACTTCCCCGAGCGGATGCTCGCCGGCGCGCTCCAGGTGTGCGCGCAGCGGCTGGCGCAGATCGAGGGCGACAGCGTGGACCCGGCGGTCGGCCCGGACGCGCTGGGCATCCACCACTGGCAGAACCTCAACCCGGTGGTCACCGAGGCGCTGCTGCAACTGACCACCGGCTCCCCGCAGGTGCTCTACAACGGCGGCCTCGCGCAGCTGCACGTGCGCTACCACGACGCGCAGGAGCAGCGGCCCGGGCTGCCTCGGGACGTCGCGGCGCTGGTGCGCGACATCCGCCCGGAGCACACCGTGGTGGAGCTGGTCAACACCGGTACGGCGCCGCGCACGCTGCTGGTGCAGGCGGGCTCGTTCGCCGAGCACGTGCTGCACTCGGTGCGCGCCGACGACGGCGACACGCTGCCGGTGCGGGGCCGCTACGTCAAGGTGGCGCTGCCCGGCGGCAGCCAGGTGCGGCTGACGCTGGCGATGACGCTGCGCGGCGCCGAGCCGGCCCGTACCTCCCCCTGGCAGGAGGCCCGGTGAGCGCCGCGACCGCGCCGCGCGGCGCCGGTACCTCGCTGCCGTTCGCGCTGCCCCCGCTCGGCCTGGGCACCGCCCCGCTGGGCGGGCTGTTCGAGGAGGTCGCCGAGCAGGACGCGGCCGACACGCTCCGGGCCGCCGCTCAGGCGGGCATCGGCTACTTCGACACCGCGCCGCGCTACGGGCACGGCCAGGCCGAGGACCGGCTCGGCCGGCTGCTGGCCCCGGCCGGGGTCACCGACCCGGTGATCTCCACCAAGACCGGCTGGCTGCTGCGCCCGCGGGCCGACGGCTCGGGCACCGACGTGGTCGCCGACTGGTCCGAGCGCGGCATCCGCGCCTCGCTGGAATCCAGCCTGGAGCGGTTGGGCCGTTCCTTCGTCGACATCCTCTACCTGCACGACCCGGACGACTACGCCGAGCAGGTCCGCGCGGAAGCGTACGCGGCCGTGCGCCGCCTGCGCGACGAGGGCCTGGTCAGGGCGATCGGGTTCGGCATGAACCACTGCGCGCCGCTGGCGGAGTACGTCGCCGGCTACGAGGTGGACGTGGTGCTGATCGCGGGCCGGTTCTCGCTGCTCGACCACGACGCGATGGACACGCTGCTGCCGCTGTGCGCGCAGCGGGGCACCGCCGTGGTGGTCGGCGGGGTCTTCAACACCGGGCTGCTCGCCGACCCCTCGGACGGCGCGATGTTCAACTACCGGCCGGTGCCGGCGCGGGAGCTGGCCCGCGCCCGGCGCTGCCAGGAGATCTGCGCGGACTTCGGGGTGCCGCTGTCCGCGGCGGCCGTGCAGTTCCCCTACCTGCACCGGGCGGTGACCTCGGTCGTCGTCGGCTGCCGCTCGGCCGCGGAGGTCGCCGCGAACGCCGGGGCGGCGCGGCTGCCGATCCCCGCCGAGCTGTGGGAGCGCCTGGCCGACGAGGGCTTCGTACCGCGGCAACTGCTGCCTTAGGCGCGGCCCGCAGGGTCCTCGCCGCCGCGGCGGCGAGGACCCTTCACAGCGCGATCAGGCCCGCGGCCGTGGGGGTGAAGCCGCAGGACCCGAGGTAGAACGGCGCCAACCGCTCCTCGAAGTCCACGTGCAGCCACCCGCACCCCGCCCCGCGCGCCCGCCGGACCGCCTCCTCGACCAGCCCCGCCCCGACCCCCGTCCGCTGCCGGCCCGGCGCCACGACCGTGTCGAGCACGAACGCGTGCTCCCCGCCGTCCCAGACCACGTTCACGAACCCCACCAGCTCCCCCGCCTCCCGCGCGCACACCCACCCCAGGCTGTGCCCGCACACCCGCCCCCACCAGTCCGTCGCCCCTGCCTCGTGCCCGAAACCGGCCGCGTGCAGCGCCTCGACCTCGCCGTTGCCGAACTGCCCGCGCCACTCGTATGCGATCCCCATCCCGTGAGCCTAAGCCGTGTCTGGCAAGGAGCGTCGTCCCGCCCAAGGGGCGGGGGCCGACGGGGCTGGTGCTCCCCCATGGCCTCCTGCACGGGAGGCCCCCGATCGCAAGGCGGAGGGTGGGGGTCCCTCCCGGGCGAAGCCCCGGGAGGGACAGAGCGCAGCGGGCCGCGCCGACGACCGGCAACGCTGGGGCCCCTCCCGCCGAAGGCAAGGGGAGAGCGCGTGTGCCAGGCCCCGCCGGCTGGGGGCGCCCCCATGCCCCCTGGCCATGGGGGCGGGATCGGTCGGACACGGTCCAGGGGCAGGCGGTCAGGCGGGGTCGGGGCGCAGGTGGGTGGCGGCTTCGCGCAGGGCGGCCAGCACCGGGCGGATCAGGGGGTGGTCCTCGGCGCCGCGGCGTACGGCGGCGAAGACGCGCCGGGTGGCGGGGCTGCCGGCGACCGGGCGGACCTGGACGTCGGGCAGGTGGACGCCGCGCAGCGCCGAGCGCGGCACCAGGGCGACCCCGGCGCCGACGCCGACCAGGGCGGCCACCGCCCGGAAGTCGTCGGAGGAGTGCGCCACGCGCGGCTGGAAGCCGGCCAGTTCGCAGGCGAGGGTGACCACGTCGTGGCAGGGGTTGCCCGGGTAGGGGCTGACCCAGTTCTCGTCGGCGAGGTCCTCCACCCGGACCCGTTCGCAGCCGCCGAGGCGGTGGCCGCGCGGCAGCACCGCGTCGAAGGGCTCCGCGTACAGCGCGACCCGGGACAGCCGCCGGTCGTCGTCGCGGGGCGCGCCGCGGTACTCCACGGCGACCGCCGCGTCCGCGTGGCCGTCCAGCACCATCGCCAGGCTCTCGTCGCCCTCCGCGTCGCGCACCCGGACCCGTATGCCTGGCGACGAGCCGGCCAGCGCGGCCATCGCCCCGGCGAGCACGGTGGCGATGCCGGTGGCGAAGGACGCCACGGTGACGGTGCCGGCCGCGCCGCCGGCGTAGGCGGCGAGTTCGGCCTCGGCCCGCTCCAGCTGGGCCAGGACGGTACTGCTGTGGGTGACGAGGATCTCCCCCGCCGCGGTCAGCCGGACCCCGCGCCCGTCGCGCACCAGCAGCTGGTGGCCGACCTCGGCCTCCAGCGTCGCGAGCTGCTGGGAGACCGCCGAGGGCGTCAGGTACAGCGCGGCGGCCGCGGCGGTCACCGTACGGTGGTCCGCCACGGCCCGCAGGGTACGCAGTCGGCGCGTGTCGATCACCTGGTCATCCTGCCAGGGCCGCCCGGGCGGCCACGAACGCGGTGACCGCGCGCTCGACGTCCTGCGCGGAGTGCGCCGCGGACAGCTGCACCCTGATCCGGGCCCTGCCGTGCGGTACCACGGGGTAGGAGAACCCGATCGCGTAGACGGAGTGCTCCAGGAGCAGGTCGGCGAGCTGTCCGGCGCGCTCGGCGTCGCCGATCATGACCGGCACGATCGGGTGGTCGCCGGGCGCGAGGTCGAAGCCCTCCTGGGTCATCCGGGCCCGGAACAGCGCGGTGTTCTCCTGGAGCCGGGCCCGCAGCGCGGGGCCGGGGCCGGCCGGCGAGTCGTCCTGGAGCAGGTCGAGCACCTTCAGGGAGGCGGCCGCGATGACCGGGGCGAGGGAGTTGGAGAACAGGTAGGGGCGGGAGCGCTGGCGCAGCAGCGCCACGATCTCGGCGCGGGCGGCGACATAGCCGCCGGAGGCGCCGCCGAGCGCCTTGCCGAGGGTGCCGGTGAGGATGTCGATCCGGTCGGTGACGCCGTGCAGTTCGGGGGTGCCGCGGCCGCCGGGGCCGACGAAGCCGACCGCGTGCGAGTCGTCGACCATGACCATCGCGCCGTAGCGGTCGGCGAGGTCGCAGATCTCGTCCAGCGGCGCCACGTAGCCGTCCATGGAGAACACGCCGTCGGTGACGATGAGTTTGCGGCGCGCGCCGTCGGCCTCCTTCAGCCGCTGCTCCAGCTCGGCCATGTCGCGGTTGGCGTAGCGCAGCCGGCGGGCCTTGGACAGCCGGATGCCGTCGATGATGCTGGCGTGGTTGAGGGCGTCGGAGATCACCGCGTCGTGCTCGTCGAGCAGCGTCTCGAAGACGCCGCCGTTGGCGTCGAAGCAGGAGCTGTACAGGATCGTGTCCTCGGCGCCGAGGAACTGCGACAGCCGTGCCTCCAGCTCCTTGTGCACCTCCTGGGTGCCGCAGATGAAGCGGACGGAGGCCATGCCGTAGCCCCAGCGGTCCAGGGCGTCCTTGGCGGCGGCCACCACGTCGGGGTGGTCGGCCAGGCCCAGGTAGTTGTTGGCGCAGAAGTTGAGCACCTCGCCCGGGCGGCCGCCGGCGGTGACGTCGACCGTGGCGCTCTGCGGGGTGCCGATGACGCGTTCGGGCTTGTGCAGGCCCGCGGCGCGGATCTCGTCGAGGGTGGCGCGCAGGTCGGCGCGGACGGAGTCGAACACGGGGGTCTCCTCGGGGCGTACGGCAGCGGACGTAAGGCAACATGTGTAAGAAAACGGGCGCGCCGCAACGGACGTACGGCAACAGGCGTAAGGGAACGGGTGTATCGAGGGGTCAGGCGGTCCAGTCGAGGATGACCTTGCCGCAGCGGCCGCTCGCCGCCTCGTCGAACGCCTCGTCGAAGTCCTGGTACGGGTAGCGGCCGGTGATCACCGGGCCGAGGTCGAGGCCGCCCTCCAGCAGCACGGACATCGCGTACCAGGTCTCGTACATCTCCCGCCCGTAGATCCCCTTGAGGGTGATCATCGAGGTGACGATGCGGGCGAAGTCGACCGGGAACTGCTCGGTGGGCAGGCCGAGCAGGGCGATCTTGCCGCCGTGCGTCATGTTCGCCACCATCGTCCGCAGCGCCTCGGGGCGGCCGGACATCTCCAGGCCCACGTCGAAGCCCTCGCGCAGCCCGAGGGCGCGCTGCCCCTCCTCCACGCTGGAGGTGCGCACGTCCACCGCCAGGCTCACCCCGACCCGCCGGGCCAGTTCCAGCCGGTAGGGGCTGACGTCGGTGATGACCACGTGGCGGGCCCCGGCGTGCCGGGCGACGGCCGCGGCCATGATGCCGATCGGGCCGGCGCCGGTGATCAGCACGTCCTCGCCGACCAGCGGGAAGGACAGCGCGGTGTGCACCGCGTTGCCGAACGGGTCGAAGATCGCGGCGACATCGGGGTCCACCGGGGTGCGGTGCACCCAGACGTTGGCCGCCGGCAGCGTGACGTACTCGGCGAAGGCGCCGTCCCGGCCGATACCCAGGCCCACGGTGGAGCGGCACAGGTGCCGCCGCCCGGCCAGGCAGTTGCGGCAGGTGCCGCACACCAGGTGCCCTTCGCCGCTGACCCGGTCGCCCGGGGCGATGCCGCTCACCCCCGGCGCCACCTCGACGACGTCCCCGACGAACTCGTGGCCGAGCACCAGCGGGGTGCGCACCGCCTGCCGCGCCCACCCGTCGTACGCGCGGATGTGCAGGTCGGTGCCGCAGATGCCGGTGCGCAGCACCCTGATCAGCACCTCGCCCGCGCCGAGCACGGGCTCGGGCACGTCCGTGAGCCACAGACCGGGCTCCGCCTTTGCTTTGACCAGTGCTTTCACGGCGGACTCCTGAGCCTCAAAAAGGGTTGCGGGGGTGCCATCGGCGCGGCGCGGCCGCGGTGGCGCTCCCACTGTTCCCCCGACGCGGCGCCGGGTCCATCGAGGGTTTCTTAAGCCCGCCCGAAGCTGGGCTTCATGATCGGCCCGCCGCACTGTGCAGCCGCCCGGCCGGCCGTCGACGCGCGGGCGGCGGCTGCCGGCGGCCGCCGCCCGCTCCCCGGGCGAGCGCCCCCGGGGAGGCGCGGGTGGCGCGAGCGGCGCAAGTGAAGATCGGCGCGCGGTCATTGACAGGCCATCAGGGTCCGCGTTCTACTCGTGCCTCGTGCAGATTGGCAACGTTGTCAGTTTGTCGGACCCACGACGCCGCTGTCGATCGAGGACGCCAGTCCCTGGCACACCCCTGTGTGACGCACGTATCGCGGAGGCAACCGATGGTCAGACGACGGCGCCCCGACGGGCCCCGTTTCACCAGCAGATTCCGTCATCGCCTCGCCGTGGTGTCCCTCCTGGGCATCGCGGCGCTCCCGTTCCAGTCCCTGGCCGGCGCCCAGGCGGCGTCCGGTCCGCAACTCGTCGCGGACCCGGCGGCGTTGATCAACCCGCTGATCGGCACCTCGGGCGCGGTCAACACCTTCCCCGGCCCGGACACGCCGTTCGGCATGATGCAGTGGAGCCCGGACACCACGCCCGACCGGACGCAGGGCGGCGGCTACGAGTACAAGGACAGCAAGATCTCGGGCTACAGCCTGACGCACGTCTCCGGCCCCGGCTGCGACGTCGCCGGCGACGTACCGATCCTGCCGGTCACCGGCGCCCTGTCGGGCAACCTGTCGAACACCTCGGCGCAGTTCAGCCACGACGACGAGCAGACCGGCGTCGGCTACTACGGCGTCACCGACGCGAGCGGGATCAAGACCGAGCTGACGGACACCACGCGCGCGGGTCTGGGCCGCTTCACCTTCCCGGCCGGCTCGACCCAGTCGAACCTGCTGCTGAAGCTGAGCAGCGGCGCCTCGCAGGTGGACGGCACCCGGGTGAAGGTGGTCAGCGACCACGAGGTGAGCGGGTCGGTCGACAGCGGCCACTTCTGCGGCGCCGCCAACCGCTACACGCTGCACTTCGACATCACCTTCGACCACCCGTTCACCGCCAGCGGCACCTGGGTGGGCAGCACCATCAACGCCGACGCCACGAAGCTGAGCGAGGGGCGGCCGGAGCAGAAGCTCGCCACCCACGCGAACACGCCGCTGCACGAGCAGCACTTCACGGTGCCGGGCACCACCGCGCCCAAGGTCCACCCCAGCGGCAGCTCCGCCTCCTCGTCCGCCGCGAAGGGCACGGCGTCGACCAAGGGCGCCGCCTCCGCCGCGGACGCCCCCGTGACCGGCGCCAACGGCATGTACCTCACTTTCGACACCGCGCGCGCCGCCACCGTGACCGCGGCCGTCGGCATCTCCTACACCAGCGACGACAACGCCGCCTCCAACCTCAAATCCGAGGTCAAGGGCTGGAACTTCGACGCCATGCGGCAGGCCAACCACACCGCGTGGAACAAGGTCCTGGACAAGGTGCGGATCGGCGGCGGCACCCACGACCAGCAGGTGCAGTTCTACACCGCGCTCTACCACGCGCTGCTGCACCCGAACGTCTTCTCCGACGACAACGGCCAGTACATGGGCATGGACGACCAGGTCCACACCCTCGCCAAGGGCCAGCAGGCGCAGTACGCCAACTACTCCGGCTGGGACACCTACCGCTCCCAGACGCAGCTGATGGCGATGGTCGCCCCCCAGCAGACCGGTGACATCGTCACCTCGATGCTCAACGGCTACGACCAGACCGGTCTGCTGCCCAAGTGGGCGTCGAACAACGGCGAGAGCTACGTCATGGTCGGCGACCCGGGCACCGCAATCATCGCCGACGCCTACGCCTTCGGGGTGCGCAACTTCGACACCGCGCACGCGCTGTCGGCGATGGAGCACGAGGCGACCGTGCCCAACCAGGACCGCCCCGGCGAGGCGGTGCGCGACGCGAAGGGCTACCTGCCGCTGGACGGCACGTACTCCTGCTGCAACTTCTACGGACCGGTCTCGACCCAACTGGAGTACGACAGCGCGGACTACGCGCTCGCGTCGTTCGCCAAGTCGCTGGGCAAGACCGCGGACTACACGAAGTTCGCCACCCGGGCGCAGGACTGGATGAACGTCTTCAACCCGCAGACCGGCTACCTCCAGGCGAAGAACTCCGACGGGCAGTTCGCCGGCGGCTTCACCCCGGGCACCTCGAACGGGTTCGTGGAGGGCACCTCGGCGCAGTACACCCCGATGGTGCCGTTCAACATCGAGCAGCTGGCCACCGCGCGCGGCGGCACCGCGGCGTACGGGTCGTACCTGGACAGCCTGCTCAGCGACATCGCGAACCCGTCGGGCACCAACGCCGATCTGAGCAACGAGCCGAGCCTGGAGATCCCCTGGGAGTACAACTACCTGGGCCAGCCGTGGAAGACGCAGGCGGCCGTGCGCACCGCGCAGCAGGACCTCTACTTCAACGCGCCGGTCGGGTCGTTCGGCAACGACGACCTGGGCGCGATGAGCTCCTGGTACGTGTGGTCGTCGCTGGGGATGTACCCGGAGGCGCCGGGCACCGACACGCTGGTGCTGGGCAGCCCGGTCTTCCCCGTCGCGAAGGTCACCGTCGGCGGCCGGCAGGTCACGATCGACGCGCCCCAGGCCGCGACCGACGCGCCGTACGTGCAGTCGCTGGACGTCAAGGGCAAGGCGTGGCAGAAGTCGTGGCTGACCTTCGGGCAGTTCGCGCAGGCCGGCACCCTGGACTACACGCTGGGCACCAAGGCGAACACCTCCTGGGGCGCGGCGGCCGCCGACGTCCCGCCGTCCGACACCACCGGCGGCGGCCGGGTGCTGGCGGCGACCGGGCCGAGCAGCGACGGGCTGATCGTCGCGCCGGGCGGGTCGGGTGACGCCACCCTCCAGCTGACCAACCTCGGCGACAAGGCGGTCACCGCCGACTGGAGTGCCTCCGCGCCCTCGGGGGTCACTCTCGGCGCGTCCTCGGGCACCGTCACGGTGCCGGCGGGCGGCAGCGCGCAGGCGAAGGTCGCGGTGAGCGCGGGTGACAAGGAAGGCACCTACGCCGTGGCGTTCGCGGTGACCGACCACGGCAGCGGCGCGGCCCTGACGAGCGCGTCCCTGCGGGTGTCGGTCGCGGCGCCCGGGGAGCTGTGGCCCTACGAGACGAACGAGGGCGTCTACCCCGACGGCACGCACTTCTCCGGCGGGTTCGACGACGGCGGCTGGGCGTACTCGCAGGACGCGCTCGCCGCGAACGGGGTGACCAGCGGCTCGACGGTCAGCGCCGACGGGCTCGACTACACCTGGCCGACCATCACCTCAGGGCAGCCGGACAACCTGGAGGTAGCCGGCCAGACCCTGCCGGAGCCGGCCGGCACGCAGGGCGCCTACCTCGGGCTGCTCGGCGCGGCCGCCAACGCCCCCACCGACGGCAGCGGCGTACCCGGCGACCTGACGGTCACCTACACCGACGGCAGCACCACGAAGGCGTCGGTCGCCTTCTCCGACTGGACCCTCAACGGCGGCGGCACCAAGCCGGTCGCCGGCGACACCACCGCTGTCACCACCGACTACCGCGACACCGGCAGCGGCGGCAAGGACACCGTGAAGGCGTATGTCTTCTCGGTCAAGGTCCCCATAGACGCCGCCAAGACCGTCGCCTCCGTCACCCTGCCGGTCACCTCCGCGTCCGGCACGGTCCACCTCTTCGCCCTCACCTTCGCGAAGTAGCCCTTCCCCTCCTCCAATCCCCCGGGCGCGCTCCCACCAGGAGCGCGCCCGGGCCGTGCCGGGGGCACCCAGGGGTCAGGGGAGCGCGGCGGTCAGGTCGACCTCAACCAGTTGTCCGGCGAAGCCGAGGCGGGTGACGCCGAGGAGGGTGCTCGCGGTGGTGAAGGCCGGGCCGAGCGCGGAAGCGGTCAGGCGCCGCCAGGCGGCGCCGAGGGCGTCGGCCTGTTCGGCGCACACGTAGACGACGGACCGGACGACGTCCTGGGGCCGGGCGCCGACGGCCGCGAGCGCGGTCAGCGCGTTGGCGGCGACCTGGTCGACCTGGGCGTCCAGGGAGCCGGCGCCGACCAGTGAGCCGTCGGGGGCGAGCGGGCACTGCCCGGCGAGGTAGGCGGTGCGGCCGGCTTCGGCCACGGTGACGTGGTGGTAGCCGGGGGTCGGGTGGAGCCGGTCGGGGTTGAGGCGGGTGATCTTCGCAGGCATGGCCGCGAGTCTGGCGAAGCCGCCCGCCGCGCGCACCTGGTTTCCCGCGGCGTACGGCCGGGCGCGAACGGTCGCGGCGGTGCGGCGGGGGCGGACGGGCTGCGGCCCGGCCGCGGTCCGCGGCCGGTGCGGCCCGGGCCGCGCCCTCGACCTCGAACTGCCGCTGGAGCAGGCCGCCGAGGGTTGCCGCACCCCTGGCGGGGGCGCTCCCGCCGGTGGGCGCGGGCGGCGAATCCGGTTGCGTCCGGCCCGCACCGCCCCGGCACACTACCGGCATGACGACCAGCCACCCGCCGTACCTGCCCGCGCAGCGGGCCCTGCGGCACGTCGCGGCGCGCTCGGCGGGCGGCCCGGTCGACCCGCGGCTGCGGGTGACGCTCAACTTCCACCCGGACCGGGTGCACCAGGGCCGGCACATCCTGTCCGGGCTGGCCGCCGACGGGGTCTACCGCTCGCAGTTCGCCACGGGCACCGGCAACGGCGGCCTCACCGCGTACCCGGGCGGTGACCGCTGGCACTGGGAGAGCCGGATCTTCGGCGGGGCGTACGACGAGGCGCCGAACGAACAGCGGCCGGTGTACGGCGCGCTGGACTTCCGCGGGCGCACCACCGGCGGCGCACCGCGCTTCGGCTCGGCGCACTTCCGGCTGTCCGCAAGCGCCCTGGCGCGCGCCACGTTCTGCTACCCCGACAGCTCCACCGACCCCGCGGACTTCGGGGTCGCGGAGCGGATGGCGCTGGTGGCGCTGGCCGCGGCGGACCGCCGGGACGCCCTCGACGACTACGTGGAGGCGCACGTGCACGGCCCGGTGCTGCTGGCGCGGGACGTCGAGGCGCTGGTGCTGGACTCCTGCTACCGGGGCACCGAGGTGGAGGAGCTGGCCCGGGCGCTGCCGTGCCCGCTTCAGTGGCACGCCGGCTTCCGGCTGACGGTGGCGGAGCTGCGGCGCCACCCGGACTTCCGGGGGCCGCGGTTCGTGGCGCTGGGCGCGCGGATCGCGGTCGGCGGGCGGCTGGACCCGTCGGTCATCGCGGCGGCGGCCGCGAGCGGCGAGCACGACCCGCAGGACCTGAAGAAGGTCTGGCACTGCCTCGCCCGGTTCGGGGCGCCGCCCGCGCCCTGACCCGCGCGCCCGGCACCGGCGGCGTCCGTACGGGCGCGGGGTGGGCGGCACCTCGGCGCCTTTTTGCCGTTTCGGCACGCACCTTTGCCCCTGGCGCCGCGGCGGGCGGACGGTGGGCGCATGAGCGAAGAACGGATGGCAGAGGTGGCCGGCGTCGACGGCACCGGCTGGGACGTGGTGGTGGTCGGCGGCGGCGCGGCCGGCCTGTCGGCGGCACTGACCCTCGCCCGGGTGCGCCGGTCGGTCCTGGTGGTCGACTCCGGCGAGCCGCGCAACGCCCCGGCCGAGCGGACCGGCGTGCACGGCCTGCTCGGCCGCGAGGGGGTCTCCCCGCTGGAGCTGCTGCGCACCGGCCGCGCGGAGGTCGCCTCGTACGGCGGCCGGGTCGTCGCGGGCCGGGTGACGCGGATCGTGCGCGACGGCGACGGATTCGACGTCCGGGCCGAGGGCGCGCGGGTGCGGGCGCGGCGGCTGCTGGTGGCCACCGGGCTGGTCGACGAACTCCCGGACGTGCCGGGGCTGGCCGAGCGGTGGGGCCGTGACGTCCACCACTGCGTGTACTGCCACGGCTGGGAGGTCCGCGACACCGCGATCGGCGTGCTGGGCGCCTTCCACCAGGCGCTGATGTTCCGCCAGGTGTCGGACGACGTCACGCTGTTCCGGGACCCGGGTACCGAACTGTCCGACGCGCAGTGGGAGCAGTTGGCCGGGCTCGGCGTCGCGGTGGTCGACGGCCCCGTGGCGGGGCTGCGGATCGACGGGGAGGACCGCCTGTCGGGGGTGCGGCTCGCCTCGGGCCCGGTGGTGCCGGTGCGCCATCTGGCGGTCATGCCCTACCTCGCGGCGCGGGCGTCGTTCCTGGACGGCCTGGGCCTTGCGCTGCGGGACCACCCGATGGGCGTGGGGCGCCAACTCGCCGTCGACGCCGCCGGGTTCACCGGTGTGCCCGGGATCTGGGCGGCGGGCAACGTCAGCGACCTGGTCGCGAACGTCGCGGCGGCCGCGGCCGCGGGAGTCGCCGCGGCGGCGGCGATCACCATGGACCTGGTCACTGCGGGAGCCGAGCGCGCGGCGGCCGGGCGGGCGCGGCCCCGTACGGCCGCGGACGACGCCGTGTTCGGGCCGGCGTCCGAGGCCGAGGTGGCGCGCCGGGTGCTGGGCACCGCCGCGCACGGGCTCCACCTGCCGCCGCCGGCCGCCGCTCCCGACGCGTGAGGCGCCGCATGCCGGCGAGCGCCGCCTGACCAGCGGCGGGCCTGCGTGCCGGCGCAGCCAACGGCCGGTCGCGCAGCGCCAGTTGTCCGGCAGCCGCCCGGGCCCGCGTTGGTAGGATCATCCCGCGACGGGCACAGCGCCGGACCGGGGGGACGGCTGCGGGCCCGGTGCACCCGCTGCCGAGGCGTGAGGGGGAGGAATGGCACGCTTGCACGGAACACGGCCGGTCACGGCGGCGCTGCCGCCCGGCCGACCGGTGCGACCCGCCCCCACGGGCGCGCTGCTCGGCGGGATGCGCGCCGGCGGCACCGCGTACGGCACACTGGACGACGCCGGCCGGCGCGGCAAAGCGCCCGTCGCCAACACCTCCAGACGGAGGCCGGGTTCGTGGTGCTGAAGCACGCGCGAGACCGACCGCCCGGCGCCGCCGAGGGACCCGACGGGGGGTGACCGGTGACGGTGAGGGGTACCCGGCTGTTGCGGCGGGTGTGGCCTGGGTGGCGGCAGGATGTCACCCGGCTGCGTTACTGTGCGGAAATCACGTGATGGTCGGGTAATGGGTACATGTCGGCGAGCAGGATGCGGTGACGGTTGGTGAGACGGTGGATCGGCGCACGCTCGGGCCGGGGGGCGGACGAGGGCCGGGGAGAGCGGGCCGGGGCGGGCGCGGCACCCGGTAGCGGTCCCGGCGCGGCAGGCGGGGCGGACGCGGTGGACCCGGATGCCATCCATGTCGAGGAGATCGACGGCGTCCACGTGGTGCGTACCGCGGGCGAGCCCGCCCTCGACCCGATGTCGGTGGCCGAACTCGGCTACGCCATGGCCGTGCAGGACGGCACCACGATCACCATCGTGGTCGGCACCGAGAGCGACCGGGCCTGGACGGGCCTGGAGGAGGTGCTCGACGGCCAGCGGCCCGGCTCCTTCCACGAAGTGCTGCTGGTGCTGTCGTACGCCGCGGTGGCGCGCGGGGGCCGGCCGGCCGTGGCGCGCCGGATCGTCGAGCGGTGGGGTGTACGGGTGATCGCGCCGGACGGCGCGGCGCTGCTGGTCCCGGGCGGGTCGCTGTTCGTGCCGGGCCGCCCGGCCGAGCCCGGCGAGGGCGCCGCGGACCCCGGCCGCGGCTGGTGGCGGTTCGCCCCCGGGAGCGAACCGCGGTCGATGGGGCGGCAGTTGCCCGCGCCGTCCTGGCAGGCGGAGCTGGACCGGCTGGCCGGGAGCGTGACCGGCGAGACCGTGGTGCACCGGATTCCGGCCGGGCTGGCCGTGCGCCCGCTGGACGCGCCGCCGCCGCTGCCGGGCGACCTGGCGTTCGCGGTGCCGGTCGGTCCGGACCGGCCGGTGGTGCTGGTGGGGGCGCCGGGCGACGAGGTGGAGCTGACCGCCCATGACGTGGTCGGCGCCCTGGCGCTGCTGCCGCCGCCGCTGCGCCCGGCGGTGCGGCTCGCGCCGGGCGGCAACAGCGACCTGCTCCAGGCCGCGCAACTGGCCGCCGACACCTTCGCCGTCGACGTGGAGGTGCTGACCGGCGCGCCCCTGATGACCGACAACCTGACCCCCGACGGCGACACCCACCAGGTGCGCACCGTGCTGATCGGGCGGGACGGCACGCCCGCGTGGCGGCCCTTCGTCGAGGCGGTCGTGTGCCGACCGCGCGGCGACGGCCCGCCCCGGCCGCCCCTGCTGCTGCGCTGGCAGCCCCCGCTGCGGGGCATCGGCACCGCGCGCACCGGGGTGCTGCGGCTGTCGGACTCCTGGCAGGTCGCGGTGACCCGGGCCGGGCTGCGGGTCACCCGGGTCAGCGGCAGCGCGCCCGCGCTCGCCGAGCGCCCGGTGGACGCCGACGCGCCCGCGATCGAGATGGGCACCCCGGGCCGGCCGATCGGCCCGGAGGCGCTGCCCGCCCTGCGCACCCTCCTGGCCGCGCTCAGCCCCGAGGTGCGCGAACGCGCCGTGCTCCACCTGTACGGCGACTGCGGCACCGAGCAGGCCCGCGAACTCAGCCGGCTGCTCACGGAGTTCGGCGTCAAGCGGCTGCGGACCAAGCCCCCGCAGCAGGCCCCGCGCCTGCCGGTCGCCCGCACGTCCCTGCCGCCGGCCGCCGCGCGCGGTGCGGCGCCCAAGGCACCGGCCCCGCCGCACGACGCGCCCCCGCCCGTGCTCGGCGCCCCGCCGCCGGCCGCCGCGGCGGCACCCGGCCCGCGAACCGCCGCGCCCGCGCCGGCCGTCGAGGCGGCCCGCACCGCAGTGCCGGCGCCGCCGGCCCAGCCCGCTCCCATACCGGCGCCCGCTCCCGTACCCGCGGCGCCGGTCCAGCCGGCGACCGCCGTGCCGGAGCGGACGGAGCCCCGCCCGGCGGCCGCCGCGGCACCTGAGATGCCGCCGCTGCCGGGGCAGGACGTCCTCGGCGCCGACGGCCCCGCGGCCAAGGCGCGCGGTACGAAGCCGCCCGCCTTCGTACCGCCGTCGATGCCGCGGCCGGTGCGCTCGATCGGGCTGGGGCACCGCAGTTCCGCGGCCGAGCGGGACGCCTTCCGGGAGATGGTGCCGCCGGAGGTCTGGCGCAAGCAGGAGAAGGCGGTCGAGCGGATGCTCGGCCCCGCGCTCACCGGGGAGATGGCCGAGTGGGCGCCGAACCCCGTGGACGTGCTGGCCGTCCACCTCTACCTGACCACGTCGGACGGCCCGCTCGGCCACCAGGCGCTGACGGCCGCCCTGCGCGCGGGCGACCGGGGCGTGCTGCCCTACGCCGCCTGCCTCGCGTCGGGGCTGGGGCGCATGCGGCCGTACGAGGGGCCGGTGTTCCGCAGCGGTGACGCGCTGGCGCCGGAGCGGACGGCCGCGGGCCGGCAGTTGCGCGCGCCCGGCCCGGTCAGCGCGCTGACGGTCAACCTGCGGGGCCCGTCGGAGACGACCCGGTACGCGATCTGGTCGGAGAGCGGCCGGCGGGTGCACCTGGAGCGCTCCCGCGGCGGCGAGGGGGAAGGCGCGGACGAGGTGCTCTTCGCCCCGGGCACCACCTTCCGGGTGCTCGGGGTGCGCGAGGTGCGCGGCTCGGACGTGGTGCTGCTGCGGGACGCGTCGGGGCCCGCCTCCGGTTCGGCGCCGGAGCTGGACCGGGCCGCGCTGCGCGCGCTCGCCGAGGCGCTGGACGAGGGTGTGCCGTCCGGCAGCAAGGGCCGGGTGCGCAGCTGGCCGGCGCGCTGCTCGGGACCGGCCGGCTGGGAGTGAGCGGGATGGGAGTGGGCGGGAACGGCCGCCGGGCGGGCGGCCGTTCGTCAGCTCCTGCGCCCGCGGGCCCGGGCCCCCGCACGCCCGCGGGGGCCGCTCACTTCAGGCGCCAGCGGAAGTCGTCCTTGGTGTTCGTGCTGCACCCGTACTGCTCCAGCCGGGCGTCCTCGCGGCCGGTGCCGACGCCGGGCACATCGACGCACAGGCCGCTGGCGTAGTCGCGTATCCAGTAGGTGCCGTCCGGGCGGGGGTCCAGCCACCACAGCTGGTTGTCGTTCTTCGTCCGGTTGCAGGGGTACTCCTCGATCTGCGTGCCGGCCGGCTCGGCACCGTAGTTGGGCAGGTCCATGCAGAGCCCGTCCTTGTGGTTCACGATCACGAACAGGCTCGCGCCGCCCGGGCCGCCGGTCTTGTACGCCACCTGGAGGTCCCAGAGCTGGTTGTCGCCGGAGGTGCCGTCGCAGTCGTACTGGTTGACCGGGCCGTCGCTGGTGCCGTTGCCGTAGCCGGGGACGTCGGCGCACAGGCCGGTGGTCACATTGAAGAGCAGCACCTGGGACGCGCTGGACGCGGCGTTCGCCCGTGCCCGCAGGTCGGCGGCCGACGTCGTCTTCTTCGCCGTGGGCGTCGCCGTGGCCTTGGGCTTGGCGGTGGCCTTGGCCTTCGGCGCGGTCGTCGCGGGGGCGCCGGCGGGCGTGGTCGCGGTGGCGTGGGGGTGCGCGGACGCCTTGTCGGAGGCGTGCGCGGAGGGCTTGGCGCTGTGCGCGGTGGTGGTGGGGGCGCCGACCGGCAGCGTCTGCGGGGCGGCGTCGTTGCCCGATGCGACGTCACTGGCCTGGGCGGTGGGCGCGGAGCCGTGGTGCGCGGAGGTCACGGCGTACTGCAACGCGCCCGCGAGCGCCACGACGACGCCCGCGGCGACCAGGATCGGCAACGACCGCCCCGCCGACCGCCGCTGCCTGGGCGGCGCGCCGCCCGGTCCGGCCGCGCCGCCCGCTTTGGCCCCGGCCGTGCCCGGCGTACCCGTGCCCGGCGTGCCGCCGGACGCGGAGGTGCCCGCAGCACCCGCAGCACCCGCCGCACCGCCGGCGCCGCGTGCCCCGCTCGCCCCGGCCGCCTCCCCCGCCTTCGCCGGCCCGGCCGCCGCGGGCGCGCCGCTGCTGGACGCGGTCCGCACGGGCACCGACCGCGGCGGCGCCGCCCTGGGCGGCTCCGTTCCCGAGCCGGCGCCCGACCCGGCACCCGAGCCCGCGCCCGGCGGTGTCGCCCCGGGCGCGGCCGGCGGGGACCCGGTGGGCGCGGTGGGCGCGGTGGGCAGCACGACCGCCCGTCGTACGGGTACCACCGGCGCGTCGTCTTCGCCGTCCGTCCCGGGGCCGTCGGAACCGGTGTCGCGCGGCGGCCGTGAGGTGGGCATGCGTCGTCTCCGTAAGGTCTCAGGCGGCCCGCGCGGGGCCGTACGGCGCTGGCCGCGGCCGTCGACCGGCCGCGGTTCGGCGCCATCCTCCCCCACGGCGGGCCGCCCCGGCCCGGGAACCCGCCGACTCCGCGCCCTGCGGCCCGGCTCCGGCGTGCACGCCCCCAACAGCCCCGGCGGCGCACCGAGATGACGCCCTTGCGCCGGAGCGTAGTCCCGGCCTGCTCAGCGCGCGGCGGCGGGGTACCGCAGGCCGTCGTAGAGCAGCTCGGTGATCCGCGCGGCGTCCTCCCGCCAGGCGCCGGTGGCCCGCAGGTTGCAGACGCCGCCCATCGCGCGCAGCACCGTCCGGCCGTCGACGTCGGCCCGTACAGTGCCCTGCGCGGCGCCCGCGGCGAGCAGGTGGTCGAGGCAGCCGGCCATCCGCGAGCGCGCGTCGTCGAAGACCGGCGAGTCCGTCGCCATGATCCCGGCGAGCGCCCCGGCCATGCCCTTGCCGACCGCCGCGTGCTCCACGAGCAGCAGCAGGAAGCGGTGCAGGGCCTCGTCCGCCGTGTACCGCTCCAGGAGCGCGTCGGGCGCGGCGCACAGGTCGGCGACCTCCTGCCGGTAGACCTCCTCGACCAGCGCCTCGCGGGTCTCGAAGTGCCGGTAGAGGGTGCCGACCGCGACCCCGGCGCTGCGGGCGATGTCCTCGATGTGTGCGTCTTCGTCCCCGCTGCCGGCGAGGAACGCCTCGCGCGCCGCGGCGAGCAGGGCGTCCCGGTTGCGCCGGGCGTCGGCGCGCAGGGGTCGTGATGCTGGCAACACTGCCTCCATAAGGTGAATCTGGTTCACTATAGTTACCGGAGTCCGGTTCACCTTATCGAAGGAGCGGCAGACATGACCATGTCCGAAAACGAGCTTGCGGGCCTGCGGGTGCTGGTCACCGGAGCGAGCCGCGGCATCGGGGCGGCCACCGCCCGCCGTTTCGCGGCGGCCGGCGCGCAGGTGCTGACCGCCTCGCGCACTGCTCCCCCGCAGGACTTCCCGGCGACCTTCCTGCCCGCGGACCTCGCGACCGGGCAGGGCGTCGCCGACCTCGCCCGCCGGGTGGTCGACCTCGTCGGCGGTGTGGACGTGCTGGTGGACAACGCGGGCGCGACCACCGGCGCGGTGCCCACCCTGGAGCGCTCCGACGAGCTCTGGCGCCGCGACCTGGACGTCAATCTGCTCGCCGCGGTGCGCCTGGACCGGGCTCTGGTGCCGGGCATGGTGGAGCGCGGCTCGGGCGTGGTCGTGCACGTCTCCTCGATCGCGAGCCGCCTGCCGCAGCCGGCCGACGCCTCGTACGCCGCGGCCAAGGCGGCCCTCAACGCCTACAGCCGCGAACTGGCCACCGCCGTGGGCAAGGACGGCGTCCGCGTGGTGTGCGTGCTGCCCGGGTTCGTGGTCACCGAGGGCGCGGACGCGCACCTGCGGCAGCTCGCCGAGGACCAGGGCGTCGGCCTGGCCGAGATGCGGCAGCAGATCGTGGACCACCTCGGCGTGCCCATGGGCCGCCCCGGCGAGCCCGAGGACGTCGCCGAGATGATCGCCTTCCTCGCCTCCCCCCGCGCCAAGTGGCTGACCGGCGCGCAGTTCCGGGTCGACGGCGGCATCGTGCCCGCGGTCTGAATCCCCTGCCTGTCCCCGAACGCGTCACATCCAGCGAAAGCAGGCCACCCGAATGAAGTTCACCCTGGCCGCGGTGCTCCTGGAAGCCGCCGACCCCGAGCCGGAGAGCGCCTTCTGGCACCGACTGCTCGGCGGCACCCTCATGCGCACCCCCACCCACCACTTCCTGCGGGCCGAGGGGCTGCCGGTGCTCGTCGTCCAGTCGGCGCCGGGCCATCTGCCGCCGCAGTGGCCCGACGGCCGCTCGCAGCAGGTCCACGTCGACCTCGCGGTCGACGACCTGCCGGCGGCCGACCGGCGGGCGGTCGACGCCGGGGCGCGCCGGCTGCGGCCGCCGCACCCGGCGCCGGACGAGCCGGCCACCGGCTCCCGTGTGTACGCCAGCCCGGCCGGGCACCCCTTCTGCCTGCGCGCGGGGTAGGTGCTGCGGCTTCCGGTGCGACCGCCGAAACCGTAAGGCGGCGGAAGGGGTCAGCGGGGCGCGTCCATGCGCTGGGTGCCGACGACCGCCAGCAGGCGCAGCGCCTCCTCGGCGGAGGAGCCCGGCTCGGCGGTGTAGATCACCAGCTGCTGGTCGCGGTCGGCGATGTCGAGGACGTCGCAGTTGACGGTGACCGGCCCGACCAGCGGGTGCTGGAAGGTCTTGCGCAGCGTGGGTTCGACGGCGACGTCGTGGGCGTCCCACAGCTGCCGGAACTCCTCGCTCCCGGCGAGGAGTTCGCCGACCAGCCCGGAGATCTCGGGGGCGTCGGGGTAGCGTGCGGCGGTGGCGCGCAGCCGCTGCGCCGTGTTGCGCGCGAACTCCTCGGCGTCCGAGACGCCGTACAGCCGCTGCCCCAGGCCCCCCGGCCCGAGGAAGGCGCGCCGCGCGAGGTTGCGGTCGCGCGGCGCCACGGCGGAGAAGTCCTCCATGAGCGCGGCCGCGAGGTCGTTCCAGGCCAGCACCTCGGTGGTCGCGGACGTCACGATCGCCGCGGCCTGCGGCAGCCGCCGCAGCAGGTCCAGGATGCTCTGCCGGACCGCGCGCGGCGGCCCGGCCGAGGGGATGGGCGGGGCGCCGGCCAGGTGGTGGAGGTGGTCGCGTTCGGCGTCGGTCAGCCGCAGGGCGCGGACCAGGCCGGCCAGCACCTCGCGCGAGGGGCGCGGGCCGCGGGCCTGCTCCAGGCGCGTGTAGTACTCCGTGGAGATGAACGCCAGCTGCGCCACCTCCTCGCGGCGCAGCCCGGGGGTGCGCCGCCGGGTCCCCGACGGCAGCCCCACCTCGGCCGGGCTGATCCGCTCCCGCCTGCTCCGCAGGAAGGCGGCAAGTTCGTGTCGGTCCATGCCGCCAGTCTCCGCCCCCGCGGCTCCCGTAGCCAGGTACCGCCAGGCCCTGGCTCCGCCCGCGGCCCGCGCATCCCGGCGCCGGCGCCCGCCCGTCCCGCCCGGGTGGGGGCGGGACGGGCGGCGGGGCGCGCGGGCGTCAGGACCGGCTGGGCGCCGGCGGCGGCTCGCTCAGGTCGATCGAGGAGGTCGCGAACTCCCCCGCGAGGCCGAGCGCCTCGTCCTCGCGGATCTCCGCGGCGGTGAGGGTGCCGCCGCCGGCGGCGGCCCGGGGGACGCCGAAGAGCGCCATCAGCGCGGCCACGAGGAAGAACAGCCCGCCGAGGCCGAAGGTCAGGACGAAGGCGCTCTCGGTCGGGAGCGTGACCGGACCGGACGGCAGGCGGTGCGTGGCGACCTGGCTGGCCAGGATCGTGACGACGAGCGCGCTGCCGATGGCGCCGCCAACGGTCCGCATGATCGAGTTGATGGAGTTGGCGACGCCGGTCTCGTGGGCGCCGATGTTCATCACCAGCAGCGCGGGCATCGCGGCGTAGGCGATGGCGATGGCGGCGTTGCAGATGACGACGCCGATGATCATCTCGGCGGTGGTGGCGTGCAGCGCGGCGAGCAGCACCATGCCGACCAGGCCGATGACGCAGGCGAGCAGCAGCACCAGGCGCGGCCCGATCCGGGAGACAAGCCGCCCGGCGAGCGGGCCGGTGAACATCGAGACGACGGCGCCGGGGAGCATGAACAGCACGCTGGTGCGCAGCACCGACGCGTGGAAGCCGTATCCGGCGACCGCGTCGGGGGTCTCGACGAAGTAGGTGACGCCGAGGAAGACGCTGAACATCGCGAAGCCTATGCACAGCGCGGCGATGTTGGTGGCGAGCACCGGGCGGCGGACCAGCAGGTCGAAGGTGACCAGGGGTTCGCGGGTGCGCCGCTGGAGCGCGACGAAGCCGACCAGGACCACCACGGCGGCGGCGAACAGCCCGATGACCTTCGGCGAGCCCCAGCCCCAGGTGTGGCCCTGGGAGAGCGGCAGCAGCAGGCAGACCAGGCCGACGCCGAGGACCGCCGCGCCGCGGTAGTCCACGCGCCCGCCCTGGCCGGGGTGGCGCGGGATCGCGACGGCGGCCAGCGCCAGGACGACCAGGGTCATGCCGACGCACAGCCAGAAGATCCGCCGGTAGTCGGCGTCGCCCTGGGTGAGCAGGCCGGTCGCGACCAGCGCGATACCGCTGCCGACGCCGAGCGCGGAGGCGGTGATCGCCATCGCGCCGGTGAGCTTCTCCCGGGGCAGCGACTGGCGCAGCACGCTGATCGCCAGCGGGAAGAGGCCGAAGCTGGCGCCCTGGAGGACCCGCCCGAGGATCAGCAGCCCGATGCTGTGGGTGACCGCGGCCAGCACGCTGCCAGCCAGCGTGACGACCAGCGCGGCGAGGATGACCCGCCGGTGGCCGAAGACGTCGCCGATCCGGCCGAGCAGGGGGGTCACGGCGGAGGCGGTGAGCATCGTCGAGGTGGTGACCCAGCCGACGGCGGTGGCCGAGGCGCCCAGCTGGGTGCCGATCTCCGGCAGCACCGGGACCACGAGCGTCTGGATCATGGAAAGGAGGAAGACCGCCGCCGCCATGGTCACCACGACAAGGCGCGCCGAGACCACTCCTGCGACCTCGGTCGAGGTTCGTTCATGAGGCATGCACCCACCATAGCGAGCCGACTCGACACATGTCGATTATTGCCGACGCCCGTGGATATTCCGCGCGAGGCCGTAGGCTGGCGGCATGGCAGCAGACACCACCGGCAGCCCGGTCCGGCGCCGCGGCGGGCCGACGAAGGGCGCGCTGCGCGAGGAGCGGATTCTCGACGCGACCCGGCGCCTGGTCACCGAGCGCTCGATGGCCGACATCACCATCGACGACATCGCCGCGGCCGCCGGGATCTCCCGGACGAGCTTCTACTTCTACTTCCCGACCAAGCAGGCGGTGCTCGCCGCGCTGATGGAGCAGGTCTGGGAGCGCTTCGGCCAGACCCACGGGTGGTTCGCCAGCAGCGGGCCGAGCCCGGCCGAACTGCGCGACCAGCTGCGGCGGGTGGCGGAGATGTGGCAGGAGAACAGCAAGGTGCTGGCCTGCGCCATGCCGGGCGGCTTCGCGGTGGGCTACCAGCCGCTGGAGGAGTTCGTCGGCCGCACCAAGCAGCGGTTCGTCGACGGGCTCGCCGACAAGATCCGCCGCGACCGCGCGGCCGGCCTCGCGCCCGAGGGCGTCGACGCCGCCGCGCTCGCCCGCATGGTGGCCGTCGTCCGCGACCACCGGATCTCCGAGATCACCGACCTGCCCGCGCGGCAGCGCGAGGGCGCCCTGGACGAGCTGGCCACGGTCGTCCTGCGGATGATCTACTGACCGGTCCCCTGCCGGCCCGGGAGCATCGACAGGGCCTGGGCGCGCTGTGCGACCAGCCCGTCGTACGTGCCGTCCCGCTCGGCCCAGCGGTGCATGAGGACCTTCTCCACCAGGATCTCGTCCGGGGTGGGCTCCTGGGCGAGCAGCCCCATGACCTCGGTGGCGAAGCCGTCCAGCGGCAGCGCGTGCGGGTTCACCTGCTCCTGGCCCGCGGTGGCCACGGCCGGCGGGACGAGTTCCACGACGCCGACGCCGGTGCCCGCGAGCTGGACCCGCAGCGCCTCGGAGTAGGCGTGCACCGCGGCCTTCGAGGCGGCGTAGGTCGGCATCGGCGGGAAGGGCAGGAAGGCGATCCCGGAGCTGACCGTGATGAAGGTGCCGGCGCCGCGCCCGACCAGGTGCGGGGTGAAGGCGTCGACGACCCGGATTGTGCCCAGCAGGTTGGTGTCGACCGTCGTCCGGGCCGCCTCGAAGTGCGCCGGGTCGCGCAGGTCCTCCAGCAGCATGACGCCGGACATGGTGATCACCGTGTCCAGGTCCGGGTGAAGGGCCAGGACGGCGTCCCGGACGGCCGTGACGGACGCGTCGTCGGTGACGTCGGCCTCGAAGGTGCTGAAGCCCTCGGCGGCCAGCTCGGCCAGGGCGTCCGCGTTGCGCCCGGCGACGGCCACGGTGCTGCCCGTGGCGGCGAACCGCCGGGCCAGCTCCCGGCCGATGCCGGACGTGCCCCCGACGACGAGGACGGTGCGGTGGGCGAGTTCCATGAGATGTCCCTTCGAATCCCGGGGCGCTGGCGGCGGTCAAACCCGCGGCGCCCCTTCTGCCATGGTCGCCGTCGTTCGGCGACGGCGACACCGCAAGTCTCGGCCGGGCGGGCCGGGCCTGGCAGAGCCCCGCACATCCGGGGTCCTGGCAGGGCCCCCTCTGGGGGCCGCCGTCCGCATTACGGTGGCGGTATGACCGGGAGAACCGGACCGGGAGAAGAGGTGGCGGGATGAAGGACGTCGCGTCCGACAACCGGCTGGGCAGCTATCTGCGGGCCCGGCGCGAACTGGTCACCCCGGCGCAGGCCGGGCTGCCGCCGGGCGGGACTCGGCGGGTGCCGGGGCTGCGGCGCGAGGAGGTGGCCCTGCTCGCGGGGATCAGCGCGGACTACTACCTGCGGCTGGAGCGCGGCCGGGACAAGAACCCCTCGGTGCAGGTCCTGGAGTCGCTGGCGCGCGTGCTGCGCCTGGACGACGTGGAGCGGGCCTATCTGCTGGGGCTGGCCGCCGCCCGGCCGCGGGCGCCGCGGCGCAGGCGGCCGGAGCAGGTGCCCGCGCGGCTGCACCACCTGCTGGCGCACCTGACGGTCCCGGCGTTCGTGGAGGGCCGCGCCTTCGACGTGCTGGCGTCCAACTCCATGGCACTGGCGCTGTCACCGCGGCTGCGGCCGGGCGAGAACCGGCTGCGCTCGCTCTTCCTGGACCCCGAGGAGCAGGCGTTCCACCGCGACTGGGCGCAGGCGGCGGCCGGGTTCATCGCCGCGCTGCGCACCACCATCGGCGACGACACCGACAACCCCCGGTTCGTGGAGGTCGTCGGCGAGCTGGCGCTGTCCAGCCAGCGCTTCCGTACGCTCTGGGCCCGGCACGACGTCCGCGAGCTGAACGGCGGCACCACCACCGTGGTGCACCCGGTCGTGGGCGAGATGCGCCTGCACCGCGACAAGCTCCCGGTCGAGGACGTGATCCTCGTCGTCTACTACCCCGACAAGGACAGCGAGAGCGACGAGAAGATGCGGCTGCTGGCCTCCCTGGCCGCCGCCGCGCCCGACACCGAAACTGACACCGACACCGAAACTGCCGCCGACCCCGAAACTGACACCGACACCGACACCGAGGCCGCCGGGCGGCCCGCGCCGGGCGCCGGCGGTGGGGACGTCAGGCCCGGCGGCGCGGGCTGATCACCGTGAACAGGCCCCCGTCGGGGTCGCGCAGTTCCGCGTAGCTGCCCGCGTGGGTGGTGCCCTGGCCGACCAGCTGGCCGCCCAGGCCCCGGGCGGCGGCCACGCAGGCTTCGGTGTCGGGCACCGGGAACTGCACGTCCCAGTGCGGCCGCAGCGTGGGGTCGGGGTCGGCCTCGACGGCGCCGGAGCCGAGCCGGGCCACGACGGCCTCGCCGCTGCGCACCACGACCTCCTCGTGTTCGTAGTCCACGGTGCAGCCGTCCGGGCTGCCGTCGGCCCACTGGAGGACGCCGCCGTAGAAGATCGCGGCCTCGAAGGCGTCGCGGGTGCGCAGCCGCAGCACCACCGGGCCCTGGTCGTGCCAGGTCTCCCAGCCGGCGGGCAGCTTGCCGTCCCACACGCCGAAGACGGCGCCGTCGCGGTCGGCGGCGACCAGGGCGCGGCCGGCGGCGAAGGCGACCGGGCCGAGCGCGACCGTGGCGCTGCGCTCGCGGATGCGGGCGGCGGCTTCGTCCACCTGGGGGACGGAGAAGAACGGCGTCCAGCCGACGGCGACCTGGAGGTCCGCGGCGAGGGCGCCGATGCCCGCGACGGGGCGGCCGTCGCCGAGCGCGAACGCGAAGTGGTCGCCGAGGGTGGTGTTGCGGAACTCCCACCCGAGCACGCTGCCGTAGAACTTCTCGGCGGCCTGGAGGTCGCGCGCGGTCAGGTGGGCCCAGCACGGCGCGCCGCGGGGCGCGTCGCGGGGGGTCGGGGCGGTAGAGGGCGCGGCTGGCTGCTCGCTCGTCACTGTGGTGTCGTTCCGTTCGTGGGACTGGGCACTGCCCGGGGACGGCCTGGTGCGTCGCCTCGCCTTCCCCGGTACGGCGTGATCATGCCTGGTGGTGCGCCCCGGTTCGCGGATCGCGCGCGGGTCGCGGGGCGGCCGGGTCGGTGCCGGGTGCGCGGACGGGTCCGGCCGGCACCGGCGGCGTGTGCAGGACGTTACCGGTTCCGGGCGGTGCGTGACCGGGCGGGGTCGGTCCGGCCCGGGCGGGCGGGCGGACAGCGGTGAGGGCCCGCCGGGTGCGGCGGGCCCTCACCGGGGACCGGGGCGGTGCTCCGGACGGGTACTGCGGCTGCCTCAGTCGCCGTACCCGGCCGGCTCCCGCGGCCGGTCCGGGCGGTCGTACGCCTGCGGCCGGGCGAGGGCGGGCGGGCGCAGCGGGCCGCGGGCGAGCCGGTGCGCGCCGAAGGCGAGCAGGACCGCGAGCAGGCCGCCGCCACCCGTCCACAGCCAGCGCGGCGACCACCAGGTGCCGGCCCAGCCGCCCGAGGGGGCGACGCGCGGGCCGCCCGCGGTGACCACCGGTGCCACCGAGCCGTCGACGGCCTGGCTGCCCGCGGTGCCGTCGGAGGTGGCCTCGACCGCGGCCTGCACCGGCTGGCCGAGGTCGGTCGAGGGCAGGTCGAGCACGGTCACCCGAACGTAGTAGGCGCCGCGCAGCGGGTCGTTCGCCCACGGCTCGGACCAGGAGCGGATGGTGCGCAGGTGGCAGACGAGGTCGACGGAGGCCGCGTCGGCGGCCGCGGTGACGGTCTGGTTGCCGTAGCGGCAGGACTGGTGGCGGCGCAGGCCGTCGTAGACGTCGACCTGCCAGGTGGACGCGCCGTGCCGGGTGGCGGTGGTGGGGAAGGTGACCGTGGCGTGCACGGTGACGTGCTGGCCGGTGTCGGCGGGGAACTGCCAGTACAGGTAGTCGCCCGCCGAGGCGTCGGCGGTCGCGCGCACGCCCTGGTCGATGACGGTCGCGGTGCGGAAGTCGGTGCCGGCCTGGGTGGGCGGCGCGTCGGACCCGGTCGCGGTGGCCGTGGGGTCCGGGGTGGCCGTGGCGTCATCGGCCGCGGCCGGGCCGGTCAGTGCGGTCAGTGCGGCGGCGGCCAGCAAGGTGGCGGCGCCCAGCAGCCGTGCGGTGCGCATCAGCGGGTCCCTCCGGTGTTCATGCGCCAGCGGGCGGCCCAGCCGGTGAGCAGTCCGGCGGCGGCGCCGACGGCGGCGAGCAGGCCCAGCAGCCACCAGCCGCGGCCCAGGCCGTAGAAGGCGACGTCGGAGGGCTGGTCGGGGCTGTGCACGAGGTCGATGGACAGCTCGACCGGCAGCCCGGGGGTGGTCTTCACCGAGGCGGGCGCGGAGAAGGAGTTGCCGACCTGGAGGCACACGGTCTCGGCCGGGGTGTCGTCGTCGGCGTCCGGCTTCGGGTAGCGGATGCCGGCGGAGACGGCGTCGGTGCGGCCGGTGCCGCCCTCGTCGTCGCGGACGATCTCGCGGCCGTGCAGGGTGACGCCGCGCAGCAGCACGCCGTAGTCGGCGTTGACGGTGCGGTCGTCGGAGACGGTGGCGGAGGCGCGCAGTTCCTGGCCGGGCTCGACCTGGACGCGGTACCAGCGGTTCTGGGAGAACGTCTCGCGGTCGGTGTACAGGCCGCGCTTGAGGACCGGTGCGGCCTGGCAGGTGTCGGCGCCCTGGACGGCGGTGGGGGTGACCGCGGTGTCGGTGGCGCGCTTGACCAGCTGGGTGACCTTGGTGGTGAGCTGCTGGCGGTGCTGGACGGTGGTGTAGGTGCCGCCGGTGGCCTCGGCGATGCAGCTGAGCTGGCTGCGGGTGTGGGTGTCGGGCACGAGGCCGAGGGTGTCGATGGTCAGGTCGACGCCCTGGGCGGCGATCTGCCGGGCGACGTCGCAGGGGTTGGCGGCGCAGGTGTCCTCGCCGTCGGTGATGAGCACCAGGCGGTGGGTGCCGCCTCCGCCCTTGATGTCCTGGGCGGCGGCCAGCAGCGCGGGGCCGATCGGGGTCCAGCCGGTGGGCTGGAGGGTGGCGACGGCACTCTTGGCCTGGTCGCGGTTGAGGGCGCCGACGGGGTAGAGCTGCCGGGTGTCCTTGCAGCCGGTCTTGCGGTCGTCGCCGGGGTAGTTCGCGCCGAGGGTGCGGATGCCGAGGTCGACGTCCTGGGGGGTGGAGTCCAGCACGTCGTCGAAGGCCTGCTTCGCGGCGGACATCCGGGACTGCCCGTCGATGTCCTTGGCGCTCATCGAACCGCTGACGTCCAGGACGAGTTCGACCTTGGCGGTGGCCCCGGGCACGGGCTCCCCCGCATGGGCGGTGGCCGGCACGAGGCCGCAGGCCAGTGCGGCCATCAGCCCGCAGGCCGTACCGGCGGCCAGTAGCTTTCGGATGATCATCGCACTGATCGTAGTGAGGGTCGGCCGAATCCCGAAGTCGCCTGGTCAGCAAGGTCGTTGGGGCCGCCGGAGCGACTTTGACAGTTCTTTACAACCCGGCCGCGGGCTCTGTCGTCTCTGCTGCCGATTCCGGACGACGGGTTCCGCGAGTCGCCCGGGGAGACCGCCCCGGGAGGGGCCTGGGCACGACAACCGGGGAGACAAGGAGCAGGACATGCGCAGGAGTTCACTCGCCGCCGGGGCCGCCGGGGCCGCGGTGTTCGCGCTGACCGCGCTGGGCGCCGCACCCGCGACGGCCACCGCGCCCCCAGCCGACGCCTCGGGCACCCCGATGTGCGCCACCGCGCAGCTCAGCGCCGCCCTCGGCGGCGGCGACGCGGGCGCCGGCAACCTCTACCGCTACCTGGTGCTGACCAACACCGGCACCGCCACCTGCCACCTGACCGGCTACCCGGGCCTGTCGATGCTCGACGCGAACGGCACGCAGATCGGCCGGCCCGCCACGCGGGACGCCCGCACCTACTCCGCGGTCGTGCTGCGGCCCGGCGGCTCGGCGAGCGACACCATCCACACCGTCAACCACCAGGGCACCTGCCTGCCGGCGTCCACGAAGCTGAAGGTCTACCCGCCGGGGAACACCGCGTCGCTGACCATCCCCGGCGTCATCACCGACTGCTACGACACGTTCGCCATCACCCCGCTGGCCGCGGGCACGGGCGGCAACGACGGCGGCACCCCGACGTCCGCGCCGACCGGGGCGCCCACCGCCGCGCCGACCACGGGCACCAGCGGCGGGGCGCAGGTGCCGACGGTGCCCTCGGGCGCCCCCGACACGGGCCTGGCGGCGACCGGCTCGCACAGCAGCGACTCCACCGTGCTCGCGGCGACCGGCGCGGGTGTGGCCGCGCTCGGTGCCGCGGGCGTCGCGGTGGCGCTGCGCCGCAAGGTGCGGGCCGGCCGTTGAAAGGTCCGGCCGGCGTGACCGCCGTACGCCAGGGGGCCGCCGGCCGCCGGAACCGCCGCGGGGGCGCCCTGTGCGCGCTCGCGGCGGGTCTGGCGCTGCTGTGCGGGTGCCAGTCGACCGCGCCCGCGCAGACTCCGTCCGACGGCGGCTCGGTGACGCCCGCCGCCACCGCCCCGGCGGCCACCGCCCCGGGCGCGGGCGGCACTCCGTCGGCGGCGAACGCCCCGGGCCCGATGGCGCGTTCGGTGCCCTCGCGGCTGCGCATCCCGTCGATCGGCGTGGACACCCCCGTCATGGCGCTGGGCCTGGCGTCCGACGGCCAGGTGCAGGTCCCGCCGATCGCCAAGGACGCGCCCGCGGGCTGGTACGACGGCTCGCCGACGCCCGGGCAGCTCGGCCCGTCGGTGCTGCTCGGCCATGTCACGGTGGGCGCCTACGGCGACGGGGTCTTCCTGCACCTGGACCGGATGCGCGCGGGCGAGACCATCGCGGTGACCCGGGCGGACGGCTCGGTGGCGACCTTCTCCGTCGACCGGGTGCAGACCGTCGCGAAGTCCCGTTTCCCGACGTCGTCGGTGTACGGGAACGTCGACCACCCCGAACTGCGTCTCATCACCTGCGGCGGCACCCGGATCAGCGGGGGCGGCGGCTACCCGGACAACGTGATCGTGTACGCCTCACTGGTCTCCGGGGCGTGAGCCGGATGGCGCCCGCCGGTCCGCTCGGCCTCACGGGACCGGTACGGTCGGCGGAGCCACGACGAGAAGCAGGAGGAGCGACCATCCGGTCTCAAGAGCGCGCCGCCTCCGAGCTGTTCGCGGCCCTGTACCCGCGGCTGGCGGGCTGGGTGCGCAAGCTGGTGGACGACGACGGGACCGCGCACGAGATCGCCGCCGAGGCGTTCACCCGGCTGTGGGCGCGCTGGACGAAGGTGGAGGAGCCCAGCGGCTTCCTCTACGTGACCGCGGCCAACCTGGTGCGCGACCACTGGCGCAGACTGGAGCGCGAACGGCGCGCGCTGCGCCGGGTGAAGACGGAGGAAGCGGTGAAGCAGCAGCCGGAGGCGGCCGACCCCACGGTGCGGATGCTGGTGCAGTCGCTGCCGGAGCGGCTGCGCGACCCGGCGCTGCTGTACTACTTCGCCGACCTGCCGGTCCGGGAGGTGGCGGCCCTGCTCGGCCGCCGGGAGGGCACCGTCAAGGCCGATCTGCACGCCGCCCGCGAACACCTGCGCGCCAAGCTCGGGGAGCACCATGACCGGATTTCCTGACGGCCCCGCGCTTCCCCCGGACGGCACCGGCCCCGGCGGGCCAAACGGGCCGGCCCGCGGCGCGGACGGGGCCGACGACCCCCTGGAGCGGCTGCTGCGGCCCGCGGGCGGCTATCTGGCGCCTCCGCCCGGCGCGTTCGAGCGTGTCCGGCGGCGGGCCGCGCGCCGGCGCCGGGTGCGGGCACTGGCCGGCGGCACCGCGGCCGCCGCGGTGGTCGCGGGCGCGCTGTTCCTGACCGGTGTGGTCTCCCCCGGCGGCGACGGGCAGGTGGTCGGCCCGCCCGCCGACCGCTCGCTGGCCAGCAGCGGCCCCGCGCTCTCGCCGAAGCCCACGCACACCGCCGCGGCGCCCAGCGCCACCGGCGGTCAGCGCCCCACGCCGTCCGCGGGCCGGGCGATGTCCACACCGTCGGCGACCGCCACCCCGCCGGGCGCGGCGGGCGGCGCACCGAGCGCTTCCCCGACCACGCCGGATGCCACCCCGATGTGCACCGCCGCGCAGCTGTCGGCGAGCCTGGGCGGCAGCGACGCGGGCGCGGGCAACCTCTACCGCTACCTGGTGATCACCAACACCGGCACGGCGTCCTGCCACGTCACCGGCTACCCGGGCCTGTCGATGCTCGACGCGAACGGCACGCAGATCGGCCGGCCCGCCACCCGCAGGACGCTGGACTACTCCCCCGTCGTGCTCGCCCCCGGGGGCGCCGCCAGCGCCACCATCCACACCGTCGACCAGCAGGGCACCTGCCTGGCCACCTCGGCGCGGCTGAAGATGTACCCGCCGGGCAGCAAGGCGTCCCTGACGTTCGCCGGGCAGGTCACCGACTGCGACGACATGTTCGAGATCACCCCCTTCACCGCGGGCCGGACCGGCAATCCGCCGTCCTGAGCCGCGGCGTACGCCCCGGGGCACGCGGCGCCCGGAGCAGGGCTCGATGCGGTAACGGCAGGTGGGGACCGGCGGGCCGACCGGCCGGTACGGGCCTAACCTGGCGGACGGGGAAGGTGAGGTGAGCGTGCTGCGACGAGGCCGGGCCGGGCGCCCGCAGGAGACGCCGGACGCCCCGCGGACCGACGGGGACGCGTACGGCGGCGCCGTCGTCGGCCCCGAGGGCGCCGAGGGCGGCGCGGACCTGCTCGACGACAGCGGCAGCAGCCGGCTGCCGGCCGGCATGGAGCGGCCGTCGGCGCCGCTGCCGCTGACGGTGCTGCCGTACGCGGTGATGGCCGTGGTGGCCCTGGCCGACGGGATCGGCGGGCAGAGCGTCGGGGTGCTGCCGCTGGTCTCGCTCGGCCCGGCCTTCGCCGGGCTGGTCGGCTCCTGGCAGCGCACCGCGGTGATCGGCGCGCTGGCGGTGGCCGTGGTGTGCGCGCTGGGCGAGGTCGACGGCCTCTTCGGCCAGCGGCGCGGCTTCGCCTCGATCGGCGCCGTGGTCGGGGTGACCGTGGCCGCGGTGATCGCCGCGGTCACCCGGCAGCGGCGCGAGGCGGAGTTGGCGAACGTCCGGTCCATCGCGGAGGTCGCGCAGCGGGTGCTGCTGCGGCCGGTACCGCGCAGCGCCGGGCGGCTGCGGGCGGCCGTGTCGTACACCTCGGCGGTGACCGAGGCGCGGATCGGCGGGGACCTGTACGAGGTGGTGCCGACGCCGGCCGGGGTGCGGGTGGTCATCGGCGATGTGCAGGGCAAGGGTTTGGCGGCGGTGGAGACGGCCGCGGTGGTGGTGGGCGCGTTCCGGGAGGCGGCCCATGACGAGCCGACCCTGGAGGGCGTGGGCGGCCGGGTGCGGCGCGCGGCGGACCGTACGCTGAGCGGCGAGAAGTTCGTGACGGCGGTGATGGCGCAGATCGATCCGCTCGGCCGCACCACGCTGCTGAACTTCGGCCACCCGCCGCCGATGCTGGTCCGCCCCGGCGGGAAGGTGGACTTCCCCGAGCCGCCGCAGTACGCGCTGCCGCTGGGTCTGGGGCTGCGGCCGGCGGAGCTGCCGCCGCCGTTCGAGGTGGACTTCCGCCCGGGCGACCAGCTGCTGCTGTACACCGACGGCGTCACCGAGGCGCGCGATCCGGCCGGGGCGTTCTACCCGCTGGGCGAGCGGGCGCACCTGCTGGCCGACCCCGACCCGCAGCGCGCGCTGGAGGCGCTGCGGGCTGACCTGATCGCGCACACCGGGGGGCCGCTGCACGACGACGCGGCGATGCTGCTGCTGCGCTACCGGGAGCCGCGGGCCGCGCTCGGTCCGGGGCCCGACGGCGTCAGCGGCAGTCCGGGTGGCCCCAGCCGTCCGGGTTCTTCGTGATCGGCTCGCCCGCGGCGTAGGGGCGCCCGCAGCGGCAGCGGCCGGGGTACTTCGCCTTCAGGGTGCGCACCGCGCCCGAGGCGCCGGACACGCCGCCGGCCGGGGCGGCGGCGCCCCCGGCGGCGCGGGCGGCGCCCTTGGGCGGCTTGCGGCTGGCGGCCGGCGCGGGCGGCGGCGCCGGGGAGCCGGCGGCGCTGCCGGCCGGCTGCTGGGCGACGGCGGCCTGGCTGGCGGCCCGGTCGGCGAAGTCGTTGAGCCGGTCGCCGTCGACCTGGTGCGCGGGCACGTAGCGGAACTCGACGGTGCGCCCGGCCAGCAGGTTGTCGATGCGGACCACCAGCTCCTGGTTGGCCACGGGCTTGCCGGCGGAGTTCTTCCAGCCGTTGCGCTTCCAGCCCGGCAGCCAGCTGGTGACCGCCTTCATCGCGTACTGGGAGTCCATCCGGACCTCCAGCGGCACCGCCGGGTCGGCGGCGGTCAGCAGCCTCTCCAGGGCGGTGAGTTCGGCGACGTTGTTGGTCGCGGTGCCCAGCGGGCCCGCTTCCCAGCGCTCGGGCTCGCCCGAGGCGTCGGCCATGACCCAGGCCCAGGCGGCCGGGCCGGGATTTCCTTTGGACGCGCCGTCACAAGCGGCGGTGATGCGGTCTGCCACGCTCCGATCATGCCACCCGGCGCGGGCGGCGCGGACCCGGGCGGGCCGGATGCGGTGCCCGGGGCCGGGCCGGGCGTCACTTCTGCTGGAGGCCGGCGCCCGCGGCGTGCTCGCGGACCTGCTCGGGTGTCAGGTAGGCGCCGGTGTACTCGAAGTCCCGCATCGCGGCCGGGGTGCGGGCCAGGAAGCCGATCCGGACGAAGTCGTCCCCGGCGACCGCGTTGAGCAGCCAGTTGGTCAGCACCCGGGTCTTGGCGACATTGGTGCGCATCGCCGACAGGTGGTAGCCGCGGGCGACGGCCTGCGCGACCATGCCGCGCAGCTCGATGCCGAGCGGTTTGGAGACCGCGTCGCGGCCGCCGAGGTCCACCACCAGGCCGAGGTCGTGGTGCACGTAGGGCTGGAGCGGGCGGCCGCGCAGTGTCGCGATGACGTTGTCGGCCACGGTGCGGCCCTGGCGCATGGCGTGCTGGGCGGTGGGCGGGCAGACCGCGCCCTCCTCGTCCTTGGCGAGGTCGGGTACGGCGGCGGCGTCGCCGAGGGCGAAGACCCCCGAGCGGCCCGGCACGGTCATCTGGGCGGTGACCGCGAGCCGGCCGCGGACGGTCTCCGCGTCGAGCGTGCCGATCAGCGGGCTCGCGGTGACGCCCGCGGTCCAGATCAGGGTGCGGCAGGGCAGCACCCGGCCGTCGGTCAGGGTGACCTCGTCGGGGCCCGCCTTGGCGACGGACACGCCGAGCGAGATGTCGATGCCGCGGTCGCGGAGGATCTGCTGCGCGCTGCGGCCGAGCTTGTCGCCGAGCTCGGGCATGAGCTTCGGCGCGATGTCGATCAGGTGCCACTTGATCTGCCGCGGGTCCAGCCGCGGGTAGCGGCACAGCGCGTTGGTGGTCAGGCGCTGGAGGCAGGCGGCGGTCTCGGTGCCGGCGTAGCCGCCGCCGACGACGACGAACTGCAGGCGCGCGGCGCGCTCGGCCTCGTCGTTGCTGGCGTCGGCGAGGTCGAGCTGCGCGATCACGTGGTCGCGGATGAAGGCGGCTTCGGCGAGGGTCTTCATGCCGCGCGCGTGGTCGGCGAGCCCGGGGATGTCGAAGGTGCGGGTGACGCTCCCGGGGGCCAGCACGATGTAGTCGTACGGCTCGTTGACGATCTCGCCGGTGACGCTGCGGACCACGCAGACCTTCGCCTTGGTGTCCACGCCGATCGCGCCGCCGGGGATGATCCGGGTGCGGTAGCGGTGGCTGCGGCGCAGCGACACCGCGATGGACTGCGGGGTCAGGATGCCGGAGGCGACCTGCGGCAGCAGGGGCAGGTACAGCTGGTAGGAGAACGGCGTCACCAGGGCGAGGTCGGCTTCCTCGGCGCCGAGTCTGCGCTCCAGCCGCCGTACGCACCCCACTCCGGCGAAGCCGGCGCCCACCACGAGGATCTTCGGTCGTGCCACGGTAGCCCTTCCCTTCTGGCGGCCTGGCTTTCGTCCTTGAGCGGTCGCCTGCCCGCGGATCGCGGCTTCGCACTTCCGTCCTACCGCGCACCGGGGGTGTCCGCCAGCGGAGGGAACGGCTGCGCGGCGGGGGTCAGCACCAGGCGCCGCCCGGGTTCGGCGGGCGCGGTCCAGGCGTGCTCGATGTCGGCGAGCGGCACCGCCCGGGCGGCGGCGGTGAGCGTGCCGGCGGCCAGTTCGGCGACCAGGTCAGGCAGTTCGGCGACGATGCCGGCGGCGGTCAGGGAGCCCTGGCCGCTGCCCATGATGCGCAGGTTGGCCGCGCGCAGCACGAAGGAGGGCAGGGTGATGTCCGGCCCGGCCGTCGAGCCGATCTGGACCCAGTCCAGTGCCGCGCTGCGGTCGGTCCTGCGGGTGAGCAGGGCGGGGATGGCCAGCTGGGTGGGGGCGCCCCAGGTGTAATCGATGACCACGTCCACGTCGGCGGCGGCCTCGCCCAGCCGGGCGGCGGCCTGCTCGGGGTCGCCGGCCAGACGGACCAGGGCGGTCGCACCCAGAGCGGTGAGCTGCTCCAGCCGGCTCGTGTCCCGGCCCGCGGCCACGACCCGGGCCGCGCCGAGGCGGCGGGCGACCTGCACGGCCATCTGCCCGGCGCTGCCGGTCGCGCCGAGTACCAGCACGCTCTGCCCGGGCGCGAAGGCGACCCGGCGGCGCAGCGCCACCCACGAGGACATCGCCGGGTTCATCGCCGCGGCGATGACCACCGGGTCGGCGTTCCCGGGCAGGGGTACGGCGCGGCGCGGGTCGAGGAGGGCCTGCTCGGCCATCGTGCCGGGCACGTCGTCGCCGGCCACGAAGTACACCAGGCCGCCGTCGGGCAGCCGTCCGACGGCGTCGACGCCGGGGACCATCGGCAGGCGGCCATCGCTGGTGTAGTGGGTGCCGTCGGCGCCGGAGCGGACTCGTGGGTGCAGTCCGGCGGCGAGCACGTCCACCAGGACCTGGTCGCCGGCCGGCTCGGGCACGGCGAACTCCTCGTAGCGGGGCGGGTGGTCGAACGAACGGACGACGGCGGCGCGCATGGCGGCTCCTTCGGGGCGCGGGGATGCCACGACGCATTAGTACGTGACACCAACCAAATTAGTTGGTGCCACGTACTAGGTCAAGCTACGATGGCGGCATGCCCGATGACGCAGCCGCCGCCACCGCCGCACCGGCCTCCGCAGACCGAGCGCCCGGACACCGGGTGCCCGAAGACGCCGGGACAGCCAGTCTCGGGATCGTGGACAGCCTGGTGCAGCTGTCGTTCCTGGTGCAGGGCGTGCTGGCGAAGGCCGCGGCCGAGCACGGGCTGTCGGTGGTGCAGCTGCGCCTGTTCGGCGTGCTGCGCGACCGCCAGCCCGGCATGCAGGCGCTCGCGCAGCACCTGGGGCTGGACAAATCGAGCATGACCGGGCTGGTCGACCGGGCCGAGCGGCGCGGGCTGGTGCGCCGCACCACCTCGCCGCACGACGGTCGCGCCGTCCTGGTGTCGCTGACGGAGGAGGGGCAGCGGCTCGCCCGCGCCGGCGCCGCGGACGTCGGCCGCCGCATCGAGGAGCTGACCGCGGCGCTCGACGGCGGGCAGCGCGACGAGCTCGCCCGGCTCGCCTCCGCGCTCCTCGCGGGCGCCACGGAGCTGTGACCGCCACCCCGGAGGCGGACCGCGGACCGCGGCCGGACGCGCCCGGGCCAGGCCGCGCGGTCAGGGCCGCGCGGCTCGGTCCTGCACGGTGAGGACGATCTTGCCGCGGTTGAGGCGGTCCTCCAGACGCTCGTGGGCGCGGGCGGCCTCCTCCAGCGGGAAGGTGGCCTCCACGGGCACCCGGTAGGTGCCCGCCGCCACGCGCGCGGCGATCCCGCCCAGGTCGGGCCGGGGGTCGTAGCCGTGTTCGACCAGGCCGGTGAGTTGGAAGCCGTGGATGGACGCGTTCTTCGGGTAGAAGTCGCGGGTGTCCACGGTGCTGGGCCGCAGCGCGACGTTGGCCAGGGAGACGACCCGCCCCGCGAAGGCGACCTGGCGCAGGCTCTGCGCGAAGACGTCGCCCCCGACGGCGTCCAGGACGACATCGGCGCCGCGGCCGCCGGTCAGCCGCAGCACCTCCTCCACGGCGGCCTCGCCCGGGAAGGCCGAGGTGTCCAGGACGGCGTGGGCGCCGAACCCCGCCGCCCAGCTCACCTTCTCGCTGCTGCGGGCGGCGGCGATCACCCGGGCGCCGGCGTGTGCGGCGATCTGGACCGCGGCGCTGCCCACGCCGCTCGCGGCGGCCTGTACGACGACGGTCTCGCCCTCCGCCAGCCGCGCGAGCCGGTGCAGGCAGTACCAGGCGGTGACCCAGGCGATGGGCATCCCCGCGGCCGCGACCGGGTCCACACCGTCCGGCAGCGGGACGACGCGGCCGGCGGGCACCACGGCGAGTTCCGCGTACAGGCCCGCGGCACCGCCGCTCATGGCCATCACACGGGTGCCGGGCGCCGGGCCGGTCACGCCCTCCCCGAGGGCGGCGACGGTGCCGGCCGCCTCCAGGCCGAGGATCAGCGGCAGCGGGCGGGCGCGGTGGTAGGTCCCGGCGCGGGCGAGCGCGTCGGCGCGGTTGACGCCCGCCGCCTCGACCCGGACCAGGACCTCGCCCGGGCCCGGCACGGGGTCGGGCAGCTCGACCGGGGTGAGGACCTCCGGGCCGCCGAACGTGTCGATCCGTACCGCGCGCATGGTGCAGTCACCTGTCTTGTGTCGGTGTCTCAGGCGCGCGGCCCGGCGCCGGGCCGCGCGGCGCTCAGTGAGCTGCCCCCACTGTGTGACACTGCTTCAACGAGTGTCAACTGCTACCGTCGGGGCATGGCGACGACGGGTTCGGCAGCGGGCGCGGCAGGCGGCGGGCGGCGGGGCGGGGGCGGTGCGGGCGGTGCGGGCGGTGGGGGCGCCTCCGAGGTGCCGGACGCGGCGAGCGGCGAGAGCGGGCCGGGCTTCCGCTTCGTGGGCGGCCGGGTGTGCCTGGACTTCGTGGCCACCCTCGGCAAGCGTCACACCGACCCGGTCGAGCGGCTGCCCGAGCCCGCCGCGCTGGCCCGCTGGTTCGACGCTGCCGGGCTGCTGCCCACCGGCGCGGCGGCGCCGCAGGTCGGTGCGGCCGGGCTCGCCCAGGCGAGGGTGCTGCGGGAGGCGCTGAACCGCCTGGTGCGCGCGGCGATGGCCGGCCGGCCGTACAGCAGGACGGACATCGCGGTGGTCAACCGGGTCGCGGTGCTGCCGGATCTGGCGCCGCAGCTCGCGGTGGGCGACCAGGCAGCGGAGGCGGGCGGGGCGGAGGTGCGCTGGCAGCACCGCGGGCCGGTCGCGGGGGCGGCGCTGGCGACGGTGGCGCGCGACGGGGTGCTGCTGCTCGGCGGGCCGGTCGCGGGCCGGGTCAAGGAGTGCGGCAACCCGGTGTGCTCGCTGCTGTTCGTGGACGACTCCCAGGCCGGGCGGCGCCGCTGGTGCTCGATGGAGCGCTGCGGCAACCTCGCGAAGGTCGCCGGGTACCGGGCCCGGGCGCGCCGCAGGGACACGGCGCAGGAGGCGGGCGCCGCGCAGGACGCGGAGGGCGGCCCGCCGCGCTGAGCTGCGGCGATCGGCGCGAGGCGCGGAACAAGCCCTTGACAGCGCGAGCCGTTGCTGATTCGTTGGCAGCAAAGCCGGACCGAACGATCGGTCGGTCCGGCGGTGCGGCTCGGCGTGGAGCGCGAGGGAGAGTGGCATGGGCGGGAGCGTCCCGGACGAACTGCTGGACCCTGCGGAGCGGATGGGGCCCGACGAGCTGGCCGCGCTCCAGTTGGGCCGCCTCCAGGCGACCCTGCGGCACGCGTACGAGCACGTGCCCGCCTACCGGGAGAAGTTCGACGCGGCCGGGGTACGGCCCGAGGACTGCCGGAGCCTGGCGGACCTCGCGCACTTCCCGTTCACCACGAAGGCGGACCTGCGGGCGGCGTACCCGTTCGGGATGTTCGCGGTGCCGATGCGGGAGGTGCGGCGGCTGCACGCGTCCAGCGGCACCACGGGGCGGCCGACGGTGGTCGGCTACACCGAGCAGGACCTCGCGGTGTGGGCGGAGGTGGTGGCCCGCTCGATCAGGGCCGCCGGCGGCCGCCCGGGCCACAAGGTCCATGTCGCCTACGGCTACGGGCTGTTCACCGGCGGGCTGGGCGCGCACTACGGCGCCGAGCGGGCCGGCTGCACCGTGATCCCCGCGTCCGGCGGGATGACGGCGCGGCAGGTGCAGATCATCCGGGACTTCCGGCCGGAGATCATCATGATCACCCCCTCCTACATGCTGACGCTGCTGGAGGAGTTCGAGCGGCAGGGCGTCGACCCGCGCGGCACCTCGCTGCGGGTGGGCGTCTTCGGCGCGGAGCCGTGGACGGAGGGGATGCGCGCGGAGATCGAGGAGCGGTTCGGGATCGACGCGGTCGACATCTACGGGCTGTCGGAGGTGATGGGCCCGGGCGTGGCGCAGGAGTTCGCCGGGAGCAAGGACGGCCTGCACATCTGGGAGGACCACTTCCTGCCGGAGGTGGTGGACCCGATCACGGACGAGGTGATGGCGCCGGGCGAGGGCGGCGAGCTGGTGTTCACCTCGCTCACCAAGCAGGCGCTGCCGGTGGTCCGCTACCGCACCCGGGACCTGACCCGGCTGCTGCCGGGCACCGCCCGCCCGGCGATGCGGCGGATGGCGAAGGTCACCGGGCGGTGCGACGACATGATCATCCTGCGCGGGGTGAACGTCTTCCCCACCCAGATCGAGGAGATCGTGCTGCGCACCCCGGCGGTCGCGCCGCACTTCCGGATCGAGCTGACCCGGCCCGCGCGGATGGACCGCATGGCGGTCCTGGTCGAGGCGCGCCCCGGCGCGGGCCCCGAGCAGCGGGCGGCCGCGGCGGCGGCGATCGCCCGCGGCGTCAAGGACGGCGTCGGGGTGAGCGTCGAGGTCAGCGTGGTGGACCCGGAGACCCTGGAGCGGTCGGTGGGCAAGATCCAGCGGATCAGGGACCTGCGGGAGCCGCGCGAGGCGCCGTGAGCGCTCCGCCCGCCGCCGCGGACAGGCGGCGCAGCGCGACCTCGGCGAGCAGGGCGGCGCCGTCGGGCAGCACGGCGTCGTCGAAGACCGCGTCGGGCGCGTGGTTGCCCGGGGCGGTGGCCGGGTCGCGGCCGGGCGGGCAGGCGCCGAGGCTCGTCATCACCCCGGGCACCTCGGCGAGCACCCGGCCGATGTCGTCGGACACCAGCGCCGGGCGGGCGGCCCGGGTGAAGCGCCCGGCGCCGAACAGGTCGGCCACGGCCCGGCCGACCAGGTCGGCTTCGGCGCGGTCGTTCACCGTGGCCGGGTACCCGGGGGCGTACTCCACCTGTGCCTGGAGCCCGTGGGCCGCGGCGATGCCGCGGGCGGCGTGCCCGGCCTCCTCGGCGAGCCGGGCCAGCGCGGTGTCCGACAGCGCCCGCAGGGTCGCTTCGAGGCTGCCCTGCGCCGGGATGATGTTCGGCCGGGTACCGGCGTGCAGGGCCCCGACGGTGAGGACCACCGGGTCGAACGGGTCGAAGCGCCGGGCCGGCAGCGCGCCCAGCGCGGTGACCAGTGCGGCCAGCGCCGGGATCGGGTCGCGGGCGCGGTGCGGCCAGGCCCCGTGCCCGCCGCGCCCGTGCAGGGTGACGGTCAGGGTGCCATTGGCGGCCAGCGCGGGTCCGGCCGCGTTGCTGAAGACGCCCGCCGGCGCCGACGCGCTGGAGTGCAGCGCGTACGCGGCGACCGGGCGGCTGCCGGTGGTCTCCAGCAGGCCCTCGGCGAGCATGAGCCGGGCGCCGTCGTGCCCCTCCTCCCCCGGCTGGAACATCAGCAGGACGTCGCCGGCGAAGTCCTCCCGCCGGGCGGCGAGCAGGTGCGCGGCCCCGACCAGCATCGCGGCGTGCTGGTCGTGGCCGCACACGTGGCGCGGCCCGCCCGGGAACGGCAGCGCGTCCAGGTCGGCCCGCAGCAGCACCGTGGGCCCCGGGCGTACGCCGGAGACCACCGCCACCACCGAGCTGAGCGCGCTGCCCGGGGTGGCCGCCACGCCCGGCACGTCGAGCGCGGCGAGCACCGCCTGCTGGGTGCGGGGCAGGTGCAGGCCGGTCTCCGGGTGCGCGTGCAGCTGCCGCCGCAGCCGGTCGAGGCCGAGCGAACGGGCCTGCGCCACCAGGTCGTTCATCAGGCGCTGCCCCGCAGCGCGGGCAGCACCGTCTCGGCGATGCGGTAGGACTCCTCCAGCAGCGGGTTGCCGGACAGGATGAAGGTGTCCACGCCCAGCTCCTGGAACTCCCGCAGCCGTTCGATGACCTGGGCGGTGGAGCCGACCACGGCGGTGCCGGGGCCCGGCCGGAACAGGCTCATGCCCGGCCACAGGTTGGGGTGCTTCTCCAACTCCCGTGCGTGCTTGGGCACCCGCCCGCCGTGCTGCCGGAACTGCCGGGCCCAGCCCTCGCCGTCCTTGCTCCCGGGGTCGCCGAGCATCCGGGTGTACGTCGCCTGGCTGGTGACGTCCAGCAGCCGGTCGGCGGCGGCCCACGCCTGCTCCTCGGTGTCGCGCACGATGAGGTGCAGCCGCAGGCCCAGGCGCAGTTCGCGGCCGTGGTGGGCGGCGCGCTCGCGCACCCGGTCGAGCTTCTCCTTCAGCAGGTGCGGCGGCTCGCCCCAGGTGAGGTAGACGTCGACGTGCTGCGCGGCCATCTCGATGCCGGGCGCGGAGGACCCGCCGAACCACAGCGGGGTGTGCACGCCGCCCTGGAGCGGGGCCAGTTCGCGCAGGGCGGCGCCGGCGTTCGTCAGGTCGTAGAAGCGACCCTTGTGGTCGAAGACCTCGCCGGCGGTGAGCCGTTTGACGATGTCCCAGTACTCGGCGCTGAGTTCGTACCGCTCGTCGTGCTCCAGGTTCAGGCCCGCTTGGCGCAGGGCCTCGGTGGAGCCGTTGACGACGTTGAAGCGCAGCCGGTCCGGGCCGAAGAGGTGGGCGAAGGTCAGGGCCATCTTGGCGAGCACGGTGGGCGAGATGAGCCCGGGGTGGACCGCGAGCAGCGGTTTGAAGCTCGGCCGGGTCTGGGCGGCGATCGCGCTGGCCAGCAGCCACACGTCGTACAGGTCGGTGGCGAACAGCGCGCCGTCGTAGCCCGACCGGTCGACGGCGACACCGAGTTGCTGGAGGTAGGCCAGGTCGGTGGTGCGGCGGCCGGCCGGCTCCCAGGGGTAGGCGCCTTCGCGCGGGATGATGTACCAGAGGATCTCGGGGCTGGGCACGGTCACTTCTCCGAGGATGCGGCGGGCGTGGCGGCCAGGGCGCGGGCGGCGGCGGCGTCCAGGCCGGGGTGGCGGGCGTCCGCCACGGTGATGGGGCGGGCCAGGAAGCCCGCGGCGGCGAGGATGTCGGCGGCCTCCTGCTGCTCGGCGACAAAGGCGTCCGAGACCGGCTCCAGCCGCCAGGGCAGTGCCGCCAGTGCCTCCCGCCAGTCCGGCGCGCTGCCGCCCTGGTCGGCCGCGGCGATCTCGGCGGCCTCGTCCAGGTGCTCGGCGGCCCAGCTGTCGGCCGCCCGCAGCGCCTGCACGATGGTCTCGACCAGCTCCGGTCGGGTGTCGGCCAGTTCGCGGCGGGTGAAGAACACCGAGCGGTCGGCGATCAGGTCGCCCGCCTCGGCCAGGGTGCGCAGCCGGCTGTCCCGGCGGGCCGCCGTCAGTTCCGCGCCCTGCGCCACCCACGCGTCGATGCCGCCGTCCAGCAGCCGCGCGTACGAACCGTCGTCCGAGCGCTGGGCGGTGATGTCGGCGCCGTAGGAAAGGCCCTGCAGGGCCAGGGACTTCGCCACGAAGTGGGTCTGCCACGAGCCGATCGCGAGCTGCACGGTGCGGCCCCCGAGGTCCGCGGGCGAGGCGATGTCGCTGTCCGCGCGCACCAGCAGCGCACCGTGCCCGGGGCGCGGCGCGGACACCGCGGCGTACACCAGGTCGTGCCCGTCGGCCTGGGCCGACAGCGGCGGCGTCGACCCGGTCCCGCCGAAGTCGATGGTGCCGTCGGCGAGCGCGCCCGCGGTCGCCAGGCCACCCGCCTGGTGCCACACCACGCTCTCCCCCGCCTCCGCCAGCGCCTCTTCGAGCAGCCCGAGCCGCGACAGGTAGTACAGCGACGGATTGGCCTTGTGGACACCGATGTTGACGGTCATGCGGAACGCTCCTTGGTCACGAGGGAAGTTGAGCCGGTACGTGGTCCGCCGCCCGCCGGACCGTCCGCGGGAGGCGGCTCGGGGGCGGCGGCGGGCGGGGTGGCGGGATGGACCCCGAGGGTGGACAGCAGGCGGGTGCGGAGGGCGGCGAAGCGGGGGTCGGCGCTGTCGCGGGGGTGGTCGAGGGTGATGCGCTCGTCGGAGGCGAGGCGGCCGTCGCGCAGGACGGCCACCCGGTCGGCGAGCCGGATCGCCTCGTCGACGTCGTGGGTGACGAGCAGGACGGCGGGCCGGTGGCGGCGGCAGAGTTCGCCGACGAGCTCGTGCATGCGCAGCCGGGTCAGCGCGTCGAGCGCGGCGAACGGCTCGTCCAGCAGCAGGAGTTCCGGCTCGCGGATCAACGCACGGGCCAGCGCGACCCTTTGGGCCTCGCCGCCGGACAGGGTGGCCGGCCAGGCGTCCTCGTGCCGGTCGAGCCCGACCTCGGCCAGGGCCCGCCGCCCGGTCTCCTTGGTGCGCGCCCCGCGCGGCAGCGCGACCGTGACATTGGCCAGCACCCGCTTGGACGGCACCAGACGCGGCTCCTGGAAGACGACGGTGCGCGACTCGGGGACCAGCACGCTGCCCCCGTCATGGCGGTCGAGCGCGCCGATGATCCGCAGCAGCGTGGTCTTCCCGGTGCCGCTGGCGCCGAGCAGCGCGAGGAACTCGCCCTGCGCGATGTCGAGATCGAGGCCGTCGAGCACGTCGCGGCCGCCGAAGGTACGGCGCAGGCCGCGGATGCGGACGGCGGCGGCGCGGCCGCCGGGCCCGCCGGGTGCCTGGGACGCCTTGGACGTCAGTGGCTCGCTCATCGCGCGGCCCCCTGCGTCCGCCACGGCATGAGCACCCGTTCCAGCAGCCGGGCGCTGCCGTCCGCGACCAGTCCGATCAGCGCGTAGATGAGGATGCAGACCGTGAGGATGTCGGTGCGGCTGTACTCCTGCGCGGTGGACATCAGGTAGCCGATGCCAGCGGTGGAGTTGATCTCCTCGGCGGCGATCAGCGCGATCACGCTGAGCGTCATCGACAGCCGCAGCCCGGACAGCAGCGCGGGCAGCGCCCCGGGCAGCACCACCTCGCGGACCAGCGCCAGCCGGCCCATCCCGAAGCTGCGCATGGCCTCCACGAGTTTGCGGTCGGTGTTGCGCACCCCGCCGGCGGCCGAGACGTACATCGGGAAGCTGGTCGCGACCGCGATCAGCACCACCCGGGCGGTCTCGCCGATGCCGAACCAGACCATGAACAGCGGCACCAGGGACAGGAACGGGATGGTGCGCAGCAACTGCATGGAGGAGTCGAGGAGTTCCTCGCCGAGCCGGGAGAAGCCGGTCAGCACGCCGAGGACGAGTCCGGCCGAGGCGCCGATGAGCAGGCCGAGCCCGGCGCGGGTCAGCGACACCGACAGCGCGTCGCCGAGCTGTCCGCTGGTCCACAGCTCCTTGAACGCGGAGAGCACCTGGCGGGGCGAGGCGAGCAGCGACGGGCTCAGCGTGCCGGAGGCGGACGCCCAGATCCAGACCAGCAGCAGCGCGACCGGGCCGAGCAGCCGCAGGCCCAGGCTGAGCGCGCGCGGCCTGGGCCGTACGGTCTTCGGGCGCGGGGCGACCAGCCCGGGCGCCACCGGGTCGGTGGAGGTGCCGAGGGGGGTGTCGGCGAGCGCGCCGCTCACTTCGCGCTCGCAGTGGTCGTGTCGATGTCGATGACGTACGGCTTGACGTCGAAGACGCCCTTGGTGATCTTCTGTGCGGCGAAGAACTGCGCGACGGTCGCGAAGTGCGCGAGCTGGGTCGCGCCGATCGGCTGGGCGGTGCCGAGCGCCTTGTCGATGGGCAGTTCGACGGCGCGCTGGGCCGGGCTGACGGCTTCGGGGCCCGAGCTGGTCTTGACGTTGAGGTAGGCCGCGGGGTTCTGCTGCTGCTTCAGCCCGGCGTCGTGCAGGTAGGCGTAGAGCGCCTTGACGACCTCGGGGTGCTGGGTGGCGAAGCCGTTGCGGACCGCCCAGACCGCGTAGTTGTCCGAGCCGACCTGGCCGCCGGTGGTCAGGAAGCGGGCGCCGGAGTTGGCGAGGGCGGGGACGGAGTACGTCGCCCAGGTCGACCAGGCGTCCACCTGGCCGGAGTTGAAGACCGGGCCGACCTGGTTGGGCTGGAGGTAGACCCGCTTGACCTTGTCGGCGGGGATGTGGTTCTGCTGGAGCGCCTTGAGCAGCAGGTACTCGCTGGTGCCGCCGTGCCAGACGGCGACCTTCTTGCCGACCAGGTCGCTGACGCTGTTGATGCCGGAGTCCTTCTTCACCAGGATGCCCTCGCCCAGCTCGTCGGGGTCGACGGCGGAGAACAGCTTGAAGCCGGGGGTCTGGGCGAGCGCGGCGATCGCGGAGGTGATGGAGCCCTCGGCGAAGTCCAGCGCGTTGGCGTCGAGTTCCTGCGCGGCGGGGGCGAAGGCGCCCGCGGTGCCGGTCCAGGCCACCTTGGCGTGCACCTTGGCCAGGGCCTTGGCGAGCGAGCCGTCCTTGCGTCCGAGGGCGAGCACTCCGGAGTTGCCGCCGTCGGGGATGCGGACGGTGACGGTCGCGCCGCTGCCGCCGGCGTCCGCGCGGGCCGAACGGGAGGAGGACGAGGAGCAGGCGGCCAGGGACAGCGCGGCGATCAGGGCGGTGAGGGCGAGGGCTGGTTGACGGACGTTCACGGGAGGTCTCCAGGAAGGGGCGTGGCCGCGGGCGGCACGGGTTCAGGGGGTGGCGGGGGCCGGTGCGGCGGCCGTGGCGGAGGTGGCGGCGCCTTGGGCGCGGGCCGCGCGCAGCTCCCGGGCCCGGCGCAGCGGTTCGTGGTCGGCCCAGGCGGCGACGTCGACCGGCTCGGGCAGGAAGCCCTGCGCGGACAGGAACCGCTCCTGCTGGGCGAGCAGCTCCAGCCGCTCCGGGCTCAGGTCGAGCCCGAGGCTGCCCGCGGTGCCCGCGCGGTAGGCGCCGGCCACCCCGTCGGGTCCGGCGCCGGTCTCGGCGCCGAGGATGCGGGCGAGGTCGCCGGGGTGGCCCGCGGCCCACTCGGCGGCGTCGAGCAGCACCGCGAGGAAGCGGGTGACGAGGTCGGGCCGCTCGTCCAGCAGCCGCTGGTGGACGGTGATCGGGCGGGGCGTGCCGTTGTTCACCCGGCTGCGGCGGTCGGGCGCGGCGTCCAGGTCGACGGCGACCTCGGCGCCGTAGCGGCGGGCCGCCTCGACGGCGAGGGCGCCCTTGACGTAGACCGCGTCGACCACGCCGTCCCGCAGCGCCGCCAGCTCCCCCTCCCACTGGCCCTGCCTGACGCCGGGCACGTCGACCAGGCGGGCGTCGTCCAGGGTCAGTCCGGCCAGGCCCAGGGCTCCGGCGTGGCCGTGCAGCGCCATGGCCCGCCAGAAGTCGATCGCGATGTCGTGGCGGGGCACGGCCAGCTTCCGGCCGCGCAGCTGCTCGGGGCCGCGCAGGTCGCTGCCGGCGCGCACCAGGATGGACTGCCGCTCCTCGATCCAGGTCAGCGCGATCACCCGGGTCGCCTCGCCGCGTGAACGCGCCCACAGCGCGGGGACGTTGCCGCCTTCGCGGAAGAGCGCGGCGAGTTCGTGGGTGAAGTGGCTGAGCGGCAGCCCGTCGCCGTCCTTGTCCGCGGCGGCGTCGCGCAGCGAGCGTACGGCGATGCCGTCGGGGGCGAACTCGGCCGCCAGGGTGCCCCGGTCGGCGGCGATGCCGGTGGCGGTGGGCACGGGGCAGCGGGTGAACCAGATCTCGTCCGTTGCGGACATGGGGGCTCCAGGCGGGAGTTGGGCGCGGGAGGCGGCGGACCGGGGCACGGCGTGCACGGGCCTGCGGGGTGCTTCGGCGGGGGCGCCGCGGGGGTCTGACAGGGGGCGCGCGGCCGGGCTCGGCCGGGGGCCGGGCGGGCCCGGGGCACCGCAACGCGGGAAGGGGTACGGCAGCCGGGGTCAGCGACAGCTGGCGCCGCGGGACCTGCCGAGGTCCAGGTACAGCCGCGCGCACAGGGTCGGGCGGAAGGCGCTGAGCAGGCCGGACGTACTGGTCACGGGTGGCTCCCTTCCGTCTTGGGTGTGCGGCGTGCGGTCTGCAACGGAGGCTGGCACACCGATGCCGCCACGGGCAACACTTCCCACGATGTGGGATGCAGTTGTCGGCGAGAGTTCACCGCGGGAGACATGGCGCAATGTTCCGGCAACAGTTGCCAGATGGTGGCAGCCTCCGCATGCTTGGGCCATGACGACGGATGCGCGCCCCAAGGCCGCCGACGCGCCCCCAGGAGCCCAGGCGGTCACCCGCGCGCTGCGGCTGCTGCACTGCTTCCGGGACAACGCGGGCGAGCTGAGCGCCTCCCAACTCGCCCGCCGGATGGACCTGTCGGTGTCCACCGCGCACCGGCTGGCCCGCACCCTGGTAGCGGCCGGCTTCCTGGAGCAGGACGCGCACACCGCCCGCTACCGGCTCGGCCCGTCCGTCGCCGAACTGGGCCAACTCTCCTTGCACCAGCGGGGGATGCACCTGGCGGAGCCCGAACTCGACGCGCTGGCACGGGCCACGGGCACCACGGCCGACCTCGCGATCCGCAGCGGCGACCACGCGGTGATCCTGGTGGGCAGTTCGGTGCACCCGACGGCGGGCCTGGGCCTGCGCCGCCCGCTGCACTCCACCGCCCTGGGCAAGGTGCTGCTGGCGTGGGCGCCCCCGGGCGGGCCCGACCTCGCGGCGCTGCCCCCGCTGCGGGCGCACACCGACCGCACCATCACCGAACTGGACACGCTGCGCGCCGAGTTGGACCGGGCAAAAGCGGCCGGCTACGCGCTCAACGACGGCGAGTCGGCGTACGGGGTGCGCACCGCGGCCGTACCGGTGCTGGACGCCGACGGGCACGCGCACGCCGCGCTCGCGGTGCGCTCCACGCCCGACGTGCTCACCGACGCCCGGCTGCCCTGGTTCGTCGCCCGTGCCCGGGCCTGCGCCGCGGCGCTCGAGGTCCTGCTGCTGCCGCCCGCGCAGCGCCGCTCCGCACTGGCCGACTGACCGGTCAGCCCCGAGCGGCGGGCGGGCCGGGCGGACCGGTCAGCTCGACGGCCAGATGATCATCTGGAGCGCCCAGCCCAGCAGCCCGGCGACGAAGAGCACCACCACCGCCATGATCAGGCTGATCGGCAGGGCGCCCCAGCCGCGGCTGAGCGCCTCGCGCTCCGGGCCGTCCAGGTCCGAGACCCCCGACTCCGCCGGCGGCGTCTCGCCGGGCCGCGGCCGGGCGTCCCCGGAGATGCTCAGCCCCTCGTCGGCCACGTGCGGGTTGCCGTGGGCAGTGGTGGTCGCCATGTCGCCGCTCCGTCCGGTCGCGCGGGTCCGCGGGAGGGACCCCGGGAAGGTCGTACCCCCAGGCGCGTACCCCGGGAAAGCCGGACAAACCACATGAAGCCAACCACCGGGCGCCGTACCGCGCGCCCCCGCGAACGGGTACGGCGCCCGCCCCTCCCCCGTGCAGGGGCGGGCGGACGCCGTACCCGTGGCGCCGGCTGCTCGGCAGCTCAGTCGATGTCGACCGGACCGTCGGACGACGACGACGAGGACGAGGAGGACGCGCCGCGCCCGCCCTTCCCGCCGACCTGCCCGCGCAGTGCCAGCCCGGCGCCGGGCACCTCGCCGCCCTGCTCGCCGCCGAGGTTCTTGCGGACCGAGTCCAGGATCGTCAGCCCCTGGCTGACCAGCCCCGCCGCGATCTCGCTGAGGCCGTCCGCGCCGTTGAGCACATTGACGTTGGCGCCGGACAGGCCCGCCGACGCCTCCTTGACGATCTGCGGCAGCTGGTCGATGAGCATCCGGTCCAGCGCGACCCGGTCGTGCGACGCCGCCGCGGCGGCCTGGATGCGCATCCGCTCGGCGTCGGCCACGGCCAGCACCCTGATCCGCTCCGCCTCGGCCTCGGCCGGCTTGACGATCTCCGCGACCAGCTGCTGCTGGCGCAGCTCGGCCGCGCGCAGCGCCAGTTCGGTCTGCGCGGCGAGCACCTCCTGCTGGGCGTGTGCCTGGGCCAGCGGCCCCGCCTGGGCGGCCTGGGCCTGCGCCCGGTCCACCTCGGCGTTGTACTCCGCCTGCACGACCGCGGTCTGCCGCGCGTACTCGGCCTGGTTGCGCGCCGCGACCTGCTGGGCCTCCACCGACGCCTGGGTGGCCTGGGCCTGCGCGATCTGCGCCTGCCGCTGGATGGCGGCCTTGTGCGGCGCCGACATCGCGTCGATGTAGCCGGTGTCCCCGTCGTCGATCGACTGGATCTGGAGCGAGTCCACCGTCAGCCCGATCTTGGCCATCTCGGACTTGGAGGTCTCCAGCACCTCCGTGGCCAGCTTCTGCCGCTCGGTGACGATCTCCTCGACCGTCATCGAGCCGATGATCGACCGCAGGTGGCCGGCGAAGATCCGGCCGGTCAGGACCGCCATCTGGTCCTGGTCGGACAGGAAGCGCTGCCCGGCGTTGACGATGCTCTCGTGGTCGTTGCCGACCTTGAACGCGATGACCGCCTTGACCGTCAGCGCGATGCCCTGCCGGGTCACGCACTTCTCGGAGACCTCCGCCTCGCACATGGCGAGGGTCAGGAACCGGGTCTTGCGGAACACGGGGAGGACGAACTTGCCGTGGCCGGTCACCACCCGGAAGGGGGCGCCTCCCAACCCCCGCCGGCCGCCCGAGATGAGCATCGCCTCATCGGGCGCGGGTACGCGATATCCCAACATCCATAGTCCCCTTCTGTGCGCGGCCGAACCGGCGCCCCGGGTGCGCACCCGCGCGGCCCACGCGCGGCACGTGCCCCCGTCGCACCCGGCTCAGCCCGCCGGTGCGTCTACTCCGTCGAGCCACTGGATGACATCGACCTGGCGGCTGCCGCGGGATTCCACCACGAGCACGGTCGCCCCCTCGGGCAGGGGTTCGTCCGACCAGGCGAGAAAGGTCTCGGAGCCGCCTCTGACCCGCACCAGGACCTCGCCGGGACCGGCGGGTCCCCGGGTGCCGATCAGCAGTTCCCCCGTGCGGCCGATCACGGCGTCGTCCCGTGCCATCCCCGGCCGCCCCCTTGTCGTCGTGGTGGTGCGAATTCCGACCGTGACCATCCTCCCACCTGGGACCCCCCGGGGATCACCAGCGGTCGCTACGGAATACGCGCGCCGCGCCCGCGCGGTTCCCGCCCGGAGCCGGCAGTTGCCGCCCGCCCGCCGCGGGCGGCTGGAATGATCGGCGGGCCCGGCGGGTTCGGGTGTCTGGCGCACCGGATGCCGCCGGCGCGGTGTGCGCGTGCCGGACGGCACCCGGACGTGCCAGGGTGAGATCAGCGCAGTTCACACAGTGGGAGGCTGGATGTTCCGGAGCTTCAGGGCTCCCTCGCCGGATGATCCGGACCGGTCGCGGGAGCAGGGCCGCCCGGATCTGCCGGACGCGGCGGACCGGGCCGGTCCGCCGGACCAGGACGACGACGCGGACCGCAGCGAGCGCGACCGCGACAGCACCGCGTCGCCCTGGGCGTACATCCGCACCGAGACCGGCAGCGCCGCGGTGCTGCTCGCCGCGACCGTCGCGGCGCTGGTGTGGGTCAACGCGGCGCCGGGCGACTACGCCTCGGTGTGGGCGACCCGGCTGTCGGTGCAGTGGGGCGGCCACGGCGTCGACCTGGACCTGCGCGAGTGGGTCAACAGCGGCCTGATGACGCTGTTCTTCCTGGTGGTCGGGTTGGAGGCGCGGCGCGAGTTCGACATGGGCGAACTGCGCGACCGGCGCCGGATCGCGCTGCCGCTGCTGGCCGGGATCAGCGGCATGGTCGTGCCGGTGGCGATCTACCTCGCGGTGAACTCCGGCGGGCACGCCGGCCACGGCTGGGGCGCCGCGATGTCCACGGACACCGCGTTCGCGCTGGGCATGCTCGCGCTGCTCGGCGCGCGCTTCCCGCGCCGGCTGCACACCTTCATCCTCACCGTGGCCGTGGTCGACGACTTCGTGGCGCTCGCGGTGATCGCGGTCGCCTACAGCGAGCACCTCTCCTGGACCCCGCTGGCGGTCGGCATCGGCCTGCTGGCGGTGGTGGCCGTGATCCGGCGGGCCGGGGTACGGCGCGGCGGCCCGTACGCGGTGCTCGGGATCGCGGCGTGGACGGCGTTCGTGCACTCCGGGGTGGACCCGGTGGTAGTGGGCCTGGTGATCGGCCTGCTGGCGTTCGCGTATCCGGCGCCGCGCGAGGCGCTGGAGCGGGCCAGCGGCCTGTTCCGGTCCTTCCGCGAGCAGCCCACGCCCGAGCTGGAGCGGGAGGCGCGGCTCGGCCTGGCCTCCGCGCTGTCCCCCAACGACCGGCTCCAGCGGCTGTGGCACCCCTGGTCCAGCTATGTGATCGTGCCGCTGTTCGCCCTCGCCAACGCCGGGATCGAGATCAACGGCTCGCTGCTGGCGCGGGCGTACACCTCCCCGATCACGCTGGGCATCCTGCTCGCCTACGGCCTGGGCAAGCCGATCGGCATCGTGGGCTCCACCGCGCTGGCCACCCGGCTCAGCCGGGGCCGGATGCGCCCGCCGGTCGGCTGGGGCGCGGTGACCGGCGGCGGCACCATCGCCGGGATCGGCTTCACCGTGTCGCTGCTGATCGCGACGCTGGCATTCACCGGCCAGCAGCTGGACGAGGCGAAGATCGGGGTGCTCAGCGCGGTGGTCTTCGCGATGCTGAGCACGTCCGTGGTCGCGCTGGTCACCTCGCGGCTGCCGGCGGCCCGGCGGGCGCGGGCGCTGCTGGGCACCGCGCAGTCGGTGGTGGACCTGGCCGAGCCGGTCGACCCGGAGCTGGACCATGTGCGCGGCCCGCTCGACTCGCCGGTGACCGTGGTCGAGTACGGCGACTTCGAGTGCCCCTACTGCGGGCAGGCCGAGGGCGTGGTGCGCGAGCTGCTCGCCGACTTCGGGGACGTGCGCTACGTCTGGCGGCACCTGCCGCTGACCGATGTGCACCCGCACGCGCAGCTCGCCGCGGAGGCGTCGGAGGCGGCCGCGCTCCAGGGCGGTTTCTGGGAGATGCGGGACCTGCTCATCACCAGCCAGGACGAACTGGGCGTGAAGGACCTGCTCCGGCACGCGGACCGGCTGGGGCTGGACGTGGACCGGTTCCGGCACGCGCTCAAGGCCCGCAAGGGCGCCGCGCGGGTCGCGCGGGACGTGGAGTCGGCGGACCTGAGCCGGGTCTCCGGCACGCCGACGTTCTTCATCAACGGCCGCCGGCACCACGGCGCGTACGACATCGCGAGCCTGTCCGCGGCCGTGGTGGCCGCGCGCGACCGGGCGGTGCTGGTGGACGGCGCCGGGCGCCAGGGGTGAACGGCGGCGGCATGCCGACGGCCGGGCCGGGCACGGCGCTGTTGCCGTGCCCGGCCCGGCCGTCGGGGGCGGGCCTCAGGCCGCCCGTACCGCGTGCGGCGGCACCGGTTGCTGGTGGCCGCCACTGGCCATCATCCGGACCTCGCCCTCGGCGCTGATCTCGGCACGCACGATGCCGGTCTCGTCCTCGTAGACGGGGTAGCCGCCCGCGCCCGACGCGTCGGTGCGGTGGACGACGACGACGTCGTCCTCGACGGCGGGGGCCTGGAAGACCAGTTCGTAGACGGCGGGGTACTCCTCCATGGGCACACACCTCCCCAGGGCAGTACTCCATCATCCCGCAGATCGGCGGTTTCCGCCTCCCGGGGCGGGCCGCCGCGGACGTAGGCTGCCGGCATGAACACCGGCGTGGGCGCAGTCACGGGCACGGACGCGGGCACCGGCACGGAGGCAGGCAGCGGCGCCGAGGCCCTGGCGGCGCTGGCGCCCCTGCTGCCGCTGGTGTCGCGCGGCGGCGTCGTGGTGCTGAGCGGGGCGGGGCTGTCCACGGAGTCGGGCATCCCCGACTACCGCGGCGAGACCGGCCGGCGGCGGCGCGGCAGCCCGATGACGTACCAGGAGTTCACCGGCAGCGCGGAGGGCCGCCGCCGGTACTGGGCGCGCAGCCACGTCGGCTGGCCGTCGATCGCCGGGGCCCGGCCGAACGCGGGCCACCGGGCCGTGGCGCGGCTGGCCGCGGCCGGGCTGGTGACGGGCGTGGTCACGCAGAACGTGGACGGGCTGCACGCCGCCGCGGGCACGGCCGACGCGGTCGAGCTGCACGGCAGCCTGCACGCGGTGGTCTGCCTGGACTGCGGGGCCCGCGGGCCGCGGACGGACCTGGCCGAGCGGCTGGACGCGGCGAACCCGGGGTTTCGCGCGCTCGCGGCCCGGATCGCCGCCGACGGGGACGCGGAGCTGCCCGCCGAGCACGTCGCGTCCTTCCGCCCGGTCGGCTGCGCGGTGTGCGGGAGCGGCGTGCTCAAGCCCGACGTGGTGTTCTTCGGCGAGCAGGTGCCGCTCCCCCGGGTGCACGCGAGCTACGCGCTCGTGGACGCCGCGTCGCTGCTGCTGGTGGCCGGCTCCTCCCTCACGGTGATGTCGGGGCTGCGGTTCGCGCGCCACGCGGCCAAGCACGGCACCCCGGTGGCCATCGTCAACCAGGGCCCCACCCGGGGCGACGACCTGGCCGCGCTCCGCCTCGACCTGCCGCTCGGCCCCGCTCTGACCGCGCTGGCCGACCGCCTCGCCCCGGTCGGCTGAGCAGACCCGCGCGCTGGCCCGGGCGGGCCGGGGGCGGCGAATACCAACGCCGTGTTAAGCCTGCGCCGCAGCCGGGACAGCCGCGCCCGGCCGTGCTTCCATGGGCCGCATGACCCCGTTCGTGAAGCGCCGCCACGTGGACTACGCGCGCGTCACGACCACGGGGTGTCCCGGCGCGCGCTGACGTCCGCCGCACCGCCGGACCGTCGCCGTACGCCTCGCGCCGTACGCCTCCGCCGTCGTCAACGCCCCGCCCCGCCCCCGGTGTCCACCCCCGGGGGTACGGCCCCGCGGGCGCCGGTGGCGTACCCGCGCGCACCTCCGCAGCACACCCGCAGCGCCACCCGTACGCGTCCCAGCACAGGGAGAACCATGACCGAGCAGCAGCCCGTCGACGCCGTGACCGCCGGGCACACGCCCGAGACCGCCGTCGCCGCCGCCACCGAGGAGCCGAACTGGTCGTTCGAGACCCGGCAGGTCCACTCGGGGGCGGTGCCCGACCCGGCGACCGGGGCGCGGGCGGTGCCGATCTACCAGACGTCGTCGTACGTCTTCCGCGACACCCAGCACGCCGCGGACCTGTTCGCGCTGGCCGAGCCGGGCAACATCTACACCCGCATCCACAACCCGACCCAGGACGTGTTCGAGCAGCGGATCGCCGCGCTGGAGGGCGGGGTCGCCGCGGTGGCGCTGGCGTCCGGCCAGGCCGCGGAGACCCTGGCGATCCTGACGCTGGCGGGCGCCGGCGACCACGTGGTGGCCGGCTCGTCGCTGTACGGCGGGACGTACAACCTCTTCAAGCACACCCTGCCGCGGTTCGGCGTCGAGGTGTCCTTCGTCGACCCGGACGACGTCGCCGCGTGGCGGGCGGCGGTGCGGCCGAACACCAAGGCGTTCTTCGCCGAGACGCTGGGCAACCCGCGCGGCAACGTGCTGGACGTCCAGGCCGTGGCGGACGCGGCGCACGCCGAGGGGGTGCCGCTGATCGTGGACAACACGGTGCCGACGCCCTTCCTGCTCCAGCCGCTGCGGCACGGCGCGGACGTGGTGGTGCACTCGGCGACGAAGTTCCTCGGCGGCCACGGCACCACCATCGCCGGTGTGGTCGTGGACGGCGGCAGCTTCGACTTCGGGGCGCACGCCGACCGCTTCCCGGACTTCTCCGCGCCCGACCCGAGCTACCACGGCCTCCAGTACTGGCCGGCGCTCGGCCCCGGCGCCTATGCGGTCAAGCTGCGGGTGCAGCTGCTGCGCGACCTCGGCCCGGCGCTGTCGCCGCACTCGGCGTTCCTGCTGCTCCAGGGCGTCGAGACGCTGTCCCTGCGGCTGGAGCGGCACTCCTCGAACGCGCAGGAGCTCGCGGAGTGGCTCCAGGCCCGCGACGAGGTCGCGGCGGTGCACTACCCGGGCCTGCCCTCCAGCCCCTGGTACGAGGCCGGGCAGCGCTACCTGCCGCGCGGCGCGGGCGCGGTGCTCGCCTTCGAACTGCGCGACGGCGCACAGGCCGGCCGGCGGTTCGTGGACGCGGTGCGGCTCTTCAGCCACCTGGCGAACATCGGCGACGTGCGCAGCCTGATCATCCACCCGGCCTCCACCACGCACAGCCAGCTCGACGAGGCGCAGCTCGCGCAGACCGGTGCGACGCCCGGCCTGGTGCGGCTGTCGGTCGGCATCGAGAACGTCGCGGACCTCAAGGCCGACCTGGAAGCAGGGTTCCGCGCGGCCAAGGGCGCGTCCTGACCGTGCCTGGCACGCCGCCGGTCCCCGGCGCCGGATCGCCCGCCGCCGCCCCGGAACCCGCCGGCGCCGGCGGGGTCCTCCCGCCGCCCGCCTCCGGGGCGTGGCGGCCGGGGGACCCGCCCGGGCGGCGGCGCTGGCACCGCGCGGCGGGGCCGCTCGCGCTGGAGGCGGGCGGCGAACTGCCGGAGGTGCGGCTGGCGTACGAGACGTGGGGCCGCCTCGCGCCCGACGGGTCGAACGCGGTCCTGGTGCTGCACGCGCTGACCGGGGACAGCCACGTCGCCGGTCCTGCCGGGCCCGGCCATCCCACGGCCGGCTGGTGGGACGCGCTGGTCGGGCCGGGCCGGGCGCTGGACACCGACCGCTTCTTCGTGGTGGCGCCCAACGTGCTGGGCGGCTGCCAGGGCAGCACCGGCCCGGCCACCGCCCGGCCGGACGGGCGGCCGTGGGGCGGCGCCTTCCCGTTCCTGACCCAGCGCGACCAGGTCGCGGCCGAGGCGGGCCTGGCGGACGCGCTGGGCATCGACCGGTGGGCGCTGGTGGTCGGCGGGTCGATGGGCGGCATGCGGGCGCTGGAGTGGGCGGCCGGCCGCCCGGAGCGGGTCGGCGCGCTGCTGCTGCTCGCCTGCCCGGCGGCGGCCAGTGCCGAGCAGATCGGCTGGGCGTCGGTGCAGCTGCGGGCGATCCGGGCCGACCCGGCCTGGCGCGGCGGCGACTACCACGGCGCCGGGCCGGGCGGCGGCCCGCACGCCGGTCTCGGCCAGGCCCGCCGGCTGGCGCACCTGACGTACCGCAGCGAGCCGGAACTGCGGGCGCGCTTCGGCCGGGACCCGCAGCGCGGTGAACTGCCCTGGCACGGCGGCCGGTACGCGGTGGAGTCGTATCTCGACCACCACGCGGACAAGCTGGTGCGCCGGTTCGACGCGGGCAGCTATGTGGTGCTCACCGAGGCGATGAACGCCCATGACGTGGGGCGCGGGCGGGGCGGCACCGCGGCGGCGCTGCGGCGGGTCACGGCGCCCGCGCTGGTGGCCGGGGTCGACTCCGACCGGCTCTACCCGACCGCGCAGCAGGAGGAGTTGGCGGCGGGCATCCCGGGCGCGGACCGGACGCGGACGATCCACTCGCCGTACGGGCATGACGGCTTCCTCATCGAGGTGGATCAAGTGGCCGCGCTGGTCGGGGAGTTGCTGCCGCCTCCGGCGGCGCGGCGGCCCCCGCGCGGCGTGGCGGGAAGCAGGTGACACGCGTTGACGTGCCGGTTCGCCCGCCCGTACGCTGGCCGTTCGTGATGGTGTGAGGAAGCCGGTGGAACTCCGGCACGGTCGCGCCACTGTGTACCGGTCGCCTCTGGGGGCGTCCGGGAGTCAGATACTCCGCCGTCACGCCGCCCCATTCGAACCGAGGGACGCTGTATCCCCGAAGGAGGCCCCACCCGTGAGTTCTGTGTCCACCCCTTCGTCGACCGAGGCCACGCCGGTTGTCCTGCCCGTCTCCAAGGCGGTGCTCTGGCTGGTCGGCAGCGCGCTCCTGGCGCTGGCCGCCTACTACTTCATCGGCGTCGACCAGGGCGCGGTGTCCGTCTTCGGCCGGGACATGCACATCCACGAGTTCGTGCACGACGCGCGGCACTTCCTCGGCTTCCCCTGCCACTGACGACACCAGGCAGGCGGACAACTCGACATGGAGAAACGACTCGTACTGCGCGGCGTGCTCGCCGGCGCGATCGGCGGGCTGCTCGCGTTCGTCTTCGCGCGGATCTTCGCCGAACCGCAGATCAACCGGGCGATCAGCTACGAGAGCGGCCGGGACGCGGCGCAGAACGCCCTGGACAAGGCCGCGGGCCTGCCGGTCTCCCCGGACGGCCCCGACCTGTTCAGCCGCACCGTCCAGGCCGATGTCGGCATGGGCGTGGGCCTGGTCCTCTTCGGTGCGGCGATGGGCGCCCTGTTCGCGGTGGTCTACACGGTGTGCCTGGGCCGGGTGGGCGGCGTCCGGCCGCGCACGCTGGCGCTGCTGGTGGCCGGCGGCGGCTTCCTCGGCTTCTACCTGGTGCCGTTCGTGAAGTACCCGGCGAACCCGCCCGCGATCGGGCACGAGGACACCATCAAGGCCCGCACCGGGCTCTATCTGGTCATGGTGGTCTGCTCGATCACGCTGCTCGCGCTGGCGGTGTGGCTGGGGCGGCGGCTCCAGGGGCGGTTCGGCACGTGGAACGCCACGCTGCTGGCCGGTGCGGCCTTCGTGGTCGCCATCGGCGTCGTGATCGGCCTGCTGCCCGCGCTGGGACACCTGGCCGCCAACCGCGAGCAGTACGGCAACCACGCCACGGAGACACCTCAGCCGCTGACCGACCCGGCGGGGCGGATCGTCTACCCGGGCTTCCCTGCGGACGTGCTGTTCCGGTTCCGCTTGTACTCGGTGGCCGCGCAGCTGCTGCTGTGGTCGGCGATCGCGCTGGTCTTCGGGCCGCTTTCGGAGCGGGTGCTGAGCGCCTCGCCGACCGGCCGCGCCGCACGGGCGCCCCGGGTCGGCCCGGTGGAGGCGTGAGGGGGCGCCTCGGCGCGCCATCCCGCCCTGCCGCGGCAGGGTGGCGCCGTGCACGGCGATGAGACGAGAGCGGCCCTGGCGGAGCTGGGGCCGTTCTTCGCGGTCGAGAGCGCTGCGGCGGCCGATGCGGCCGGCGGCGGCTCCGGCTGGCGGTCGATGGGCGAGCTGGGCGACGGCAGCGGGGTGCTGGCCGCCCGCGTGGCCGCCGTACGCGGGGTGCTGGCCGCGGGCGGCGGGCAGCAGCCGGACGCGGTCGAGGAGCGGGTGGCCGCGTCCGTGACCCACCTGGGCCTGGTGGCGCGGCTGCTCTCCCCCTACCTGGCGCTGGCCGTGCTGTACGGGCACGTGCCCGGCGCCGTACGGCTGTCCGACCTGCGCTGGCAGCCCGCGCTCGGCGGCCCCTACCCGCTGGCCCTGCCGGGGCTGCCCGGCCGCGCCGCGGGCCCGCCCGCCCCGGCGGAGACCGGGCCCGCGGAGACCGGTGGGGTCGCGGACCTCGGCAGGGTGGCGGGCCTCGGTGGGGTCGCGGACGCGTTCGCGGCGGCGGTCCTCTCCGGCCCGGTCCGCGAACTGACCGCGGCCTGCGCGGACTTCCGCGTCTCCCCGCACGTCCTGCGGGGCAACACCGCGTCCGCGCTCGCCGGCGCCGCCCGCATGGTCGCCGGGGCCCGCCCGGAGGCCGCCGCGCGGGCCCGCGCGCTGACCGGGCTGCTGCTGGCCGGCGGCCCGCTGCGCGGCGCCGGGCATCTCACCCCGGCGGACGCCGGCGGGGGCCACGGCGCCTTCCGGCGGCGCAGCTGCTGCCTGATCTACCGGGCCGCGCCGGGTCACGCCGGGGCGCTGTGCGGCGACTGTGCGCTCTCCCGTGTGCCGGTGCGCCCGGGATGAAGCAGGTCAAAGCGTTGCGGGCATGAGGACCCGGTCTTGTTGCGAGCAACTTGCAACAAGTAATGTGTCGCATCGAGGTGTCCCGCCCCCGGTCGCAAAGGACGCAACGTTGACCTCCATCATCCAGACCCGCCCCGCCGCGGGGTCCCGCCTCCAGCGGATATCGGCGTCGATGTCGCGTGCCGAGTGGACCCGGCTGGGCGGTATGGCCGGCTTCATCGTGGCGCTGCACGTCATCGGCTGGTTCACGCTCGCGGTGATCGTCGCCCCGCACCACTACCGGACGGGCACCGGCGTCTTCGGGGTCGGCATCGGCGTCACCGCCTACACGCTCGGGATGCGGCACGCCTTCGACGCCGACCACATCGCCGCGATCGACAACACCACCCGCAAGCTGATGGGCGAGGGCAAGCGGCCGCTGTCGGTCGGCTTCTGGTTCTCGCTCGGGCACTCCTCGATCGTCTTCGGGCTGTCCTTCCTGCTCTCCCTGGGCATCAGGTCGCTCGCCGACCCGGTGGCGCACGACAACTCCGGGCTGCACGACGTCACCGGCTGGATCGGCACCACCGTCTCGGGCACGTTCCTGTACGCGATCGCGCTGGTCAACCTGCTGATCCTGGGCGGCATCTGGAAGGTCTTCCGGCGGATGCGGCACGGCGAGTTCGACGAGGCGGCGCTGGAGGACCAGCTCAACAACCGCGGTCTGATGAACCGCCTGCTGGGTCGGCTGATGAAGTCCGTGAGCAAGCCGTGGCAGATGTACCCGATCGGCCTGCTCTTCGGCCTCGGCTTCGACACCGCCACCGAGATCGCGCTGCTGGTGCTGGCCGGCTCCGGCGCCGCCTCGGGCCTGCCCTGGTACGCGATCCTGTGCCTGCCGGTCCTCTTCGCCGCCGGCATGTGCCTGCTGGACACCATCGACGGCTCGTTCATGAACTTCGCGTACGAGTGGGCGTTCTCCAAGCCGGTCCGCAAGGTCTACTACAACCTCACCATCACCGGCCTGTCCGTCGCGGTCGCCCTGATCATCGGCACCGTCGAACTGCTCGGCCTGATCTCCGACAAGGCCGGTCTGCACGGCTCCTTCTGGGACTGGATCGGCGGGCTGGACCTCAACATCGTCGGCTACGTCATCGTCGGCCTGTTCTTCCTCACCTGGGCCGTGGCCCTGGCCGTCTGGAAGTACGGCAACATCGAGGAGAAGTGGTCCACCGGCCTGCGCACCGCCGACGCCGGCCCGGAGTAGCGCCCGCCGCTCAGGGCCGCTCCCGCGGTGACCGGTGCGGGGCGGGCCCGGGGTGCGGGCGGGTGGCCAGCAGGACGGTGGCCTCCAGGTCGGGGTCGTGGGCGGTGGCCGCGGTCAGGCCGCCGGCGCGCAGGGCACGCAGGGCGGCGGGGACCTGGGCCCGGCCGGCCTCGGAGAGCAGGGTGCCGCCCGGCGCGAGCCAGGTGGCGGCGTCGCGGGCGACGCGGCGCAGCAGGTCCAGGCCGTCGGCGCCGCCGTCGAGGGCGAGCGGTGCCTCGTGGTCGCGGGCCTCGGCGGGCAGCAGCGGGATGTCGCCGGTGGGCACGTAGGGGACGTTGGCGGTGAGGATGTCCACCCGGCCGCGCAGGGTGGGCGGCAGGGGCGCGAACAGGTCGCCCTCGTGGACCTGGCCGCGGGCGGCCGCCAGATTGCGGCGGGCGTAGCGCACGGCGGCGGGGTCGAGGTCGGCGGCGTGGAGTTCGACGCCGGGCGCGGCCGCGGCGAGTGCGGCGCCGACCGCCCCGGACCCGCAGCACAGGTCCAGCACGACCGCGCCGGGGCGCAGCAGGGCGGCGGCACGGGCGAGCAGGAACTCGGTGCGGCGGCGCGGCACGAACACCCCGGGGCCGACCTCGATCCGCAGGCCGGCGAACCCGGCCCAGCCGACGACGTGTTCCAGGGGCAGGCCGCCCGCGCGGCGCGCCACCATCGCGGCCAGCTCCCGCGGGGTGGCGGCGGCCTCGGTCAGCAGGCCCGCCTCCTCCTCGGCGAAGACGCAGCCGGCGGCGCGCAGTTCGGCGGCGGTGTCGGCCGGGTGCGGCCAGCCGGGGCGGCTGCCGGTGCCGGGGCGGGGCGCGAAGCGGGGTTCGGACATGGGTGGCGGTGCCTTTCGGGAAGCGTGGCGCTCCCTGGGGCCGTGCCGTCGCGCGGGGCGTCGACGTCAGCGGGCGCGGCCGTGCGGTGGGAGCGAGCGTGGTGTCCTGCGGCGGTTGATCGGTCCCACCTCCTCGGCTCGTCGCGGGGCGCGCTGCGGCCGGACCCGGTCCGCGGCGCCGTGCCGGACAACCTACCGTACGACCGCGGCGTTGACGGTGTGCAGGGCGGCGGTGGCGGCCTCGGCGGTGGGGTCGGGCCAGCCGTGCACGGTGAAGGTGGCGTGCTCGCCGGGCAGCAGCGTGGTCAGGCCGCGGTCGGTGTGCGCGGCCGGGCCGAGCCGGTCGGCCTGGAGGAGCAGGTCGCGCAGCAGGGTGCGGGCGGTGACGGTGATCTCGACGGCGGGCACGGCGGGCACGGCGGTGTCGGGGCCGCCGGTGTCCTGGTCGCGGACGGTCAGCGCGAGGTCCCACCGCGGGTGCGGGTAGGCGAAGTCCTTGTCCCGGACGGGGAACCAGTACGCGCGCGCCGCCCCCGGCTCGGTGTCCGTGTCGCCGCCCCGCTCGGCGTTCGGCTCGGCGTCCGCGGTGAGCAGCTGCGCGGTGCTGCCCGCCGCCGGCCGCAGCCGCGGCGGCACCGGCAGGTCGGCGACGGTACGGGCGGCCGCGGTGAAGGGCAGCCGGACCTCCGCGAGCACCTCGCCCCCGACGGTGACCCGGCGCAGCAGCACGCTCCCGGACCAGGCCCGCCCCGCCTGGTTGACCACGGCCAGCACCAGAGCGCCGTCCCCGCCGTCCCCGCCGTCCCCCGCGCGCTCCTGGAAGGTCAGCAGCCGGTCCGCGTACAGCCGCTTCAGCTCGTGGTAGAGCGGCTTGGGCCGCCCGTCGCCGTCGATGGCGGCCCAGGACGTCACCGGCCAGCAGTCGTTGAGCTGCCAGACGACGGTGCCGGCGCAGCGCGGCCAGTGCGCGCGCCAGTGCTCGACACCGGTGGCCACGGCACGTGCCTGGTTGACCTGGGTGAGGTAGTGCCAGGTGTCGAAGTCGGCCGGGACGGGGAAGTGCCGGGCCAGGCCGCGGGCGAGTTTGCCGTTGCCGTCGGCGGCCTTCTGGTGGTGGAGCATGCCGGGCGAGTCGGGGGTGAGCGGTGTGTCGCCGATGGCGCGGCGCACCGTGGCGTAGGCGGGCGGGGCCTGCCAGCCGAACTCCGCGACGAACCGCGGGACGCTGTCGCGGTAGTCGGTGTAGTCGGTCCGGTTCCACACGTCCCAGGAGTGGGCGGTGCCGTGGCCGGGGTCGTTGGGGTGGTGCCGCCAGGAGCCGGACCAGGGGCTGCCGGCCCAGTACGGGCGGGTCGGGTCGGTCTCGGCGACGACCCGGGCGAGGAGGCCCAGGTAGTAGCCCTCGCCCCAGGAAGCGCCGGCGAGTTCGGGCTCCCAGTCCCAGTCGCGGAAGGCCCACAGGTTCTCGTTGTTGCCGTTCCACAGCACCAGCGAGGGGTGCGGGGCGAGCCGGGCGACGTTCTCCCGGGCCTCGGCCTCCACCTCGGAGCGCAGCGGCTGCTCCTCGGGGTAGGCGGCGCAGGCGAAGAGGAAGTCCTGCCAGACCAGCAGGCCCAGCTCGTCGCAGGCGTCGTAGAAGTCGTCGCTCTCGTAGATCCCGCCGCCCCACACCCGCACCAGGTCCACCCCGGCGGCCGCGGCCTGCGCCAGGCGGGCGCGGTAGCGCGGGGCGTCGACCCGGCTGGGGAAGGCGTCGTCGGGAATCCAGTTGACGCCTCGGGCGAACAGGGCGGTGCCGTTGACCCGCAGGGTGAACGCCGAGCCGTGCGCGTCGGGCGCGGTGTCCAGTTCGACGCTGCGGAAGCCGATCCGCCGCTGCCAGGTGTCGAGCGGCTCGGCGCCGTCCAGGACGGTCACCTCGCAGGCGTACAGCGGCTGTTCGCCGTAGCCGCGCGGCCACCACAGCCGGGCGCCGGGCACCTCGCAGCCGACGGTGAGGCGGTCGGTGCCGGGCGCGGCGGTGGTCTCGGCGACGCTGTCGCCGACCCGCAGCCGTACGGTCAGCGGCCGGGCGGCGCCGGCGGCGGTCCGCTCCAGCTCGATCCGCGCCTCGACGCGGCCGGTGCCCTCGGCGACGGTGACCTGCGGCACCACGCCGGCCAGCCGCGCGGTGGACCAGCGCTCGATCCGCACCTGCTTCCACATGCCGGCGGTGACCAGGGTCGGCCCCCAGTCCCAGCCGAAGGAGCAGGCCATCTTCCGGATGTACTGGAAGGGTTCGGGATAGGCGTTGGGGCGCGCGCCGAGCAGCGCGCGGACCCGTTCGGCCTCGGTGTACGCGGAGGTGAAGGCGACGGTCAGCGGGGTGTCCGCGGCCGTGTCGAGCGCGTCGGTGACGTCGAAGCGGTACGCGCGGTGCATGTTGCGGGTGCGGCCGAGCACCCGTGCGCCGAGCCGGACCTCGGCCACGGTGTCCAGCCCGTCGAAGACCAGGTCGGTCCGCTCGTGTCCGGGCGCGGCCGGCGGCAGCGCCGTCTCGTAACGCCAGTCCGCGCGGCCGACCCACGCCACCTCGGTCTCGTTGCGGTCCAGGTACGGGTCCGGGATCACCCCGGCGGCCATCAGGTCGGTGTGCACGCACCCCGGCACCGTCGCGGGCACGCTGCCCCGGCCGGGCACCTTCAGCGCCCAGCCCTCGGCGACCGGCGTGGCGTCCTTCATCCCTGTTCCCCTGCCTGCTGCTGACCGTCCCGGCGACCGCTGCACCGGCGGCGCCCCTGTCCGGCGCGCGTTAAACGGTAAAGCACGGCGGGCGGCCGGCAACAGGGGTGGACCGGTGCGCTGGCCCTGCCGTACCGAACCGGTTCAGTCCGGGCGCGGCGTCGGCGCGGCCGCTGCGAGCGGCCCGGGTGCCTACTTCAGCGCGGCGGCCGCCAGCCGCAGTTCGCGGAAGGCGAGGTCGATGTGGTCGCCGAGGGGGACCGACCCGTCCTGCATCCAGCGGTGGGTGGCCGCGGCGAAGGTGTCCATGCCGACCTGGGCGAGCAGCGGCGCGGTCCGGGCGTCGACCCCGCGGCCGCGCAGCGCGCCGGTCAGAGCGTCGACGAGCAGGGCCCGTTTGGCGAGGGCGCGTTCGCGCAGCGCCGGGGTCTCGTCGATCAGGTGCGCGCCCCGCTCGGTGACGGGCCGGTTGCGTTCGAAGAGCGGCACCGAGTCGCGGAAGGCGGCGCGCAGGGCCGGCAGCGGCTTGGTGCCGTGCGGGACCTGGGCGACGGCTCGGGTGAGGACGTCGCGCAGTTCGCTTTCGCCGTCGAAGAACATCTCGCGCTTGTCGGAGAAGTGCCGGTAGAAGGTCCGCTCCGTGACCCCTGCCCGCGCGGCGATGGCCTCGACGGTGACCTGGTCGAAACCGTGCTCGGCGAACAGGTCGAGCGCGGCTTGCAGCAGCCGCCGGCGTGCCGCTTCTCCGCTTCTTGGCATGGCGACACTCTACCGCCCGGTGTCGGCACCTGCCGGTTTTTGCGTCAGACCCTGACACCATGTAGCGTCAGAATGCGACACTAAACCCGTCAGACTCTGACGCTAAAGATGTCTGGCATGAGACGTGAGGGAGGTCGCCATGGAGCAGCGGTTCGACGGCAGGACCGTGGTCGTCACGGGCGCGAGCTCGGGGATCGGGGTGGGCATCGCCCGGCGGTTCCACGAGGAGGGGGCGTGCGTGGTGCTGGCCGCCCGGCGCCGGGACCGGCTCGACGCGCTCGCGGCGGAGCTCGGCGGGGAGCGGGCCCTGGCCGTGACGACGGACGTCACCAGCCGCGACGACATGGACGCGCTGGCCGAGGCCGCCGCGGAGCGGTTCGGCGGCATCGACGTGCTCGTGTCCAACGCGGGCCTGGGGCTCGGCAAGGAGTTTCAGGACACCACCGCCGCGGACTGGCGCCTGGTGATGAGCACGGACGTGGACAGCTGCTTCCACGGAGCGCAGGCCGTCCTGCCGCACCTGAAGCGGAGCGGCGGCAGCATCGTGCAGATCGCCTCGGCATCCGGGATGGGCGGCGACCGGATGCTCACCGCCTACAACGCGGCGAAGGGCGCGGTGGTGAACTTCACCCGCGGACTCGCCTTCGACCTGGGGCGGTTCGGCATCCGCGTCAACACCGTGGCCCCGTCCCTGACGCTGGGCGCTGAGCATGCCGGGCGCCCGGAGGCCGCGCGGCTGGTCGAGCGGTTCAACGACCGCCGCGCGCTGGCCGGCTACAGCACCCCGGCCGACATCGCCGCCGCGGTCGCGTTCCTCGCCTCCCCCGACGCCCGCTTCATCACCGGTGTCCTGCTCCCCGTCGACGGCGGCATCACCGCCGGCAGCGGCCAGCCTCCCCTGTTCTGAACTCCGGAAAGGACCACGCCCCGTGACCTACGACCTCGACCCCGAACTCGCCGCCGCGCTGGCGGCCCTGCCCAAGGGCCCCAACGGCGCGCTGCTCGACTTCTCCGACATCCCCGCCTGCCGCGCACAGGCGCAGGCCGCGAGCGCCGGGCTGCCGATACCCGATCCCGACCCGCGCGTCACGATCGAGACGCTCGCCGTCCCCCGCGGCGACGGCACCGCACTCGACGTCGTGCTGTTCTCCCCCGTGCCGGCCGACCGGCCGCGGCCGGCGCTGCTGTACTTCCACGCGGGCGGGCAGGTGCTGGGCAGCGCCCACGACCGCGTCGCCCACGCGTACGCCGCCGCCATGGCGCTCGAACTCGACATCGTGCTGGCCGTGGTCGACTACCGGCTGGCACCGGAGACCCAGGCGCCGGGGGCCGCCGAGGACGGCTACCTCGCCTACACCCACCTGGTCGCGCACGCCGCCGGCCACGGCATCGCCCCCGACCGGATCGGGCTGGCCGGCGCGAGCGGCGGCGGGGCGCCCGCCACCGCGACGGCGCTCATGGTCCGCGACCGCGGGGACCGCCGGCCGCGGCTGCTGTCGCTGAACTACCCGATGCTCGACGACCGCGGCGCGACGGCCTCCAGCCGCGAGATCGTCGACCTCGGGGTCTACGACCGCCGGGAGAACGCGTACGCGTGGGCCGCGGTGCTCGGCGACCGCGTCGGCACCGCGGACGTGCACCCCTACAGCGCGCCCGGCCGCGCCACGGACGTCGCCGGGCTGCCGGACACCTTCGTCGCCGTCGCCCAGTACGACGTCTTCCGCGACGAGAACATCGACTTCGCCCGCCGCCTGATCGCCGCCGGCGTGCCCGTCGACCTGCACCTCTACGCGCACACCTACCATGCCTGGGACGTGTTCGCCCCGGCCTCGGCCCTCGCGGGCACCTTCGTCCGCACCTGGCACGACTACCTCCGCCGCCACCTCCACGGCTGAGCCCGTCGGCCGCGGCACGGGGCCCGGGGCCGCCGCCGCGGCACGGCTGCCCGCCGCGGTCCCGCGTTGCGGCCCCGCTGTGCCGCGCCAAGCATGGACGCATGGCCGACGCGGCACCGTTCGACGTGATCAGCGCGGGCCTCGCCGAGGTGCACCGGCAGCTGCTGCCGGTCACGGACGGCGAGGTCGCCTCGTACATCCCGCAGCTCGCGCTCGCCGACCCGGGCGACTTCGGGTTGGCGCTGGTGAGCATGGACGGCCACCGGTACCGGGCCGGGCGCGCCGGGGTGCCGTTCTCCCTCCAGTCGGTGTCCAAGCCGTTCGTGTACGCGCTGGCCCTGGCGGAACTCGGGCTGGAGGAGGTGCGGGCTCGGGTGGGCCTCGAGCCGAGCGGCGACGCGTTCAACGCGATCAGCCTGGAGCGCGGCACGGGCCGCCCGGCGAACCCGATGATCAACGCGGGCGCGATCGCCACCACGAACCTGGTGCCGGCCGGCAGCCCGCAGGAGCGGTTCGGCCGGGTGCTGGAGGGCCTGAGCGCGTTCGCCGGGCGCCGGCTGGACGTCGACGAGGAGGTCTACCGCTCGGAGTCGGCGACCGGCGACCGCAACCGCGCCCTGGCCTACCTGATGCACGCCGCCGGTTCGCTGCGCACCGAGCCGCGGGCCGCGGTGGAGACGTACTTCCGGCAGTGCGCGGTGCGGGTGGACACGGTGGACCTGGCCGTGATGGCCGCGACCCTGGCCACCGGCGGCGTCAACCCGGTGTCGGGGCGGCGCGTGGTGCCCGAGCCGGTCGCGGTGCAGGTGCTCGCGGTGATGGCGACCTGCGGGATGTACGACGCGGCGGGCGACTGGCTGGTACGGGTGGGGCTGCCCGCCAAGAGCGGCGTGTCGGGCGGCCTGGCCGCGGCGAGCCCGGGCCGGTTCGGCATCGCCTGCTACAGCCCGCCGCTGGATTCGACCGGCAGCCCGGTGCGGGCGGTGGCGGCGCTGCGCGAGATGTCCCGCCGGTTCGGGATGCACCTGATGCACGTGCCCGCGCCGGGCCCGGCGACGGTGACCGCGTGCACGACGGCGGAGCACTGGCCGGCGGGCGCGGACCGGCCGCCGGCCGAGCGGGAGCTGCTGGCCCGCGAGGGGCGGCGGATCGCGCTGGTGGCCGCGCGGGGCGAGCTGGACTTCACGGCGGTGGAGCGGGTGCTGTGGGCGCTGGCGTCGGTGGCGCCGCAGCAGCCGGGGTGGCTGGTGCTGGACCTGGCGGAGGTGCTGTGGGTGCGGCCGCCGGCCCGCGCGATGCTCGAAGCGGCGCTGGAGCGGGTCACGGCCGCCGGGCACCGGGTCGCCGTGGTGCCGGGCGCGCAGGCCTACGGGCACGGCGGGCTTGCGTCGGGCGCCCAGGTGTGCGGCAGCCGCGCGGAGGCGGTCGCGTGGGCCGAGGACGGCTTGGTCGCCTCCTCCGCTGGGCTGCGGAAGCCGCCCGATTGATATATCCAGGTAGTGACGGAAATGTCGGAAGCGGACGACTGCTGGAAGACGGCCAGACGGTTCGGGGGCCGCGTCTTCGCAAGCCGCCGGAAAGGTCATCCCATGCCCTCCATGCACCAGCCGCTGACTCCTGCCGCGCTCGCCGACCTGCGCCGCCCGCGCAAGTACCCGGCGGTCTCGGTGCTGCTGCCCACGCACCGCCGCGAACCGGACAACGCGCAGGACGCCGTACGGCTGCGCAACCTCCTGGAGGAGGCGAAGAACGCGGTGCACAGCGACCCCGAGGTGGCCAGGGCGGACCGGATCGACGTGATCGGACGGCTCGACCAGGCGCTGGCGGAGGTGGACCTGGTGTACGCCGAGGACGGTCTGGCGATCTTCGCCGCGCCCGGCGAGCACCACGTCTGGTCGCTGGACCGGCCGGTGCCGGAGCGGGTGCTGCTGGCCCAGACCTTCCTGACCCGCAACCTGGTCGCCGCCTATGCCGCGAGCCGGCCGTTCTGGGTGCTGGCGCTGTCCGCGGACGTGGCGACGCTGTGGAGCGGCGGCCGCCAGCACACCCCGCACCAGGAGGCGGGGCCGTTCCCGGTGCGCCGCGAGCCGATCGACTTCGACCCCGAGCACCAGGAGCAGATCGGCGACACCCCGAGCATCTTCAACGACGAGGACACCCGGACCTTCCTGCGGCAGGTCACCGAGGCGGTGGGGGCGGTGCAGGCGGCCGACCCGCGCCCGTTGTACCTGGTGGCCGAGCCGGAGGCGGTCAGCGCCCTGGACGAGGTCGGCCCGGTGGCCAGGGACGCGGTGGCGCACATCGGACAGGGCGGACTCGCCGGGGGCCCGGGCGAGGCGCTGGCCCGGGCGGTGGCCGACGCCGACCGCGAGCGCGACGAGCGCGCGGTCGCCGAGGTGCTCGACGACCTGGACCGGGCCCGCGGCCGCAAGGCGTTCGCCGGGGGCGTGGACGAGGTCTGGCAGTCGGTGAGCGAGGGCCGCGCGGCGCTGGTGGCGATCGAGGACGGCTACCGCACCACGGTCCGGGACGAGGGCGACCACCTGGTGCCGGCCGGCACCGAGGAGCGCGGCGCCCGCGACGACATCGTGGACGAGATCGCCGAGCAGGCGCTCGACACCGGCGCCCGGGTCCGCTTCGTGCCGGACGGCCACCTCGCCGACGCCGGCCACATCGCCGCGGTCCTGCGCTACTAGGCTGTCTCCGGCCCACAGCGCCGTCCCGCCCGAGGGGCGGGGGCCGACGGAGCCTGGTACTCCCCATGGCCGGGGGGAATGGGGGCGGGATGTGTCAGGCACGGCCCAGGCCGCCGCACGGCGGGCGGGCGTCCGCTTGCGGCCGGGTGGCGACAGAAGCGGTCCGGACAGCGGTGCCAAGTGGCGGCCCCCGCGCCTATCATGAGATTCCGGTTCTCGGCGGGGGCGGTGGAATCAGGCATGGTTGACGGGGACGGGTCGGCGCGCGGCGCGGCGACCCTTGCGGAGAAGATCGACGCGCTCTTCCGCGTGGTGCGCCGGTCGGGCCGGGAGGCGTACACGCACGAGGAAGTGGCGCGCGCCTGCCGGGAGGCGACCGGGGAGAGCTTCTCGACCACCTACCTCTGGCAGTTGCGCACCGGGCGGCGGACCAATCCGACCAAGCGCCACCTGGAAGCGCTCGCGCAGTTCTTCCGGATTCCGGTCGCGTACTTCTTCGACGACGACCAAGGCGCCCGGATCGCCGCCGAGTTGGAGCTGCTCGGCGCGCTGCGGGACGCCGGGGTGCGCAGCGTCGCGCTGCGGGCGGTGAACCTCTCGCCGGAGGGCATGGACACGATCAGCGACATGATCGACCTGATCGCCCGGCGCGAGGCGGACCGCAACCGCAACTCGCCCTAGGAGCCGCCGGGTTCGGGGCGAACGGGGAGCAGGGACCAACGGGGAGCAGGGCAGAACGGGGCAGAAGGGTTGACGGGATGCCACGGGTGCGGGTCCGGGAGCAGGTGACCGCCGGAACCGCACCGGGGCGTCTTGGAGCTTTCCGGACCGGGCGCGAGAGCGGACCTGGGCGGCGCGCGAGCGCCGGCCGCAGGCGGCGACAGGGGGATGGTGCACGTGAGAGCGCGGGCTGCCGTACATGACGCGCTGTGGGAGAAGTACCGCCGGGCCATGGGCTCGGGCGAACTGCCCCGGCCGTTCGACGAGATGGCGCTGATCGCACGGCTCGCCGAGCGGCGCGGCCGGCCGATCGAGCTGATCCCGGTCGACGCGCTGCCGAACCTGCCGTGCGGGCTGCTGATGGTCACCGACCACGCCGACTGCATCGTCTACGCCACCGACACCAGCGTGCTGCACCAGCGGCACATCCTGCTCCACGAGGCCGCGCACCTGGTGTGCGGGCACGACGGGGCCGGGCCGGGCGCCGGCGACGCCGCGGACCCGGGCGACGCCGCCACCGCCGGGTCCCGGGCGCTGCTGCCGCACCTGCCGGACACGCTGGTGCGACGGGTGCTGGGCCGTACCGTCTACACCGAACCGCAGGAGCACGAGGCGGAGTTGCTGGCGTCGCTGATCTGCTCGCGGGCCGCGCGGGAGGCCCGTACCCCGCCGCTCGCGGAGGGCCAGCAGCGCCGGCTGGGCTCGCTGTTCGGGGTGCCGCGGGCCCGGGGCCGATCGCGTGGTTGACGCGGGGACGTACACCGCGGGCGGGCTGCTGCTCGCCTTCGCCTGCTACCGGATGGTGGTGGTGCGGCTCGGCGGGCCCGACCCGGACCCGGCCACGCGCTACGTCGGCTGGTTCGCGCTGTCGATGGGCGCGGCGCTGCTGGTGCTGGCGCCGGCCACCGTACGGGCGGTGCACCGGTTCGGGCCGGCGCCGCGGGTGGCGGCGCTGCTGGGCACCGAGTTGAAGATGGGCGCGCTGACGGTACTGGCGCTGATCGCCCGGGCGCTGGCGGAGCCGGGGCGTCCGCAGCGCGAGGCGGAGCGGCGCTCGGCGCGGCAGGCGCTGGCGGCCGGTGTGCTGCTGGCCGCGCTGTTCCTGCCCGCGGGTGTCCGCGAGCACAACGGCACCGGGTACGTCACCGGCACCGCGGGCCGCTGGCTGCTGGCGGGCTACGACGTGCTGTTCGTGGGGTACTCGCTGCGCTGCCTGGCCCTGTTCGGCACCCTCCTCGGCCGCCACACCCGCGGGATGCCGCCCAGCGCGCTGCGTACGGGGCTGCGGCTGATGCGGGTGAGCGGCGCGGTCGGCGCGGCCTGGACGCTGCTGCTGCTGTGGGACGCGGTGCGGGTGCTGCGCTCGGGCCGGCAGGACACCGCCGAGCACCGGATGGCGGCGGTGCTGGCGCTGGTGTGCGTCCTGCTGGCGGTGGGCGGGGCGACGGCCAGTACGTGGGAGCGGGCGCTGACCGCGCCGGTCCGGCTGGTGCGTGCCGCCCGCTCCTACCGCGCCCTGGAGCCGCTGTGGTCGGCACTGTACGAGGCGCACCCGGGCATCGCGCTGCGGCCGCCGCGCCCGGACCGCTGGCCGGCGCTGCGGGACGTGCAGTTCGCGCTGTACCGGCGGGTGATCGAGATCCACGACGGGCGGCTGTCGCTGCGGCCGTACTACCCGGCGGACGCCCGGGCGTGGCTGGCCGCGCGGACGACCGCCGGGGCGGAGGCGCTGCCGGACACGCTGTCCAGGGCGCCGTCCGACGCGGCGGTGGAGGCGGCGGCGCTCGCGGCGGCGGTGGAGGCGCGGCGCGCGGGGCACAAGCCGGTGCCGCGGCGGCCCGCGGTGGCCGCGGCCGTGCCGCCGCGCACCGGGACGATCGACGGGGACGTGGCCTGGCTGACGGCGGTGGCGCAGGCATTCGCCCTGCTCACGGCGTCCGGCGGGCGCGACCGGCCATGAACGCGGACATGGACCCGGACACGGACTCGGACATGGACCCGGACGTGAAAGAGCCCCGGCCGGGACGGGGGGACCAGGCCGGGGCAGTCGCGGTGTGACGCCGCGGACACATCATGTTCACCGATGTTCACCGCATCGCCACATGAATACTTTAACACTCAATGAGCGTAGTCGAAGCCAGTGGGCGCGGCCTCGGCCCGCGCGGGGGGCGCGGCGGGCGCGGCCGGCTCCCCCGTCCGCGCCGCGGGCTGCTCGGTGCGCGCCGCGGCGGCCGCGTCGACCCCGGTGGCGATCATCGCCGACAGCGGCTCGACGGCGGTGCGGTTCTCACCCAGCAGTTCGCGCAGCTTCAGGCCGTCGGCGGGCAGGTCCCGCCGCCACGCCATCGCCACCAGCGGCCCGAGCAGCGCGAGCGCGGCACTGAGCGAGCTGGTCACCGACAGCCGTACCAGGGTGCCGTCGGCGTGCGGCAGCAGGTCGAAGCCGAAGTGCGGGACCTGGGTGCCCAGCGGGCCCCACATCCGCTGGCCGCGGAACGCTATCCGGCGGCCCGGCTCGAAGTCCGCGCAGACCAGGTGGTGCGGGCGGCGCCGCCCGGGAAAGCGGTAACGGTAGACCGCGCCGGGCCCCGGCGCCACATGCCCCGACTCCACCGAGGACACGCCCGAACTCCACAGCGCGAGGTTGCGGGCATCGGCGAGGAAGTCGAAGACCTCCGTAGGTGTACGCCGCACGAACACGTTCGTGGACACGCAAGGCATCGCTGACCTCCCCGGTAGCGGCGTGGACCCGGTAGCGCCGCGGACGGCCGCCGCGGGCGGACGCGGACCGCGGAGAACGGTGCGCTTGCCTCGGGTGGCCGTCTGCTTCACTCCACTTCCACAGCGTGCCCCGCAAAAGCGCACATGTCGTGGCGGTGCGGCCGATCGAGTGAGAACGCTGCGTGCACGGGGGTGATCAACGTGTGCCGTAAACCGATAGCCTGACCTGGTGGAAGAGCAGCAACTGCCGACCCGTTTCGAGCGCGGCACCGACGGCCCGAAGGTGATCGTCGCCGGACTCGACGGTTCGGACTCGTCCTGGCGGGCCGCGGCGTACGCGGGCGGTCTGGCCCGCCGGCAGCATGCCCTGCTCGCGCTCGTCTACGTGCAGCCGTACATCGCGGGCGGCGCCGCGCTCGGAGTGCCGGTCTCCGAGGCGGACACCGGGGTCGCCGAGCAGCTGCTCGCCGAGATCCGCGCCTCGGTGGAGCGGGTACGCGGGGCGTTCACGGTGCGCTGGGAGTTCCACACCTTCCGCGGCGACCCCTACAACGGGCTGGCGATGGCCGCCGACCAGCTCACCGCCGACGCCGTGGTGGTCGGCGCCTCCGAACGGGCCGGGCACCGCCTGGTCGGCTCGGTCGCGGTGCGCCTGGTGAAGTCCGGCCGCTGGCCGGTCACCGTGGTGCCGTAGCCCGCGGGGCGCGTACGGCGCGGGTCCCGGTCGTACGCGGACGTACGGCCGGGACCCGGTGGTGTTCTGCTGCTGCCCTCCCCCGCACAGGGCTCAGCGGGCGGCCTGCGCGGGCGCGTACTTGTAGCCCACCCGGCGCACCGTCACGATGCTGCCGCGGTGCGCGGCGCCCAACTTCCGCCGCAGCCGGGCGATGTGGACGTCCACGGTGCGGCCGTCGCCGACATGGCCGTAGCCCCACACGGTGGTGACGAGCTGGTCGCGCGAGTGCACGCGGTGCGGGTGCGCGACCAGGTGGGCGAGCAGTTCGAACTCCAGGTACGTCAGGTCCAGCGGGCGGCCGTCGACGGCGACGGTGCGGCGCTCGCCGTCTATCACCACCGGTGCGGTGGGCGCGCCGCGCTCCGCTGCCGCCGGGGCGGCGGCGTACGGCTGCGGGTCGGCGGCGGGCACCGGCTGCTCGGCGGTCGCCTGCTCGGCCGGGACCAGCACCAGGTAGCCGACCATCGGGGCGCCGCCGGGCACCGCGGGCAGCACATGGCCGGGCGCCGGCAGCCAAGTGGCCCCCGGCGGCAGGAAGTCGGGCGCGGGCGGGACCTCGTCGGGCCGCACCGCGCGCAGCCGCTGCCGGGCGGCGGACGGCGCGGGGACGGCGGTGGGGGCGGACGGGATGTGCGAGACGTTCGACATGGTTTCGGCTCTTTCGCGCGAGAGGTCGGAGAGGACTTCCGTATGCGCGGTACCGGAAACGTGCTGCCGCTGCCGACGGCACCCGGCGTGCGGCCGGGTGCGGTGCGGGTGCGTGGAGTCAGCGGGCGACGTGGTTCCGCGCGGGGATCGCGCGGCAACACCAGCGGTCGAAGTGGTGCTCCTGCCGGGACGGCCAGAAGGGCTCGAGGTCGTCGCGACCTGTCCCGGTGTCAGTGATGCTGGCCATGCGCCTATTGAACCAGACCTCGTGCCCTTCGTGTGAGGGTCCGGTGAGGTCCGGAACGTGTCCGCGGTCACTCCGGCCGCGGACACGTTCCGGCTCGGCGCACCCTGCGGCGGGGCGGCGCACCGCCGGGGCTACGCTGAGGCGTCGAGTCGAAGGAGTCGCCATGCAGTTCCACCACGCGCTCACCACCACCCTGGCGGTCAGCAATTCCCCCGGGCCCGGACCGGTGATGCGCACCTTCATCGTGGTCGCGGTCGTCGGCGCCGCCCTCCTCGGCTGGTTCCTCCTCCGCGGCTACCGGGACTGAACCCCCCAGGCTGCCCGGCCGCGCAGTTGCGGGACCTTGCGGTGGGTGGGTGGCCGGCCGCGCCGTTCCCCGCGCCCCTGGGTATGTGCGGCTCCTCCTGGGGCAAGCCACCGGCCGGGGCAGCCTCAGCGGATCGGCACCCCGGAAAGCGTGCGGGCGATGACGAGGCGCTGGATCTCGCTCGTACCCTCGAAAATCGTGTAGATCGCGCTGTCGCGGTGCATCCGCTCGACGGGGTACTCACGGGTGTACCCGTTGCCCCCGAGGATCTGGATCGCCTGCGCCGTGACCTTCTTCGCGGTCTCGCTGGCGAAGAGCTTGGACATGGAGCCCTCCGCCGAGGTGAAGGGCCGCCCGGCGGTTGCCATCCAGGACGCCCGCCACACCAGCAGCCGCGCGGCGTCGATCTGCGTGCGCATGTCCGCCAGTTGGAAGGCGACCCCCTGGTTGTCGATGATGGGGCGCCCGAACTGCTCGCGGCCCTTGGCGTACTCCAGCGCGTACTCGTAGGCGGCGCGGGCGGTGCCGACCGCCATCGCGCCGACCGCCGGGCGGGACGCCTCGAACGTGGCCATCGCCGCGTTCTTCACCCTCTCCCCGTCCCCGGACCTCGCCCGCTCCCGGGCGCGCGCCAGCCGCTCGTCGAGCTTCTCCTTGCCGCCGAGCAGGCAGTCCCCGGGCACCCGCACGTCCTCCAGGACGACCTCGGCGGTGTGCGAGGCGCGGATGCCGTGCTTCTTGAACTTCTGCCCCTGCGACAGCCCCGCGGTGCCGGGCGGCACGATGAAGGAGGCGTGCCCCTTGGTGCCGAGTTCGGGGTCCACCACGGCCACCACCACGTGGACGTTGGCGATGCCGCCGTTGGTCGCCCAGGTCTTGGTGCCGTTGAGCACCCACTCGTCGGTGGCCTGGTCGTAGACCGCGCGGGTGCGCATCGAGCCCACGTCGGAGCCGGCGTCCGGCTCGGAGGAGCAGAATGCGGCGACCTTCACGTCACTGGCGTCGCCGTACATCTGGGGCACCCAGGTGCCGATCTGCTCCTCGGTGCCGTTGGCGAGCACCCCGACGGCGGCCAGGCCGGTGCCCACGATGGACAGCGCGATGCCCGCGTCGCCCCAGAACAGCTCCTCCATGGTCATGGGGATGCCCAGGCCGGTCGGGTCGAAGAACTGCTGGGCGTAGAAGTCCAGCGAGTAAAGGCCTATCTTGGCCGCCTCCTGGATGATCGGCCAGGGCGTCTCCTCGCGCTCGTCCCACTCGGCGGCGGCCGGGCGCATCACGTCGGCGGCGAAGCCATGGATCCACTCGCGCACGGACTGCTGTTCGTCGTTGAGTTCGAGCGTGAAGTCGCCCATCGTCACCCTCCACGGACTTGTTACTTGCGGTAACGGCAGTCTGTTACCGTGCGGTAGGGAATGTCAACTCGCAGACCGCACAGCGGTCGGGCGCCGCCAGGGTGTTACGTTGCGCGCAGAAACCCGCAGCACACGCGCTGTGCGGACGAGTTGATCAGACAAGCAGCGGACCACCTGCGCCCGGTCACCCGAGCGCGGCAGGCCACCGGGAGGCACCGTGGAGACCGGGCATCGGCAGGACCAGCGGACCGCCACACAGCGGCGCCGCAACGAACTGCTGGAGGCCGCCGACCGCGTGGTGCTGCGCGAGGGGCCCGAGGCGTCGATGAACGCGATCGCGGCCGAGGCGGGCATCACCAAGCCGATCCTCTACCGCCACTTCGGCGACAAGTCCGGCCTCTACCGCGCGCTCGCCAAGCGGCACACCGACGCGCTGCTGGCCACCCTGCGCAGCGCGCTGGACTCCCCCGGCGACCGCCGCGACCGGGTCGAGGCGACCCTGCACGCCTACCTGTCGGCCATCGAGAGCCGGCCGCAGGTCTACCGCTTCCTCATGCACCCGGCCGAGACGCCCGCGGCGGACGGGGAGAAGGGGTTCGACGTCGGCCGCCACCAGGCGCCGCTGCTGCGGCGGATGGGCGAGGACCTCGGCGACGTCATCGCCGAGCGGCTGGACCTGGGCCCCGACACCCGCGAGGTGGCCCGGGTGTGGGGACACGGCATCGTCGGGATGATGTACGCCGCCGGGGACTGGTGGCTGGGCGAACGCCCCTGCTCCCGGGACCAGCTGGTGCGGACGCTGGCCGATCTGCTGTGGGGCCGGCTCACCCTGGCCGGAGACCGGGCCGGCAGCCGCGGGCTGTAGGCGGACCGCCCCCGGGCCGCCCATCCCCGGCCGCCCGCTCCGGGCCGCCCACTCCGGACAGACCGCCCCGGGCAGACTCGCACCGGTCCCCGGCCTGTCCCCTGACCGACCCCGACCGACCCCGGGCCGGCCGCGCACGGCCATCCGCGTCGCTCCGCGGACCGCGCGCCCCGCCGGGCGCCGCGGCGGTCAACTCCCCCGCCTGGAAGTCGATAGGCTGGCGCCGGGCGCAAGTCGAGGAGGAAACAACAGGATGGCAGGCAACTCTGAGCCGCTGACGCCGCGGGCGAAGCTCGCCGTGACGGCGGGCAAGGCCGCGGCCGCGGTCTCCCGCGTCGCAGGCAAGGGCAGTGGATCGGTGATCGGCGGCAAGGTCGCGCTGAGGCTCGACCCGGACCTGCTCGCGCGCCTCGCCCGCCACCTGGACGTCGTACTGGTGTCGGCGACCAACGGCAAGACCACCACCACCCGCCTGCTCGCCGAGGCGCTGCGCGCCGGCGGACCGGTGGTGTCCAACGCGCTCGGCGCGAACATGCCCGCCGGCATCACCTCGGCGCTGGCCGGCGGCTCGGACGCGAGGTTCGGCGTCATCGAGGTGGACGAGAAGTACCTCGCCGGAGTGGCGCGCGACGTCACCCCGAAGGCGATCGCGCTGCTCAACCTCTCCCGGGACCAGCTCGACCGCGCCGCCGAGACCCGGATGCTCGCCGAGAAGTGGCGCGAGGGGCTGGCCGGCTCCGACGCGATCGTCGTCGCCAACGCCGACGACCCGCTGATCGTCTGGGCCGCCTCCTCCAGCCCGACCGTGGTGTGGGTGGCCGCCGGGCAGGCGTGGAAGGACGACGCCTGGTCCTGCCCGTCCTGCGGCGGGGTGCTCCAGCGCCCGTCCGACGACTGGTACTGCGGCGAGTGCGGCTTCCGCCGCCCGACCCCGACGTGGGCGCTGTCCGGCGACCACGTGGTGGACCCGTACGGCGTCGCGTGGCCGATCCACCTCCAACTGCCCGGCCGCGCCAACAAGTCCAACGCGGCGGTGTCCACCGCGGTCGCCGCGGCCTTCGGCATCGACCCCAAGGTCGCGCTGGAGCGGATGTACAAGGTGCAGGCGGTCGCCGGGCGCTACGACGTGGTCACCTACCAGCAGCGCCAGGTGCGGCTGCTGCTGGCGAAGAACCCGGCGGGCTGGCTGGAGACGTTCTCGCTGATCGACCAGCCGCCGGCGCCGGTCGTGCTGTCGGTCAACGCGCGCGGCGCCGACGGCACCGACACCTCCTGGCTGTGGGACGTGGACTACACCCGGCTGGCCGGGCACCCGATCATGGTGCTCGGCGACCGGCGGCTGGACCTGGCGGTCCGCCTGGAGGTGGCCGGCCTGGACTTCCGGGTCTGCGCCGACCTGGACGAGGCGGTGCGCAGCGCGCCGCCCGGCCGGATCGAGGCGATCGCCAACTACACCGCCTTCCAGGACCTGCGCCGCAAGGTCGGAAACTGAACGGGCAGGCGGGACCCGCGCACGACCCCTGGTCGTCGCAGGCCCGGCCCCAGACCCGGTCCCGACAACGGACCCGAGGAGAAGCACGCATGAGTGATTCCAGCCTGCGCCTGGTGTGGGTCTACCCCGACCTGCTCAGCACCTACGGCGACCAGGGCAACGCACTGGTCGTGGAGCGCCGCGCGCAGCAGCGCCGGGTGCCGGTCACCCGCGTCGACGTCCGCTCCGACCAGCCGATCCCGACCTCCGGCGACATCTACCTGGTCGGCGGCGGCGAGGACCGTCCGCAGCGGCTGGCGGCCGAGCGGCTGCGCCGCGACGGCGGGCTGAACCGGGCGGTGGCCAACGGCGCGATCGTCTTCTCCGTCTGCGCGGGCTACCAGATCCTCGGCCACGAGTTCGTCAACGACCTCGGCCGCCCCGAGCCGGGCCTGGGCCTGCTGGACGTGGTGAGCACCCGCGGCGAGGGCGAGCGGTGCGTCGGCGACGTGCTGGCCGACATCGACCCGCAGCTCGGGCTGCCGCAGCTGACCGGTTTCGAGAACCACCAGGGCGTCACGCACCTCGGGCCCGCCGCCCGCCCTCTCGCCCGGGTGCGGGTCGGCCGCGGCAACGGCACCGGCGACGGCACCGAGGGCGCCTTCAACGACACGGTCTTCGGCACCTACATGCACGGCCCCGTCATGGCCCGAAACCCGCACATCGCGGACATGTTGATCAAACTGGCCCTGGACGTCAACGCGCTGCCGCCGGTCGACGACCAGTGGTACGACGCCCTGCGCGAGGAGCGGATCGCCGCGGCGGTGCAGCCTGCCTGAGCGCTCCCGGGTTGCGGTCTCCGGCCGTCCTGCGCGACGTCGTGGCTGGTCGCGCAGTTCCCCGCGCCCCTGTCTGTGCGGCTGCCTCCGTGTGGAGAGCGAGCCGCACAGACGGGACGAGCCTGACTGGAGGGTCCGGGCGCCGGGTAAGCTGAGCCGTGATCCATCCGGACGAAGGGGTCCGGCCGCCTGGTTGAGTTGCAGGAGTAGCGAGCGATGCGAATTGGTGTCCTGACCAGCGGCGGCGACTGCCCCGGGCTGAACGCCGTTATCCGTTCCGTGGTGCACCGCGCCGTGGTGGACCACGGTGACGAGGTCATCGGCTTCCACGACGGGTGGAAGGGCCTGCTGGAGTGCGACTACCGCAAGCTCGACCTCGACGCGGTCAGCGGCATCCTGGCGCGCGGCGGCACCATCCTCGGCTCGTCCCGGGTCCAGCCGGCCCACCTGCGCGGCGGCGTGGAGCAGGCCCGCGGCCATGTCGCGGACCTCGGCCTGGATGCGATCATCCCGATCGGCGGCGAGGGCACCCTCAAGGCGGCCCGGCTGCTGTCGGACGCGGGGCTGCCGATAGTCGGCGTGCCGAAGACGATCGACAACGACATCGCCTCCACCGACGTCACCTTCGGCTTCGACACCGCCGTGACTGTGGCCACCGAGGCGCTGGACCGGCTGAAGACCACCGCCGAGTCGCACCAGCGGGTGCTGATCGTGGAGGTCATGGGCCGGCACACCGGGTGGATCGCGCTGCACTCGGGCATGGCGGCCGGCGCGCACGCCATCGTGGTGCCGGAGCGGCCGTTCGACGTGGAGGAGCTGGCCGACGTGGTCGGCAAGCGCTTCGAGGCGGGCAAGAAGTTCGCGATAGTGGTCGTCTCCGAGGGCGCCAAGCCCCGCGAGGGCACGATGGACTTCACCGCGGGCGCCACCGACGTCTACGGGCACGAGCGCTTCACCGGCGTCGCCAACCAGCTCTCGGTGGAGCTGGAGGAGCGGCTCGGCAAGGAGGCCCGCCCGGTGATCCTCGGCCACGTCCAGCGCGGCGGCACCCCCACGGCGTACGACCGGGTGCTCGCCACCCGCTTCGGCTGGCACGCGGTGGAGGCGGTGCACCACGGCCGGTTCGGCATGATGACGTCGCTGCGCGGCACCGACATCAACCTGGTGCCGCTGGCGGAGGCCGTCGAGCAGCTCAAGACGGTGCCCGCCGAGCGGTACACCGAGGCGGAGTGCGTGCTCTGAGCCCCGCGCCCGGCGCGCCTCGCCGCCCACGCCCCCGGTCGGACCGCCGACCGGGGGCGGTTCTAGTCTGGTGGGGCACCTCGGGTGAAGGAGTGACAGATGGATCACGGCAGTTCGGCGTTGCTGGCCATGCCGGGAATGCCGGGTATGGACGCGGAGCTTCCGCCGTTCACGCTCGGCCGGGCACTGGCCTTCGGCGGTGATCCGTTCTTCCTGGTGCTGTGCGTGCTGATGCTGGCGCTGTACGGCTGGGGCGTGGCGCGGCTGCGGCTGCGCGGCGACCGCTGGGCGCCGGGCCGGACGATCGCGTTCGCGGCGGGTGTGCTGACCATCGGCGTCACCATGTGCACCAAGCTCAACGACTACGGCATGGCGATGTTCAGCGTGCACATGGTGCAGCACATGGTGCTGAGCATGCTCTCGCCGATCCTGCTGCTGCTGGGCGCGCCGGTGACGCTGGCGCTGCGGGCGCTGCCGACGGCCGGGCAGGGCCGCACCGGCCCGCGCGAGGTGCTGGTGAAGGTGCTGCACAGCCGGGTGGTGCGGGTGGTCTCGCACCCGGCGTTCACCATCCCGCTGTTCGTGGCGAGCCTGTACGGGCTGTACTTCACACCGATCTTCGACGACCTGATGCGCAGCCAGGCCGGGCACATCGCGATGATGGTGCACTTCCTGGCGGTCGGCCTGGCGTTCTTCTGGCCGATCATGGGCGTGGACCCGGGCCCGCACCGCTCGGGGTACGTGATGCGGATGCTGGAGCTGTTCGCGGGCATGCCCTTCCACGCGTTCTTCGGGATCGCGCTGATGATGGCGAGCGAGCCGATGGTGTCCACCTTCAAGCACCCGCCGGCCTCGCTCGGGGTGCAGGCGCTCAGCGACCAGACGGCGGCCGGCGGCATCGCCTGGGCGTTCAGCGAGATCCCGTCGGTGGTCGTGCTGGTGGCCCTGCTGTTCCAGTGGTACACCTCCGAGAAGCGGCAGGCGCGCCGCACCGACCGGGCCGCCGACCGCAACGGGGATGCGGAGCTCGTCGCGTACAACGCCTATCTGGCGTCGCTGGAGGCGCGCAGCCGCGGCTGACGAAGGGGGCCGCGCGTGGGCGGGCTGGTGAGAGTGGCGGGCGGGGCGCTGGAGTTGCCCGGCGGGGCCGTGGTGCGCTTCATGCGGACGCTGCGGCTGCCGGAGTCCGGGACCCATCCGCTGCCGCCGGGGCTGGGTGCCTTTCCGCTGCGGGCGGCGGCGGACGGCCCGGACGGTGCGGACGGTGCGGTCGACCAGGGGCCGGACGGCGGCGGGGTGCTGCTGCCGGTGCTCCAGCGGGAGGCGGTGTGGCTGGGGTTCGCCGCTTCCGCGCCGGTCGCCCTCCAGGTGCGGGCCGGGGCGGTGTGCGCGGTGTCGGGGCGCCCCTGGAGCGGCCGGCTGGCGCAGGACCCGCAGAACTACCTGGTGCTGCCGCGGCAGCCGTGGCTGGACGGGATCAGCTCCGGGCGGGGCACCACCCGGCAGTTCGTGGCGACACCGCCGGGCCCCGGACCGGCCGCGGCGGCGGGGGCCCGGCTGCAGTTGCAGGTCTTCGAGTTGCGCGCGCACGCCCGGGCCCGGGCGGGAGCCGCGCAGGACCGGGCGGGGTGGGGCGCGGCCCGGCCCGGTGGCCGGTCCGGGCCGGTGCCGGGGGTGCCGCTGGCGGCGCCCGCGCCGGGCGAGGCGGTGCGGGTCGACGCGGCCGCGACGGGCCTGGGTGCGGGCGGGCGGATGCGGCAGGAGGTCTACCCCGACCCGCGGCCGCTGGACGACTGGCGGGACGAACCGTCCGCGCGGGTGTGGGTGCACCTGGTCTCGGCGGCGCGCTGGGAGCAGGTCACCGGGCGCCCGGCCCCCGACTCCCCGGTGGACCGGGCGGCCTACGCCTCGGCGGGCCTGCCGTGGTTCGCGCACTACGACGAGGACGCCCCGGACCGCCCGGACCCGGCCACCTGACCCGGCCCCGCGCGGCGTTCCCCGGGCGGCGGCGCGGGTCAGCGCCGGGCGCGCCTCAGTCCAGGTAGCCCCAGGTACGGCACATCGGCAGCAGCGCCGCGGGGATCTCCTCCGGCGTCGGCAGCGGGCGGCTGCGCTGCACCGTGCCGGTTCTGATCTTGTCCTTCCAGTCGCCGAGCCCCTTGACGAACTCCCCGTGGTCGTTGTCACCGTAGGCGGTCATCGACTCCTCCCAGGGGATGTCCAGGAAGGCGCAGACCTTCCGGGTCTCGCCCTCCGGGTCCGCGGTCAGCGACTCGTAGCGGACGGTGTGGCCGGGCAGTTGCTGCCGGGTGCGCTCCAACTGCTCCATGTACGCCAGGACATGGGGGACCGCCCGCTCCATGGGGCGCCCGGCGGGGTCGCCCTCGTGCCAGGAGCGGGCCACGGAGGCCGGGTGGCGCAGCAGGAACACGAAGCGGGCGTCGGGCCAGCAGGTGGCCAGCCGCTCGCTGACGAAGACGTTGCTCGGGGTCTTCTCCACGAGGGTCGGCTTGCCGCTGCGGACCAACTCGCGGTGCAGGACGCGGTCCCACAGCAGGTGTTCGATGTCGGCGGTGTTGTGGCCGAACGAGTCCATCGCGGCGGTGACGGTGGGCGTGGACTGCCGTACGTGCAGCATCCGGACGTGGGTCTCGTGCGGCGCGCACAGCCGCGAGTGGCTGTTGAGGATGACCCGCAGCAGGGTGGAGCCCGAGCGCGGGGCGGACAGGATGAACACCGGTGCGCGCAGCAGCCGGTCGGTGGCCGGGTCGGCCGGGGGCCGGGCCGACGCGGCGACCGGGCCGGGGGCCGCCGGGTCGCGCGCGGGCGCCGGGGACGGCGGAGCGGTCCTGGTCAGGCGGGCGCGGGCGCCCTTTCTCAGCAGGGAGTTCGCGGTGCGGAGCCTCGACATGCCGGGAACTGTAGGGCGTGTACTTGGATCTGCGATGGGAGAAGCTTGGGAATCGCTTGAGAATCCCATGAGAGTCCGCGCCCCCGGTCCGGTGCGGCGGACGGCCGCCGCGAACGCCCGTGCGGTGGGGCCGGGTTGCGCCCAGGGCGTATCCGCGCAGGGCGAAAGGGCCTGGTGGGCCGGCCGCCTGCGGCCGTAGCGTCGCGGCATGACAGGTACCGCGTTCGTTCTCGGAGCATCAGGTCAGATCGGTCGGCGGGCCGTGCAGGCGCTCGCCGCTGACGGGTGGGAGGTGGTGGCGGCCTCGCGGGGCGGGGGCGCCGACCCGGCGTGGCCGCCGCAGGTGCGCAACGTCCGGGTGGACCGCGCGGACACCGCCGCGCTGGGCGCCGCGCTGGGCGACGGTGTCGACGTGCTCCTGGACTGCGTCGCGTACGACGGCGGCCACGCCGACCAGTTGCTGGGCCTGGCCGACCGGGTCGGTTCGGCCGTGGTGGTCTCCAGCGCCGCGGTCTACCAGGACAGCCAGGGCCGCAACTTCGACACGCAGGAGGAGCCGGACGGCGCCCCGCGCTATCCGGTGCCGCTGCCCGAGACCTGGCCGACGGTGGACGCGGGCCCGTCGTCGTACGCCACCCGCAAGGTCGAGCTGGAGCAGCGGCTGCTCGCGGCGGGCGACCGGCTGCCCTGCACGCTGCTGCGCGCCGGTGCGGTCCACGGGCCCTACAGCCCGCTGCCGCGCGAGTTGTACTTCGTCAAGCGGGCACTGGACGGCCGTACGGTGCGGGTGCTGGCGTACGGCGGCCGCAGCCGGTTCCACCCGGTGCACGTGGCGAACCTCGCCGAGTTGGTGCGGCTGGCCGCGCGCCGGCCCGGGGCGCGGGTGCTGAACGCGGGCGACCCGGCGGTGCCGACCGCGGCGGAGATCGGCGACGCGATCGACGCGGTGCTGGGCCGCAGCGTCGAGACGGTGCTCGTGGACGGCCCGCCGCCGGCGCCGACGGTGGGCGACCACCCGTGGGGGATGCCGCACCCGATGGTGCTGGACATGGCCGCGGCCGAACGGGAGTTGGGCTACCGCGCCGTCACGGCGTACGAGGAGTCGCTGCCGGAGACGGTGGCGTGGCTGACCCGGGAGCTGGCCGGCGGGGGCGACTGGCGGGAGCGCTTTCCGAAGGTGGCGGGCATGTCGGTGGGAGCGAACAACTGGTTCGACTACGCGGCGGAGGACGCCTGGCTCGACGCGCGGAGCTGACCGCGGGGCCGGGTCCCATGGACGGGCGGCGGCCCGGGGCGCTCAGGCGTCTCCGGTGTCGCGGCCGGGGCTTCCCTCCGGGCCGCGGCCCGTCCAGGGACCCCGGCCCGGTCCGCGCCCCATGTGCCGCTCCATCCGCCGCCCCATGAACTCCATCCGGGCCTCCATGTGGCGGCCCAGGTGCTCCATCCGCTCCTCCATGCGCTCGCCGAGGTGCCCGCCGAAGGCGCCGCCCATGTGGTGGCCGACCCACCACGCCCACTTCGAGCCGCGCGTGACCCGCACGTGCCCGAAGACGGAGCGCCCGGTGATCCGCACCACCGGCCCGTCGGCCTCGTCGCCTTTGCGGCGCCCGCTCTGCGACCGCTTGCCGAAGACCGCCGACCCGGTGTCGTAGACGTGGGCGTTGTCCGGGACCAGGATCTCGATCTTGCCGAAGAGCGACCTGGCGTCGATGACCACCTCGCGGCGGGTGAACATCGCCTGCCGCAGGTCGATGACGATCGCGCCGAAGCGGGCGCGCGCGGTGGTGTGCGGGGGCACCGGCCACTGGCCCGCGCGCCGCACCTTCGCGAAGAGCGCCTCGATGGGGGCGCTGTCGCCCGGCGAGACCAGCGACTCCCCCGGGGTGGGCGAGGGCAGGTCGGCGGTGAGCGGGACGAGTTCGCCGCGGGTGCGGGCGGCGTAGACCGCCTCCAGCCGCTCGGCGTGCTCGGTGACGTCGAGCCGCCCGACGGCCAGTGCGTCGCCGAGCAGCGCCGCCACCTGGTCCCGTTCGTCGTCCGAGACCCGGATGTGCGCGTCGCTGCCGGTGCTGCCGCCCGGCTCGGCCGGCTTGGGTGACGACCGATCGGACACGGGGCGACCTCCTGGCGGGACGGGACGGAACCAGGTTCACGATATATCGCGTCTTCCGGCCGCCGCAAGGTGACGGCACGGCACGCCCGCGGCCGCTGCCGCCCGCCGGCGCCGCCGATAACCGATCGCGCTGGCCGGGGAGTTGACCGTAGCGTGCGGGTCCATGAGTGCACGTCTGCGGAACATCGCCCGCGAGAACGAGCGGATCGTGGCCGAGGGCGGCTACACCGGGCCGGACGGCCGCCGGGTGGAGCTGGCCGAGCTGGTGGCGCGGGCGGCGGACGGCACGGCGGTGTACGGGCCCGGGCCGGTCGAGGTGCCGGTCGAGGAGCGGGGCGCGGTCGCGGGCGGTCCGGGTGCGCGCTGCACCGTCACCGCGGAGAGCAGCACCGCGGCGGCCGGCCGGCTGGCCGCGGCGGGCGGCGGCCCGGTCGCGGTGCTCAACTTCGCCTCGGCCCGCAACCCCGGCGGCGGCTACCTCAACGGCGCCCAGGCGCAGGAGGAGGCGCTGTGCCGCGCCTCGGCGCTGTACTCCTGCCTGCTGCGCGCCCCGCAGTTCTACGCCCACCACCGCGCGGACCGCGACACCTTCTACAGCGACCGCGTCATCCACTCCCCCGCCGTGCCGGTCTTCCGCGCCGACTCCGGCGCGCTGCTCGCGCGTCCCTTCCTCGCCGGTTTCCTCACCTCCCCGGCGCCGAACGCGGCCGTGATCGCGCGTACGATGCCCGAGCGGGTACCGGAGGTCGGGCCGGCGCTGGCGGTGCGCGCCGAACGCGTCCTGGAGGTGGCCGCCGCGCACGGCTACCGGCGGCTGGTGCTCGGCGCGTGGGGGTGCGGGGTGTTCCGCAACGACCCGGCCGTGGTCGCGGGTGCCTTCGCGGCGCTGCTCGGTCCGGGCGGGCGGTTCGCGCCCCTGGTGGACGAGGCGGTCTTCGCGGTGCTGGACCGGCGCGGGGACTCCCCCACCCGGGCGGCGTTCGCGGCCGTGTTCGCACCCGGCGCGCCGTGAGCGGCAACGGCGCCGTACCCGGCAGGAGTCGACCAGGCAGCAGCACCGGCACAGTGAGCGAGCGGGGCATGAGCGAGCAGGACACGCAGGGGCGGCAGGAGCAGGGCGCGCCCGGCACACACGAGGCGCACGGGATGTCCGGGACGTACGAGACGTACGACCGGCTGATCGCGCTGCTGGACGGGCAGGGCGCCGCCTACCGCGTCCTGGACCACGCACCGCAGGGCGCCACCGAGCTGGTGAGCGCGCTGCGCGGCAACTCCCTGGCGCAGGCGGCCAAGTGCATCGTGGTGATGGTCAAGGTCGGCAAAAAGGTGACCCGTTACGTGCTGGCCGTGGTGCCCGGCGACCGCCGGGTGGACCTGGCGGCGGTGAAGGGGCTGCTGTCGGGCACGTATGTGTCGTTCGCGTCGCGGGACATCGCCGAGCGGCTGGCGGGGAGCGTGAGCGGCACGGTGCTGCCGTTCTCCTTCGACGAGAAGCTCGAACTCGTCGTCGACCCGGCGCTGCTGGTCCATGACGAGCTGTACTTCAACGCCGCCCGCCTGGACCGGTCGCTGGCGCTGAGCACCAAGGACTACGTGCGGATCGCCGCGCCCCGCACGGAGGCGATCGCGGCGGCCGCGGACTGATCGGCGGCTACTCGGCCCCGAACCGCCGCAGGTAGCCGTCGAGCAGCCGGCGCAGCATCCGCCCGTCGGGGGCGAGCGCGGTGACGAGCAGCGCGGGGCCGGCCAGCGGGGTCAGGGCGGCGCGGCCGGAGGCGGGGGGCACGTCGGCGCGTTCGGCCGCCTGGCCGGCCAGGTCCGGTGCCACCAGCAGGAGTTGGCCGACGGCGCCGTGGCCGCCGAGGACGGCGGGCCCGGCCCAGCCGGGGGTGGCGCCGGGGCCGAAGGAGAGTTCCTGGTCCAGCAGCGGGCGCCCGTCCAGCCGTACGGTGAGGCGGCTGGACAGGCGTCCGGCCGGTTCGCCGTAGCGGCCGAGGATCTGCTCCTCGCGCAGCACCAGCCGGGCGCCGGGGGCGAGTTCGGCCCGGGTGGCGGCCTTGAGGTCGCTGCCGCGGGCGGCGATCAGCGGTTCGGGCAGCCACCGCAGTACGGCTCCGGCGCCGACGGTCAACCGCACGTCGTACGTGGCCTGTTCGCCGCCGCGGCCGGGCAGCGACACGGTGGCCGCCGACGCGCCGACGGTCAGCCGGGCGCCGGGCGCCGCCTCGGCCTCGATCCGCAGCCGGTCCCCGCCGAGCGGCGCGGTCATCGCGCCGACCACGGTCACCCGCGCCTCGCTGCCGGCCGGCCCGGTCCTGCGCAGCGCCAGCGGTCCGTCCCCGGCCAGCAGCGGCAGTGCGGTGCCGCCGCGGCCGTCGGGCGCGGCCCGTATCCGGGCGACGGCCGCCACGCCGCGCGCGCCGTCCACCGCCGCCGCGGGTGCGCTCATGCGCGGACCGCCGTCCAGGCCGCGAGGCGCTCACCGACCCACCGGGCGACCGGGTCCACCCCGCCGGGCTGCCGGACCGAGGTGAACAGCACCGGCAGCGGGCCGCGTTGGGCCTCCGCGTCGACGGCCATCCGCCGCAGGTCCGCGCCGACGTAGGGGGCCAGGTCCGTCTTGTTGACCACCAGCAGGTCGGCCGTGGTCACCCCGGGGCCGCCCTTGCGGGGGATGTCGTCGCCGCCGGCGACGTCGATCACGAACACCTGCGCGTCCACCAGGCCGCGGGAGAAGGTCGCCGTCAGGTTGTCCCCGCCGGACTCCACCAGCACCAGGTCCAGCGGGCCGACCGACTCCTCCAGTTCCTCCACCGCCTCCAGGTTCGCCGAGATGTCGTCCCTGATCGCGGTGTGCGGGCACGCGCCGGTCTCCACCGCCACGATGTGCTCCGGCGGCAGCACCGCCTCGCGCAGCAGGAAGTCGGCGTCCTCCCGGGTGTAGATGTCGTTGGTGACCACGCCGATCGCCAGGGAGTCCCGCAGTGTCCGGCACAGCGCCGCCACCGTCGCGGTCTTCCCCGATCCCACCGGTCCCCCGAACCCGATCCGCAGGGCGCGCCCGCCGGCCTGCGCGGACGACGTGTACCGCTGGGGGAACACCTCGGGATGGTCCAGGTGCATGGTCAACCACTCGCTTTCTCGCTGGTGCGGGTCATGACGCGAAGAGCCGGACGGGCCAGGCCGCGTGGGCCTCCGCGTCGAGGTCGATCAGGGGCGCGCAGGGCGCGGGGAGAGTGTCCGGCCCTTCGCGGCAGGCGCGTTCGGCGGCCGCGGTGGCGGCGGCCGCGACGGAGTCGACCTCGGGGGCGAGGCGGCCCAGGACGGCGGCCGCGTGGAAGGGGTCGAGGCCGAGCAGCCGTACGGCGGCGAACGCCGGGGTGCTCACGCTGTCGTAGGCGCCCGCGTGGGCCGCGTCGGCGGGCGGCAGGCCGGCCGCGGCGGCGGTGACGCCGAGCACGACGGCCTGGTGGGCGCCGCGCGGCCGGGCCGCGGCGAGCGCGTCGAGCGCGGGCGCCGGCCACACCGCCCGTGCGGCGCGCAGGAGTTGGCGGCCCAGCCGCCGGGAGGCCGCGCGCAGGGCCGCGGACGGGGTGCGGGCGTCGGCGGCCTCGTCGAGGCCGAGCGGGTCGGCCCCGGCGGTCGCCGCCGCGGCCAGTGCGGCGGCGACCTGTCCTGTGGTGTGCAGCCGGCCGCGGCAGAACTCCGCGAGACTGCCGGGGTCGCGCACCCTGCCGTCGGCCACGGCGGCCTCGACGCCGCCGGAGTGGGCGTGGCCGCCGGCCGGGAAGCGGCCGTCGGTGAGCAGCAGGAGCGCGGCCCGCGTGCCGGGCACATGGCTGGCGCGTTCGTTCGCCATCATGCCTCAGAAAAGGAAGTACCGCTGAGCCATGGGAAGTTCGGCGGCGGGTGCGGGTTCGACCACCTCGCCGTCGATCCGCACGGTGAAGGTGTCGGCGTCGACCTCGACCCGCGGCAGCGCGTCGTTCTCCCGCATGTCGGCCTTGGTGACGGCGCGGGTGCTGCCGGTCGCGGTGAACTGCTTGGCCAGGCCGAGCCGTTCGGGCAGCGCGTCGTCGATGGCGGCCTGGTTCACGAAGTTGACCGAGTTCGCGGCGGGCGCGGCGCCGACGGCGCCGAACATCGGCCGGGGCAGCACCGGTTGGGGTGTGGGGATGGAGGCGTTGGCGTCGCCCATCTGGGCGTACGCGATCTGCCCGCCCTTGATGACCAGGTCGGGCTTGACGCCGAAGAAGGCGGGCCGCCACAGCACCAGGTCGGCGAGCTTGCCGGGCTCCACGGAGCCGATCTCCGCGTCGAGGCCCTGGGCGACGGCGGGGTTGATCGTGTACTTGGCGACGTAGCGGCGGGCCCGGTGGTTGTCGGCGGGGCCGTCGCCGGGCAGGGCGCCGCGGCGGCGCTTCATGACGTGTGCGGTCTGCCAGGTGCGGGTGGCGATCTCGCCGATGCGGCCCATCGCCTGGGAGTCGGAGCTGATGATGCTGATGGCGCCCAGGTCGTGCAGCACGTCCTCGGCGGCGATGGTGGTGGGCCGGATGCGGGACTCGGCGAAGGCGAGGTCCTCCGGGACGGCGGGGTTGAGGTGGTGGCAGACCATCAGCATGTCGAGGTGCTCCTCGACGGTGTTGACGGTGTGCGGGCGCGTGGGGTTGGTGGAGGACGGCAGGATGTGGGGCTGCGAGACGACGGTGATGATGTCGGGTGCGTGGCCGCCGCCGGCGCCCTCGGTGTGGTAGGCGTGCACCCCGCGTCCGGCGATCGCGGCGAGGGTGTCCTCCACGAACCCGGCCTCGTTCAGCGTGTCGGTGTGGATGGCGAGTTGGGCGCCGCTGCGCTCGCACACCCGCAGGCACGCGTCGATCGCGGCGGGGGTCGCGCCCCAGTCCTCGTGGATCTTGAACCCGACGGCGCCGCCTTGCAGTTGGCGGTGCATGGCGGGCTCGTTGACGGTGTTGCCCTTGCCGAGCAGCCCGATGTTCACCGGGTACGCCTCCAGCGCGGCGAACATCCGCGCCAGGTGCCAGCCGCCGGGGGTGATCGTGGTCGCCTTGGTGCCCTCGGCCGGGCCGGTGCCGCCGCCGACGAGGGTGGTCACCCCGGAGGCGAGGGCCTGGTCGACGAGGGTCGGCGAGATGAAGTGGACGTGCGCGTCGATGGTCCCGGCGGTCAGGATCGCGCCGTTGCCCGCGATGATCTCGGTGTCGGGGCCGATGACGAGGTCGGGGTGGACGCCGTCCATCGTCTCGGGGTTGCCGGCCTTGCCCAGCGCGGTGATCCGGCCGTCGCGGATGCCGATGTCGGCCTTGACCACGCCCCAGTGGTCCAGCACCACCGCGCCGGTGATCACCGTGTCGGGGGCGCCTTCGGCGCGGGTGGCCCGGCCCTGGCCCATGGACTCGCGGATCACCTTGCCGCCGCCGAAGACGGCCTCGTCGCCCGCGGTGCCGGGCCCGCCGGCGAGGTCGCGTTCGACCTCGATGAGCAGGTCGGTGTCGGCCAGCCGGATACGGTCGCCGGTGGTGGGCCCGTAGAGGTCGGCGTATACGGCCCGGGACAGCTCAGGCACCGGTGGCTCCCTTCTCTGTGGGGCCGGCGCCGTCCAGCGGACCGGCGGTCTGCCCGCGCAGCCCCGCGACGACCCGCTGCCCGCCGATCGGCACCAGCTCCACCTCGGCCGGGATGCCCGGCTCGAAGCGCACGGCGGTACCCGCCGCGATGTTCAGCCGCAGGCCGTACGCGGCGGCGCGGTCGAACCGCAGCCCCGGGTTGGCCTCGGCGAAGTGGTAGTGCGAACCGACCTGCACCGGCCGGTCCGCTTCGTTGAGCACGGTCAGCCGGGTCACCGGGCGGCCGGCGTTGATCGGCACCCCGCCGTCGGCGGGCAGGACCTCTCCGGGAATCACCGTGGTCACCGCCCTCAGACGATCGGCTGGTGGACGGTGACGAGCTTGGTGCCGTCGGGGAAGGTCGCCTCGACCTGCACCTCGGGGATCATCTCCGGGATGCCGTCCATGACCTCCGCGCGGCTGAGCACGCCGCGCCCGGAGGCCATCAGCTCCGCCACCCCGCGCCCGTCGCGCGCCCCTTCGAGGATGTGCGCGGTGATCAGCGCCACCGCCTCGGGGTGGTTGAGCCGCACCCCGCGGGCGCGCCGCCGTTCGGCCACGTCCGCGGCCACATGGATCAGCAGCCGCTCCTGCTCATGGGGGGTCAACCGCACAGCCGCACCTCACTGTCCTCGGGGTGGTGAGAGTACGTCGGCGCGGTTACGGATACGTTAACGCCTGTTACGGGCGGTGGTCTCCGGGTTGCGGGCCGCGGTGCTCGGCGGCGATGCCGAACCGGCGGCGTTCGCCCGTGGCGGACGCGCGGCCGCCCACCGTGGAGACCGTGCTGATCACCTCGTCGTCGGCCCGTTCGTCGAGTTCCCGCAGTCGTTGCAGGTCAGCGGCGGAGACCAGGCCGACCAGCGGCTTGCCGTGCCGGGTCAGCACCACCTGCTCACCGCCGTACACCACGCGGTTGATCAGTTCGGCGAGCTGGGCGCGCGCTTGTGTCACCGGGACGTCATGGGTCATGCTCACCATCATAACGAGATGTACGTCCTGTACATTTTGACCTGACGGAGGTGTGCGATGACCGACCGCCCGACACCCACGGCGCGCTACGTCCTGCCCGAGTTCACCGAGCGCAGCAGCAACGGCGTCCGCACCATGGACCCCTACTCCAAGCTGCTCCAGGAGCGGATCGTCTTCCTGGGCACGCCGATCGACGACACCTCCGCCAACGACGTGATGGCGCAGCTGGTCCACCTGGAGAGCGCCTCCCCCGACCTGGACATCAGCATCTACATCAACTCCCCCGGCGGCTCGTTCTCCGCGATGACCGCCATCTACGACACGATGCAGTTCGTCACCTGCGACGTGGCGACGGTATGCATCGGGCAGGCCGCGTCGGCGGCGTCGGTGCTGCTGGCGGCGGGCGCCCCCGGCAAGCGGATGATCACACCGGGTGCCCGGGTCCTCATCCACCAGCCGTCCCTGGGCGACGTGGTGCAGGGCGACGTCTCGGACCTGGAGATCCAGGCGAAGGAGCTGCTGCGCACCCGGGAGCGGCTGGAGGCGCTGCTGGTGCGGCACACCGGGCAGCCGGCCGAGAAGGTGGCAGCGGACCTGGAGCGCGACACGATCTTCGACGCGCCGGCGGCGGTGGCGTACGGGCTGGTGGACGTGGTCACCACCAGCCGCAAGACCGGTACGGGCCCGGGCGCGGGCGGCGCGCGCGGCACCGGGGCGCGGTAGGCCGCCGTGTCGCCCGAACCCCCGCCGCTGCCCGCCCTCACCCGCTCCGAGGGCGAACTCGTCGACTGCTACCTCGAACTGGTCGACCTGCTGGGCCGGATCAACCCCTCGCGCACCACCGACACGTACACCGCGCTGCGGGCCGCGCAGGCGCTCGTCGGGCGGGCGGTGGCGCTGCGGGCCGCGCAGGCGCTCGTCGGGCGGGCGGTGGCGCTGCGCGACGCGCTCACGGTGATGCACCTGCGCGGTGAGACCGCACTGCACCACGCCACGCTCGGGCGGGCGCTGCGGGTGCTGGACGGGGAGCGGCGGGCCGCGCGGGTCACGGTCGCCGCGGCCCCCGCCGCCGACCCGGGCGGCCCGGACGGTCCCATCCGCCCCTGAGCGGGCGGTGCGCACCTCACGGCCCGTCACCGGGTTGCCCGACACGGCGGCCTCGCCGCGTCCACCCGTCGGCGTAGCGGGAACCGCCCTGGCAGAAGGCCGCGCGATTGCGCGTGTCGGCTGGACCACCCCGGCGCTCGGCACGGTCCGCCCAGTTCAGCCGGTACGGCGCCGGGGCGCGGGCGGCGCCGGGGCGGTCCACTTCACCCGCATGTACGCACAGTGACGAATGTCACACTCTGCGTTTCTGTCCCGGCGCGGCCGTGTCGTATGCGTAACGATCCGTGGTGACGACAAGCCCCCGCCGCCGTGGCGGGGCGGTCCGTGCGGATGCCCAGTCCTGCCGACGCGCGGATGCCAGGTCGACACGAGTGCAACGGCAGGAGCGGAGGACCCAGCACGACGGCCGCTTCGCGCCCGCCCTTCCCGGTGGGGGCACAGCCGGCCTTGGGGTGAAGCCGCCGCATGCGGCCGGGCATCTTCGCCAGCCCGAACCCGACAGGTCATCCTTCGCAGGCTGATGACGAAGGGTTGCGCATGTGTACGCCCAACCGCAGCTGCTTCCGGCCGGCCGCTTCCCGGCTCTCCCGGCTCGGCGCCGCCTCCCTGCTCACCGCGGCCGCCGTCTCCGTCCCCGCCCTCCTGCCGGGCACCGCCCAGCGCGCGGACGCCGCCACACTGGCCGCGAAAGCGCTCAGCATCGCCGCCTCGAAGAAGGGCGCGCCCTACCAGTGGGGCGCCACCGGGCCCTACCGCTTCGACTGCTCGGGGCTGACGCAGTACTCCTTCAAGCGCGCCGGCAAGAAGCTGCCGCGCACCGCCGCGGCGCAGTACAACCGCACCACCCACATCGCGGCGCACTCCCGCCGCGCCGGCGACCTCGTCTTCTTCCACACCGGCAGCTCGGGGGCGTCCGTCTACCACGTCGGTATCTACGCCGGCGCCGGGAACATCTGGCACGCACCCAAGACCGGCGCCAGCGTCCGCCTGGAGCACATCTGGTCCCGGGCCGTCTGGTACGGCCGCGTCACGTGACCCGCCCCGCCCGTACCAGCCCGGCGGGGCGGTACGGACGGGGCGGTACGGGCCGGGGGCAGCGCCCGGCTCAGCCCACCGGGACCAGCTCCGGGCCCTGCGGCTCGGGCGCGGGGACCAGCCGCCAGGGCACGTAGTACGGGTTGCGGACGCAGTCGGCGAGGATCTCGCTCTTGGTCGCCTTGTCCACCGGGCAGGCACCCACGATGAAGCGGCGGTCGATGCCGCCGGCGAAGGCCACTTCGTGCTGGTCGGCCCACTTGTGGGTGTCGCCGATCGTGGCGTTGACGTCGATCCCGCCGGGGGCGTCGACGTAGTAGTTGTAGGCCGACTTCCACTGCTTGTACAGGTCGTGGTCGTAGCTGGTGCTGACGAACGGCGAGGGCTGGTTGACCTCGACGTAGGCGGCCAGGTCGTACTGCCCGTCCTGCGGGGCCTTCGGGTGGAAGCCGTCGTGGAAGACGACGGCCGGCGCGCGCCCGTCGGCGCGGTACAGCTCCCCGCAGCTGGTGCGGTACGCCGGCGGGTCGGGCACGATGCGGTGCACGTCCACGCTGCGGTCGGCCGCGGCGTAGAGCGGGTCGTGGACGACCGGGCACAGCTCCGCCGCGGCCGCGGGTGCTTCGGGCGCCGCGCTCGGCGCGGCCGTCGCCGCCCCCGAGGACGTCTGCGTGGCGAGCACCGCGGTCAGGGTCAACGCGCCGGCCGCGGCGAGCGACCGGACTCGGTTCATGATCATGGCCGTAGCCTGCCGCCCCGTCCCCCGCCCCCGTCCGACCCTCACCCGTTCGTAGGCGCGCCCCCACCCCCCGAAGTTGACGCCCCCTCACCCGCGCGTGCCGCCCCGCTGCGACAATGCGCGGATGCCCCGCCCCACCGAACTCGCCCGCTTGCTCGCGGATGCCGCGCAGGGCCGCTTCCCGCCGCCGGACGGCACCGTGGCGTTCTGGCCGCAGCCCTCACCCCGGGACGCCGGCGTCATCGCGTTCACCGCGCACACCGTGGTCTTCGCCGACGCGGCCGTGCCCGCCGGCGCCCCGGCGGGCGGCTACCGCGGGGACCTCGGGGACCTGCTGCCGCCGGGCGACCTGTCCGCGCCCCTCGGCCCGCCGTTCCTCAGCGCCCTCGCGGCCCGCACCGGCCGCCGGGTCGGCACCACCGACGTCCTCACCGTCGCCTCCGCACTGCCGGGCCCGCCACCGCGCGTCGCCCTGCGTGCGGCCGACGCCCGCTCGCACCCCTTTGCCGCGGATGCGGCGGCCCACCGCGACGAGGTGCGCGTGTGGGCCGCGCCCGGCGGGGTTCTGGTGCTCGGGCGCGGCGTCGCCGGGCGGTGGGAGTCGGCTGTGGAGGTCGAACCGGGCGGGCGGGGGCGGGGGTTGGGGCGGGCGCTGGCGCTGGCCGCGCGCCATCTGGTGCCGGCCGGCGGGCCGGTGTGGGCGCAGATCGCGCCGGGTAACGCGGCGAGCCTGCGGGCCCATCTGGCCGCGGGGTTCGCCCCGGTCGGCGCCGAGGCGCTGCTGCTGCCCGGCGAGCGGCCGGCCGCTGGGTGAGGGGCGGGGTCAGGGGACGCGGACGGACCAGGGGAGGGTGAACCAGACGGTTTTGCCGCCGTCGCAGGTGGGGGTGATGCGCAGGCGGCCGCCGGACTCGGCGATGAGGTGGCGGACGATGGCCATGCCGCGGCCGTTGTCCTGCTGGACGGCGCCGGGCAGGCGCTGCGGCCAGCGCGGGTGGGAGTCGGTGACCCCGACGTGCAAGTGCTCGCCGCACTCCAGCCGGATGTCCACCGTGAAGTTGGGCGAAAGGCCCGAGGTGTGCAGCACCGCGTTGGTGGCGAGTTCGGAGACGGCCAGCCGTACGGAGTCCAGGGTCGGCGCGTCGGGCGGCAGCCCCCACTCGGCGAGCCGTGCGCACACGTAGGCCCGGGCCGCAGCGACCGACGCGGGGTCACTCGGCAGGGTGACGGATGCTTCCTGAAGGTCAGCCATGGTGACGCTGTTCCCTTTCCCGCCGGGTCCGGGCACCGGTCCGCACGGGATTCGTACGGCCAGGTCCGGATGCGGCTGATTCGCGCCAGAGTGTCATCCATCGTGCCGCCAATACGAGGCCGCGAGCACCTAATGCATATATCTGTCGCTCAAAACGGTGAACTCTGCTACGTGAGAACGCATTTGGTCGGCACACTGTCGTATCGCGCTGTTCGCGACGCACGGCACGCGTGCACGATGGCCACCGACGACCGCACGACTTCAGCCCAGGAGGCGCGAAACACATGGAACGAGTCCCGGCCGTACGCCGGCGCCGGCTCGGCGAGGAACTGCGCCGACTGCGCGATCTGACCGGTCTGACCAGCGAGGAGGCCGCCCGGCTCGCCGGCTGGCACCAGTCCAAGGTCAGCCGGATCGAGACCGGCCGGAGCAGCGTCCGCCCCGAGGACGTCCAAGTGCTGCTGGACGTGTACGCGGTGCACGACCGCGACCTGCGCGACCTGCTGGGGACCCTGGCCGGCCGCGGCTACCAGCGCGGCTGGTGGCACGACTTCCGCGACGTCCTGCCCACGGAGTACCGGGACTTCATCACCCTGGAGACCGGCGCGTGCCGGGCCCGCTCGATGGAGAACAGCGTGGTGCCGGGCCTGCTCCAGACCCCCGCCTACGCCCGCGCGCTGACCCGCGACGTGATGCCGCACCTGAGCGAACGCGAGGTGGACGCGCTCGTCGACGTACGGATAGCCAGACAGGCCGTCCTGCGCCAGGACCGGCCGCTGGAGCTGTGGGCGGTGCTCGACGAGTCGGTGCTGCGCCGCGAGGTGGGCGGCCCGGAGGTGATGGCCGGACAACTGCTGCGGCTGCACGAGGCGATGGAGCTGCCGCAGGTGCGCCTTCAGATCCTCCCGTTCACCGCGGGCGGACACCAGGGTGTGACAAATTCTTTCGTCATCTTCTCATATCCGCGCATTGCCGATCTGGACGTGGTTGTTGTCGACCATTTGACGAGTAGTCTCTACGTCGATCGGAAAGAGGACATCGCGGCGTACGGAGCAGCGTTCGCCCGATTGAGTGGCCGTTCTCTGCACAAGGAGGATTCGGCTGAGATGATCAACCGCATCCATAAGGAGTTCTCATGACCACGCTGCCCCGTTTCATTTCCTCCAGCCAGACGCTGACCGGCGCCCGTTGGCGCCGCAGCAGCCACAGCACCGCGGCGAACAACTGCGTCGAGGCCGCCCGACTGCCCTCGGGGGTGACCGCCGTCCGCGACTCCAAGGACGTCGCGGGCCCGGCGCTGCTCTTCGCCCCGCAGGCGTGGCGCGACTTCGTCCGCGACCTGGCGGCGGGGAGCCTGCTCAGCGCGGAGCGGTCCGGGCGATGACCTCGACCGCGTGCTGTACCTGCGGGCCGGTCAGGTCGCAGCGCGCGGTCAGCCGCAGCCGGGAGACCCCGTCCGGCACGGACGGCGGGCGGAAGCAGCCGACCGCCAGGCCCTCGTCCCGGCAGCGCGCCGCCCACGCCAACGCGCTGTCGGGCGAAGGCGCGCGCACGGAGACCACGCACGCGTCGGGCGCGGTGGCCTCCAGACCGCGCGCGGTGAGCAGCCGGTGGAAGTCCCGGGCCACCTGCCGGGCCCGGCCGGCCCGTTCGGGCTCGCGGCGCAGCAGCCGCAGCGCCGCCAGCGCGGCGCCCGCGGCGGCCGGCGCCAGACCGGTGTCGAAGATGAACGTCCGCGCCGCGTTGACGAGGTGCTCGATCACCGCGGCCGGGCCGAGCACCACCCCGCCCTGGGCGCCGAAGGACTTCGACAGGGTCGCGGTGCACACCACGTCGGGCGCGCCGGCGAGTCCGGCCCGGTGCGCGCTGCCGCGGCCGCCCTCGCCCATGACGCCCAGGCCGTGGGCGTCGTCGAGCAGCAGCGCCGCGCCGTACGCCCGGCAGGCCGCGGCGAGTTCGGCCAGCGGGGCCGCGTCGCCGTCGACGGAGAACACCGCGTCGCTGGCGACGAGCGCGGGGCCGCCGGGCGCGGCCGCCCCGGCCGCACCGTCCTGCCCGGGCGCTCGGGCGCCGCTGAGCGCCTTGCGCACGGCCTGGGGGTCGGCGTGCGCGACCACTTCGGTACCGGCCTTGGACAGCCGGCACCCGTCGATCAGCGAGGCGTGGTTGGCGGCGTCGGAGACCAGCAGCGTGCCGGGGCCGGTGAGCGCGGTGACGGCCGCGAGGTTGGCGGCGTAGCCGGAGGCGAAGACCAGGGCGGCCTCGAAACCGGTGAACGCGGCGATCTCCGCCTCGAGTTCGGCGTGCAGCGCGGTGCTGCCGGTGACCAGGCGGGAGCCGGTGGCGCCCGCGCCCCAGGTCAGGCAGGCGCCGGCGCCGGCCCGGACCACCTCCGGGTGGCGGGTCAGGCCGAGGTAGTCGTTGCCGGCCAGGTCCAGCAGTGCCGACTCCGCGGCGCGGGGGCGCAGTTCGCGGCGCAGCCCGGCGGCGCGGCGCAGCCGGTCCTGGGCGGTGAGCCAGCCGAACGGGCCGCCGGGCAGGACCTCGGGCACGGGGCCGGGGCCGCCGTCGGGGAGGGCTTCGGGCGCGCCGCCGGGGCGCCCGCCGGAGCCGTCGCCGGGCTGCCCGCCCGGCCGTTCGTGCTGCGCTGATCTGCTGTCCACGCCAGCAACGTACTCGGTGACCGGGCCCGTACCGGGTGTGGTGATGCACACATACCAGCGCGCCGATGTTGTGCGGCGCGCCATTGGCCGGGCCCGCCGCCGTAGGCGAGGATTGCGGGCATGGATCTGCTGACGGCACTGGTGGACAAGGGTCTGCGGCGCGAGTCGCCGACGCGGGACGAGGCGCTCGCGGTACTCGCGACCTCCGACGACGAACTGCTCGACGTGGTGGCGGCCGCGGGCCGGGTGCGCCGCAAGTGGTTCGGCCGCCGGGTCAAGCTCAACTACCTGGTGAACCTCAAGTCCGGCCTGTGCCCGGAGGACTGCTCGTACTGCTCGCAGCGGCTGGGCTCGAAGGCCGACATCCTGAAGTACACCTGGCTGCGGCCCGACGAGGCGGTCGCGGCGGCCACGGCGGGGGTGTCCGGCGGCGCGAAGCGGGTGTGCCTGGTGGCCAGCGGGCGCGGCCCGACCGACCGGGACGTGGACCGGGTCTCGAAGACCATCGAGGCGATCAAGGAGGGCAACGAGGGCGTGGAGGTGTGCGCGTGCCTCGGGCTGCTCTCCGGCGACCAGGCCGAGCGGCTGCGGGCCGCGGGCGCGGACGCGTACAACCACAACCTCAACACCTCCGAGGGCACCTACGCGGACATCACCACCACGCACACCTACGCCGACCGGGTCGACACGGTGCGGCAGGCGCAGGCGGCGGGGCTGTCGGCGTGCTCCGGGCTGATCGCGGGGATGGGCGAGAGCGACGCGGACCTGGTGGACGTGGTGTTCTCGCTGCGGGCGCTGGACCCGGACTCGGTGCCGGTCAACTTCCTGATCCCGTTCGAGGGCACCCCGCTGGCCAAGGAGTGGAACCTCACCCCGCAGCGGTGCCTGCGCATCCTGGCGATGGTGCGGTTCGTCTGCCCGGACGTGGAGGTGCGGCTGGCCGGCGGGCGCGAGGTGCACCTGCGCAGCATGCAGCCGCTCGCGCTGCACCTGGTCAACTCGATCTTCCTCGGGGACTACCTGACGAGCGAGGGGCAGGCCGGGCAGGCCGACCTCGACATGATCGCGGACGCGGGCTTCGAGGTGGAGGGCGCGGACACCACGACGCTGCCGGCGCACCGGCGCTCCGAGCAGCCGGCCGGCGAGGCGGCCGGTGCGGGCTGCGGCGGCCACGACTCGGCGTGCGGCACCTGCGAGCACGGCGCGCCGGAACCGGTGGCGGCGGCCGCGGCTTCGGCTTCGGCTTCGGCTTCGGCTTCGGCTTCAGCTTCCGCTGATGCCCCGTCAGGTGCCGGCGCCCGTACGGACCTGGTCGCCGTACGCCGCCGGGGCGCGGGGACGGACCTGCCGCCCAATGCCTGAACCGCTGCCCGTGGACGTGCTGCTGGACCTGGACCGGCGGCACGTCTGGCACCCGTACGGCCCGATGCCCGGCCGCCAGGAACCGCTGGTGGTCGCGTCGGCGTCGGGGGTGCGGCTGCGGCTGGCCGCGCCCGCGCAGGGCCGTACCGAACTCGTGGACGGCATGTCGTCGTGGTGGGCGGCGATCCACGGCTACCGGCACCCGGTGCTCGACGAGGCCGCCCACGCCCAGGTGGACCGGATGAGCCATGTGATGTTCGGCGGGCTCACCCACGAGCCGGCGGTGCGGCTGGCTACGCGGCTGGTGGAGATCACCCCGGAGCCGCTGCGGCACGTCTTCCTCGCGGACTCCGGTTCGGTGTCGGTCGAGGTGGCCCTCAAGATGTGCCTTCAGTACTGGCGTTCGCTCGGGCGGCCGGGCAAGCGGCGGCTGCTGACGTGGCGCGGCGGGTACCACGGCGACACCTGGCAGCCGATGTCGGTATGCGACCCGGATGGCGGTATGCACCATCTATGGTCCGGTGTGCTACAGGAGCAGGTCTTCGCGGACGCCCCGCCGCCAGGATTCGACGCGGAGCCGTCCGAGGCGTACACCGCCCACCTGCACGACCTGATCGGCCGCCACGCGGACGAGCTCGCCGCGGTCGTGGTGGAGCCGGTGGTGCAGGGCGCGGGCGGGATGGCCTTCCACTCCCCCGGCTACCTGCGGGTGCTGCGGGAGGCGTGCGACGCGCACGACGTGCTGCTGGTGTTCGACGAGATCGCCACCGGGTTCGGCCGCACCGGGCGGCTGTTCGCCGCCGACCACGCGGGCGTCGCGCCCGACGTGATGTGCGTCGGCAAGGCCCTCACCGGCGGGTACGTCTCCCTGGCCGCGGCCCTGTGCACCTCGCGGGTGGCCGAGGGGATCTCGCGCGGCGAGGTGCCGGTGCTCGCCCACGGCCCGACCTTCATGGGCAACCCGTTCGCCGCGGCCGTCGCGAACGCCTCCCTGGACGTGCTGCTCGACCAGGACTGGGCGACCGAGGTGAAGCGGATCGAGGCCGGGCTGCGCGAAGGGCTCGCCCCCGCGGCCGCGCTGCCCGGCGTGCGCGACGTCCGCGTGCTCGGCGCGATCGGCGTGGTCCAGCTCGACCACCCCGTCGACATGGACGCGGCCACCCGCGCCGCGGTCGCCGCCGGCGTCTGGCTGCGGCCCTTCCGCGACCTCGTCTACACCATGCCCCCCTACGTCACCGGCCCGGACGACATCGCCCGTATCTCCGCGGCCGTCGTCGCCGCGGCCACCGCCGCCTGACCGCCTGCCTGACCGCCCGGCCGCCGCTCCGGTGTGCGGCACCGCAGCGGCGGCCGGGCGGCGGGGTAACCGGCGGCGGGGCTACTGGTGGTGGGGCGAGGTCAGGTAGTGCTGGCGCAGCAGATCGCGGCCGTAGTCGTTGCCGTTCGGCGTGCGGACCACGGAGTGGACGTGCTGCTGGGTGGGGCCGTCGGCCCGGGTCTTGCCGTAGGCACCGCCGAGCGGGCCCGCGGCCTGGCAGTCGACCTCGATCCACAGCACGGGGCTGTGCACGCGCAGGTAGAACGGGTCGTCGTCGCCCGTGCCGCCGATCCAGGCGGCCCGGGTGTCGGCGAGGTGGCCGCGGATCTCGGCCATCTTCGCCTTCGCCAGGTCCGCCTTGCCGCGTGCGACGAAGACCTCGACCACCGCCAGGAGCTTCTCCTGCTGCGCGGGGGTCAGTTCGGTCGCCCGGATGCCGGCGTACGCCTCGACGGCGTTGTCCGCGAAGGCGCCCGCCTTCATGTCCTCGTCCGCCTTGCTGGACGAGATGACGGCGACCTTCTGCTGCGCCGCGGTCAGCGACTGGGCGAACGCCAGGCTCGCCTCGAGCTCCTGCGTGCAGACGCTGACGGTCTCGCCGTCGATCTCCAGCGAGGTCGGCTCGGTGCCCCAGAAGCAGGGGCTCATCACCACCTGGTCCCCGAGGACGAAGTAGTTGACGACCAGGTGGTGCCCGTCGAACTGGAAGCCCCACGGCTCGGTCGCCGAGGGCGTGCCCATCACCGTCCAGTAGTAGAGCACGTCGTTGAAGGTGTCGCTGTTGCCGACCAGGGTGCCCGCGGCCAGGTTGATCCGGCGGATGTTCTCCGTGGTCTCCAGGCCGTCCGCGCTCAGCGCCGCCCGCAGCAGGGCGGTGCCCAGGGCGTTCTGGTCGTCCGTCAGGTCCGCCAGCGAGACGCCCTGCCGCTTGAACCCGCCCGGGTCGAGGTTGCTCCACAGCCGCCACTCGGTGGAGTGGATGCCGAACTGCGTGGCGGACTTCTGGTCGTCGGCGAGGGCGGCGAGGAACTTCTCCGCCGCGGCGATCACCGGGGCGGTGGCGACGTGCTGGGAGTGGACGGTGAACAGGTCCCGGACGAGGCTGCCGTCGGTGGTCAGGCCGAAGAAGTCCTCGGTGATCGTCTGGCTGCCGACGCCCCCGCCGCCCGCGCCGGGGCCTCCCGGGGCACCGGTCGCGGTGGGCGTGGCGGTCGGGCTGTCCGTCGGGGTGGCGGTGGGCGTCGCGTCGTCCGCGAACGCCTTCGCGGCCGTGGCCCCCATGGTGGCGAAGGCCGCCACACCGCCGGCGGCGAACGCCCTGCGCATGAACCCTCGCCGGCTGTCGGCGTGCACCTGGGTGCCTTCGGTCGGGGCGTTCTCGCTGTCGGCCATTGACCGCTCCTTATCGTTGGGAGTCCTTGGGAGCCCTAGGGACGCGTGAGGCGTCTCGTTGGGGGAGGGAACCCTGGGGACTCTGGTCAAGAAGAATGAAAGGGACCTTAAAAACCGGTGAGATAACGCCCGAGGACGGGCCGGCCCGGCAAGTTGACGGAAAATCAACGGTCCGGAGCGCGGCCGCGACCGGTCCGGCGGCCGCCCGCGGCCGACGCCGACGGGAGACCCCGGTTTGTGCGGGGCGGGGGGTGGGCGTGCATGCTGGGGCTTTCCGAGGGGAGTTGCAGGCATGGCGATCGTTGTGGTGACCGGGACCGGCACCGAGGTGGGCAAGACGGTGGCGACGGCCGCGGTCGCGGCCGCGACCCTGGCGCAGGGGCTGAGCGTGGCGGTGCTCAAGCCGGCGCAGACCGGCGTCGCGGAGGGTGAGCCGGGGGACGCCGCGGAGGTGGCGCGGCTGGCCGGCGAGGTGACGGCGGTGGAGCTGGCGCGCTACCCGGAGCCGCTGGCCCCCGCGACGGCGGCGCGCCGCTCGGGCCGGGCGCCGATCACCCCGGCGGAGATCGCGGAGGCCGCGGCGAAGCTGTCCGCCGTCCATGACGTGGTGCTGGTGGAGGGCGCCGGGGGCCTGCTGGTCCGCTACGACGAGCAGGGCTCCACGCTCGCGGACGCGGCGGCGCTGATGCACGCGGGCGTGCTGCTGGTCGCACCGGCGGCGCTGGGCACCCTGAACGCGACGGCGCTCACCGCGGAGGCGCTGCGGGCGCGCCGGGTGAGCTGCCTCGGGGTGATCATCGGCAGCTGGGCGGCCGAACCGGGGCTGGCCGAGCGCTGCAACGTCGCGGACCTGCCGGAGTCGGCGGGCGCGCCGCTGCTCGGGGCGCTGCCGCAGGGCGCGGCGGCCCTGTCCCCGGCAGACTTCCGCACCGCGGCGCGCGACTGGCTCGCCCCGCAGCTCGGCGGGGTCTGGGACCAGGCCGCCTTCGCGCGGGTGTACGGCCCGCCGCAGCCGGTCACGCAGGGGTAGGGGTACGCAGGGCTACGGCTACGGCTACGGCGGTAGGGTCCGGGTACGGTGCGGGTGGCGTCAGCGCGTCCAGGCGCGCAGTTCGGCCGCGATGCCTTCCACGCCGACCCCGCCGTCCTTGATCAGGCGGGCCAGGTCGCGGACGCGTTCCGGTGACGTGGTGACCTTCAGCCCCTCCGCGACGAGGTAGGCGTAGGCGACGGCGGTGGCGAACAGCGCGTTGGAGCGTTCTAGGGCCGGGATGTGCATCAGCAGTTGGAGGAGCGCGGCGGCCCGCAGGTGCTCGTCGTCGTACACGGGGCGGCCGAATATCTCGGCGCCGTGCCGGCTCACGGCGGCCACCAGCGCGCCCCAGTCGGTGACCTGCGGGTCCCCCGGTGTGTTGTGCTCGGCGACCATCAGCAGCCACGCGAGGTCGATCCGCAGGGTCAACGGGCGCCTTCTCCGGTGCGGGGGGCGGCGTCGAACTCCTCGTCGAAGACGGCTTCGTAGCGCTTCATGAAGTCGGCCGCGGCCTCGACGAACGCCCGGCCCTTCTCCCCCTCGTCCTGGCGGACGAGCTCCTCGATGTAGCGGTTCACGCTGATGCCGCGCTGCGAGGCGCGTTCCCGCGCCGTCTCCGCGGTGGCTTCGTCCACCCGCACGTTCAACTGGGTTTTCGCCATGCGTCCACGCTAGCGCCGGGGCGCTAGTAGCGGCAAGACCGCGCTGGGCCGGTGCCGCGTCTCGCATGGCGGAAATGGTGGGGGCTCACGGGGGAGCGGCTGCTTGGGTGGGGGGATGAACGATCTTCGGATACGGCCGGCCGGCGCGGCCGACGCGAGCGCGGTGCTGGCGTTCTGGCGGGTCGCCGCGGAGGGGACCAGCATCAGCGACGACGAGGCGGGGGTGGTCGGGCTGGTCACGCGCGACTCGGAGGCGCTGCTGCTCGCCGAGCGGGACGGGGTGCTGGTCGGCTCGGTCATCGCCGGGTTCGACGGGTGGCGGTGCCACCTGTACCGGCTGGCCGTTCACCCGGACGCCCGCAGGCAGGGGGTTGCCCGGGCGCTCCTGGCCGCCGCGGAGGAGCGGTTCCTTTCGGTCGGGGGGCGGCGCGGTGACGCGATGGTCCTCGTCGCCAACGAGCGGGCTCAGTACGCCTGGCGTGCGAGTGGGTATCTTCCGGAGGAGCGGTGGCGGAGGTGGACCAAACAGTTGCGCTAGCCCTTCCCCCGGCCCACCCTGCCGCCCGGGGTGCCCCGTCCTGTGAGACCCGGACCCGACCCCGGTGGACAGCTGGCCGCGCAGTTCCCCGCGCCCCCAATGTGCTCAGCCACTCCCCGGAGCCGGTGGACGGCTCGTCGCGCCCCCATTCGCTCGGCAGATTGCTCGGCCGTTTCCCGGGGCGGCGGGGGTGCGGAGGGGTGGGGGTGGGGGTGATCATGGGGGCGAGGTGGTGGGATGACGGAGACGGTGCTGGTGGCGGTGGCGGTGCTGCTGACGTTCGTGTGCGGGGGGTTCGTCGCGGCGGAGTTCTCGTTGACGACGGTGGAGCGGGGGGAGCTGGAGCGGGCGGCGGCGGGCGGGGAGCGCGGGGCGGGGACGGCGCTGGCGGCGGTGCGGTCGCTGACGGTGCAGCTGTCGGGCGCGCAGCTCGGGATCACCGTGACGGGCCTGGTGATCGGGATGCTCGCCGAGTCGTCGGTGGCGAAGCTGCTGCGCGGCCCGCTGCGGGCGGCGGGCCTGCCGGCGTCGGCCGCGGCGTCCCTCGCCCTGGTGCTGGGCACGGCGTTGTCGACGGTGGCGCTGATGGTCATCGGCGAGCTGATCCCGAAGAACTGGGCGATCTCGCGCCCGCTGGAGGTGGTGAAGACGGTGGCGGGCCCGCAGCGGGCGTTCAGCACCGCGTTCGGCCCGCTGATCCGGCACCTGAACAACACCGCGAACCGGGTGCTGCGCCGTTTCGGCCTGGAGCCGGCCGAGGAGCTGGCCTCGGCGCGCGGCCCGCAGGAGCTGCGCGCGCTGGCCCGGCACTCGGCGAAGGCGGGCGCGCTGGAGCAGGACACCGCGGAGCTGTTCGTCCGCACCATCGGCCTGGCCGACCTGACCGCGCAGAACGTGATGACCCCCCGGGTCCAGGTCACCGCGCTGGAGGCGCGCGCCACCGCCGAGGACGTCGCGAACGCCACCCGCGCCACCGGCCTGTCCCGCTTCCCGGTCTACCGCGGCACCCTCGACACGGTCGTCGGCACCGTGCACATCAAGGACGTGCTGGCCGTACCGGGCGAGCGCAGGGCCCGGGTGCCGGTGACCGACCTGCTGCGCGAACCGCTGCTGGTGCCGCACTCCCTCGCCGTGGACCGGCTGCTCGACCGGTTCAGCAGCCGCCGCTCGATGGCGGTGGTGATCGACGAGTACGGCGGCACCGCGGGCGTCGCGACGCTGGAGGACATCGTGGAGGAGGTCGTCGGCGAGGTGCGCGACGAGCACGACCCGTTCGAGGCGCCCGAGCTGCGCCTGCTGCGCGAGGACCCGCTCGGCCGCCGTACCTATGACGCGGACGGCGCCGCCCGCACCGAGGACCGGCTGGAGCGGATCGGGCTGCACGCGCCGGACGGCCCGTACGAGACGCTCGCCGGTCTGGTCGCGCACCGGCTCGGGCGGATTCCGCGGCGCGGCGACACCGTCGAGGTGGAGGGCTGGCGGATCGAGGTGACCGACGCGAGCGGGCGGCGGGCGGCCCGCACCCGGCTGGTCTCCCCGCCGAGCGCGCCGGAGGACGACCCGGGCGGGCCGGCCCGGTGACCGCCGTCCAGCTGGTGGTGGGCCTGCTCACCATCGTGGCGAACGCCTACTTCGTCGGCGCCGAGTTCTCCCTGATCTCGGTGCGCCGCGACCAGGTCGAGCCGCGCGCCGAGGAGGGCGACCGCCGGGCGCGGCGGGTGCTGTGGGGCCTGGAGCACGTCTCGCCGCTGCTGGCCGCCGCCCAGCTGGGCGTCACCGCCTGCACCCTGGTGCTGGGCATCGTGGCCGAGCCGGCGATCACGCACCTGCTGGAGCCGCTGTTCCACGCGGCGCACGTGCCGGACGGCGCGGTGCACCCGGTGTCGTTCGTGATCGCGCTGGCGGTGGCGACCTATCTGCACATGCTCTTCGGCGAGATGGTGCCGAAGAACGTCGCGCTGGCCGACCCGGTGCGCTCCGCGCTGCTGCTGGGGCCGCCGCTGGTCGCCCTGACCCGGGCGCTGCGCCCGCTGATCTTCGCGATCAACGCGCTGGCCAACGCCGGACTGCGCCTGGTGCGGGTGGAGCCGCGCAGCGAGATCGCCGCGGTCTTCTCCGACGAGGAGCTGTCCCGGATGGTGGTGGACGCGGGGGCGGCCGGGCTGCTGGACGAGCGGGCCGCCGAGCGGCTGCGGGACGCGCTGGAGCTGGGCCGGCGGCCGGTCGGCGAGGTCGTCCTGCCGGCGGAGCAGGTGGTACGGGTCCGGCTGGGGGTCACCGCGGAGGAGTTGGAGGCGCTGGGCGCCCGAACGGGCCTGTCCCGTTTCCCGGTCGCCGACGACGACGGGCGGGTGCTGGGCTACCTCCACGTCAAGGACGCCCTGGACGCCGAGGAGCGCGACGAGCCGCTGCCGCGGTCGGCGCTGCGCCGTATCCCCCGGCTTGCGGCCGCCACGCCGCTCGACGACGCGCTCACCGCGATGCGGGCCGCGCGTGCGCACCTGGCGGCGGTCGTGGACGCCGGCGGGCGCGGGGTCGGCCTGGTGACGATGGCGGACGTCCTCAAGGAGCTGGTCGGCCGGGGCCGGCCCTGACCGCCCCGCCTCCCCGTTTCCCGCCCGCCCCGCTCCACCCGCTCCTGCTTCTACCCGACTAACGGGCTTTTCGCCCTAGCCGACTATTGATCAACCCGGCTGACCTGTCGGCGCGGCCGCTTCTGCGCCCGCCGCGGCCGTTGCCATGCTTCGCCTACGGCCGGGTCGCGGGCGGGCGCCGCTCTTTGGCGCCGCCGGGTCCGCGGGGCTTCGTGCGGGCCCGTTCCGTGTTCTTTCAGGTCCATCTCAGGGAGTGATGACGTGGCGGCGGGCAGCACCATGGAGCCGGTCGGGGCCGACGAGGAGTACGCCGACGAGGTCCCGGCCCGGCGCAGACGCCCGGGCAGCGTTGTCGTGAGCTGGATGACGACCACCGACCACAAGACGATCGGCACGCTGTACCTGGTGACGTCGTTCGCGTTCTTCCTGATCGGCGGGGTGATGGCGCTGCTGATGCGGGCCGAACTGGCCCGCCCGGGGATCCAGATCCTGTCGGAGGAGCAGTACAACCAGGCGTTCACGATGCACGGCACCGTGATGCTGCTGATGTTCGCGACGCCGCTGTTCTCCGGCTTCACCAACTGGATCATGCCGTTGCAGATCGGCGCGCCCGACGTGGCGTTCCCGCGGCTGAACATGCTCGCGTACTGGCTCTACCTGTTCGGTTCGCTGATCGCGGTCGGCGGTTTCCTCACCCCGCAGGGCGCGGCGGACTTCGGCTGGTTCGCGTACTCGCCGCTGTCCAACGCGATCAACTCCCCCGGCGTCGGCGGCGACATGTGGGCCATGGGTCTGGCGCTGTCGGGGTTCGGCACGATCGTCGGCGCGGTCAACTTCATCACCACGATCATCGGCATGCGGGCGCCGGGAATGACGATCTTCCGGATGCCGATCTTCACCTGGAACGTGCTGCTCACCTCGCTGCTGGTCCTGTTCGCCTTCCCGGTGCTCGCGGCCGCGCTGCTGTGCCTGGAGGCGGACCGGAAGTTCGGCGCGCACGTCTTCGACGCGGCCAACGGCGGCGCGATCCTGTGGCAGCACCTGTTCTGGTTCTTCGGCCATCCCGAGGTGTACATCATCGCGCTGCCGTTCTTCGGGATCGTCAGCGAGGTGATCCCGGTGTTCTCCCGCAAACCGATCTTCGGCTACCTCGGGCTGATCGCGGCGACCATCTCCATCGCGGGCCTTTCCGTGACGGTGTGGGCGCACCACATGTACGTCACCGGGGCGGTGCTGCTGCCGTTCTTCTCCTTCATGACGTTCCTGATCGCGGTGCCGACCGGGGTGAAGTTCTTCAACTGGATCGGCACCATGTGGAAGGGCTCACTGAGCTTCGAGACGCCGATGCTGTGGTCCATCGGCTTCCTGATCACCTTCCTGTTCGGCGGGCTGACCGGGGTGATCCTGGCGGCGCCGCCGCTGGACTTCCACGTCTCGGACTCGTACTTCGTGGTCGCGCACTTCCACTACGTCGTCTTCGGCACGGTGGTCTTCTCGATGTTCGCCGGCTTCCACTTCTGGTGGCCGAAGATGACCGGCAAGATGCTCGACGAGCGGCTGGGAAAGATCACCTTCTGGACGCTGTTCTTCGGCTTCCACGGCACCTTCCTCGTCCAGCACTGGCTGGGGGTGATCGGCATGCCGCGCCGCTACGCGGACTACCTGGCCGCCGACGGCTTCACCACCCTCAACACAGTCTCCACGATCAGCTCCTTCCTGCTCGGCCTGTCGATGCTGCCGTTCCTCTACAACGTCTGGAAGACGGCGAAGTACGGCAAGAAGGTCGACGTGGACGACCCCTGGGGGTACGGCCGTTCGCTGGAGTGGGCGACCTCCTGCCCGCCGCCGCGGCACAACTTCGTGACGCTGCCGCGTATCCGCTCCGAGTCCCCGGCGTTCGACCTGCACCACCCGGACATCGCGCACCTGGACGAGCTCACCAACCGGCCCGACGAGTCACTGACCGTGGCGCCGGGCGACAAGCAGCAGTAGCCGCCCAACGGCCCGACCACCGGACGGGAGCGCTCGTGCGCACGGACAGGAACGACCAGACGGAAGCGAGCGGGTACTCCGGGCTCGAACGGCTCGAGGGCTATCTGCTGTGGAACGCGGAGGTGGCCCAGGCCCACCGCGCGGCGGGCCGCTTCGCCGGCCATCTGCCGTGGCTGACCACGGCGGAGCGCGAGGAGGTCGAACGGGCCTACGTCGCCGACCGGTTGCTGCTCTCCCAGGAGACGCTGCACCGCATCGCCGACCGCGCCGCTCAGCTGCGCGCGGAGTACACCGGGCGCTATCTGCTGCTGAAGCGGCGGTGCGTGGCGGCCGCCGTGGTCGGGGGCAGCGCGGCGGCGGGGGCGGCGGGCGCGGCCGCGTACCTGGCCAGGTGAGGGCGGCGGCGCTTGCCGAGGGGCGCCGGCGGCGCCGGCCCGCGACCGCGGTCCCGCACCGCCGTACGCGCCGGTAGGATCTTGTCGCCATGCAGACGCCAGCCACCTTCTCCAGCCTCGTCGCCGTCGGGGACTCCTTCACCGAGGGCATGTCGGACCTGCTGCCCGACGGTTCCTATCGCGGGTGGGCGGACCTGCTCGCGGCGCGGCTCGCCGCGGCCTCCCGGGAGGCGGGCGGCCCGGGGGTGCGCTACGCGAACCTCGCGGTGCGCGGCAAGCTGATCCGGCAGATCTCCGACGAGCAGGTGGACGCGGCGGCCGCGATGCGCCCGGACGTGATCACGCTGGTCGGCGGGCTCAACGATGTCCTGCGGCCGGGCTGCGACGTGCCGGCGGTGTGCGCGGTGCTGGAGAGCTGTGTGCGGCGCCTCGCGCCGGCCTGCGACCGCCTGGTGCTGATGCGCAGCCCGATCCGGCGCGGCCCGGTCGCCACGAGGTTCCTGCCGCGGATGCTGGAGCTGTTCGACTTCGTGGACGCGCTGGCGGCCGAGCACGGCGCGGCCGTGGTCGACCTGTACGGGGCGCACGTGCTGGGCGACGACCGGATGTGGGCGGAGGACCGGCTGCACCTGACCGCGCAGGGCCACGAGCGGGTCGCGGAGGCGGTCTGGCAGGCGCTCGGCCTGCCCGCGCAGAGCGACTGGACCCGCCCGCTGCCGCCGGCGGTGCGCGCCGGATGGGCCGCCCGCCGGCTGTCGGACGCGCGCTTCACCCGCACGCATCTGCTGCCCTGGATCGGCCGCCGCCTGACCGGGCGCTCCAGCGGCGACGGCCGCGACCCCAAGCGGGCGCAGCTGCTGCCGTACGAGGTGCCGCTGCCGGGGGCGGCGCTGGGTACGGAGCCGGGGGCGCTGCCCGGCGCGGCGCCGGACGCGGTGCCGGGCGCCGACGTCTGAGCGTCCGGGGCACCGCTCGCGACCAGTAGAATCAGCCCACGTGACAGCCAAGCCGCGTATCCCGAATGTCCTCGCCGGTCGCTATGCCTCGACGGAGCTGGCCGCCTTGTGGTCGCCCGAGCAGAAGGTGGTGCTGGAGCGCCGGCTGTGGCTGGCGGTGCTGCGCGCCCAGGCCGATCTGGGCGTCGAGGTGCCGGCCGGCGCCATCGAGGACTACGAACGGGTGCTGGAGCAGGTCGACCTGGAGTCGATCGCGCGCCGCGAGCAGGTCACCCGGCACGATGTGAAGGCCCGGATCGAGGAGTTCAACGCGCTCGCCGGGCACGAGCAGGTGCACAAGGGCATGACCTCGCGCGACCTGACCGAGAACGTCGAGCAGTTGCAGATCCGGCTGTCCCTGGAGCACGCCCGGGACCGCACGGTCGCGGTGCTGGCCCGGCTCGGGCAGCTCGCCGCGCAGTACGGCGAGCTGGTGGTGGCCGGCCGCTCGCACAACGTCGCGGCGCAGGCGACCACGCTGGGCAAGCGGTTCGCGACCGCCGCCGACGAGCTGCTGGTGGCGTTCGGGCGGGTGGAGGAGCTGCTGTCCCGCTACCCGCTGCGCGGCGTCAAGGGCCCGGTCGGCACCGCCCAGGACATGCTGGACCTGCTCGGCGGGGACAGCGGCAGGCTCGCCGAGCTGGAGCGCCGGGTCGCCGGGCACCTGGGCTTCTCGCAGGTGTTCGGCTCCGTCGGCCAGGTCTATCCGCGCTCGCTGGACTACGAGGCGGTGACCGCGCTGGTGCAGCTGGCGGCGGCGCCCTCGTCGCTGGCGAAGACGATCCGGCTGATGGCCGGGCACGAACTGGTCACCGAGGGCTTCAAGCCCGGCCAGGTCGGCTCCTCGGCGATGCCGCACAAGATGAACACCCGTTCCTGCGAGCGGGTCAACGGCCTGATGGTGGTGCTGCGCGGCTACGCCTCGATGACCGGGGAGCTGGCCGGCGACCAGTGGAACGAGGGCGACGTGTCCTGCTCGGTGGTGCGCCGGGTCGCGCTGCCGGACGCGTTCTTCGCGTTCGACGGGCTGCTGGAGACGTTCTTGACGGTGCTGGACGAGTTCGGGGTGTTCCCGGCCGTGGTGGCGCGCGAACTCGACCGCTACCTGCCGTTCCTGGCCACCACGAAGGTCCTGATGGGCGCGGTGCGGGCCGGGGTGGGCCGCGAGGCCGCCCACGAGGCGATCAAGGAGAACGCGGTGGCGTCGGCGCTGGCGATGCGCGAGCAGGGCACCGAGCGCAACGAACTGCTGGACCGGCTCGCCGCCGACCCCCGCATCCCGCTGGACCGGGCGGCGCTGGACGCGCTGATGGCCGACCGGCTGCCGTTCACCGGCGCCGCGGCCGACCAGGTCGCGCAGGTCGCGCGCCGCGTCGAGGAGGTCGTCAAGGCCCACCCGCAGGCGGCCGCCTACCGGCCCGGGGCGATCCTCTGACGCCGGAGGAGGAGGCGCAGGCCCGCACCCGCGGGCTGCCCGACATCGTCGGGCCGGGGCTGCGGGTGCTGTTCTGCGGGATCAACCCCGGGCTGCTGTCGGCGTACCGGGGCGAGCACTTCGCCCGGCCGGGCAACCGGTTCTGGCCGGCGCTGCACGCCTCGGGCTTCACCCCGCGCCGGTACGCGCCCGCCGAGCAGCACGGCGCGCTCGCGCTCGGCTTCGGGCTGACGAACCTGGCCGGGCGGGCGACCGCGCGCGCCGACGAGCTGGCCGCGGCGGAGCTGGTGGCCGGCGGTGCGCGGCTGGCGGCGAAGGTCGCCCGGTACGAGCCGCGGTGGCTGGCGGTGCTGGGGGTGAGCGCCTACCGGGTGGCGTTCGCCGACCGGCACGCCGCCGTCGGCCCGCAGCAGCGCACGCTGGGCGCGACCCGCGTGTGGGTGCTGCCGAGCCCCAGCGGACTCAACGCGCACTGGCCGCCGGCGGCGCTGGCCGCGGAGTTCGCCCGGCTGCACGCGGCCGCCTTCCCCGGCGCCCCGGGCTCGCCGCCGGGCGGCGTGCACCCGGGCGGCGTGCACCCGGGCGGCGTCAAGGGCGCGCGTCCACCGGCGGTGTGAGCAGGCGGCGCGCGGCGTCCACGAAGTCCGCGACGAGCGGGCTGCGGTCGTCCGCGCGGGCGGCCACGACGACCTGGCACGGCTCGATGCCGTCCACGGGCACCACCGCGAGGTCGTCGCGTTCGGCGCAGCGCCGGTCGTAGGCGGGCACCAGGGCCACCGAGCGGCCGTCCGCGACGCCTTCGAGCTTGTCCTCGAAGGTCTCGGCGAGCAGCGGGCCGAGCGGGGCCCGGGTGCCGTCGGGGTGGGGGTCGAGCCGCCAGAAGCCGGTCCAGGCCGCGGCCATGCCCGCGCAGGCGACGAGGGGTTCGCCGGCGAAGTCGTCCGGGCCGACCGACTCCTTCCCGGCCAGGCGGTGGTCCGCGGGCACCAGCAGCGCCCGCGGCTCGTCGTAGAGCACGCTGACGCGCAGGCCGTCGTCCGGGATGGGCAGCGGGGTGCGGGCGACGAGCACGTCGACCTTGTGCTCGGGCAGGGCGCGGGTCTCGTCCCAGTCCAGGTGCCGGGTGCGGACGTGGGCCCGCGGGTGGCGGCGGCGCACCTCCCGTACGGCGGCGGTGACGACGAGGTCCTCGACGTATCCGACGGTGACGGTGTGCTGCGGCCCTGCCGCGCGGGCGGCGCGGGTGGCCTGCCCGGCGGCTTGCAGGAGGGCCTGCGCCTGCGGCAGGAAGGCCGCCCCGGCCGCGGTGAGGGTGCTGCCCTGGGTGGTGCGGTCCAGCAGCCGCACCCCGAGGGTCTCCTCCAACCGCTGGATCTGGCGGCTGAGCGAGGGCTGGGCGATGTGCAGTTCCTGCGCGGCGCGGGCGTAGTGCAGGTGCTCGGCGACGACGGTGAAGTACCGGACCAGCCGCAGGTCGAGGTCCGGGTCGGGCCCGGCCGCCTGCGGGCCGGGCGCCGCGGCGGGCTCGGTGGCATCGGTCATTCCCTCAGCGTACTCGTGATGCGGATCGCGTATGACGTGGTGCGAAACAGGTCTTGGACGCCCCGGTCCGGGCGGAGGTTGACTCGTGTCAGTCCCGCCGAGGCCGCTGCCCGGGGGACGTCGACCAGCAACCCACTCCTGAACCGAGGGTGTCCGCCATGGGCAAGTACACAGGCAAGAACGTCGTGATCACCGGAGGCAGCACGGGCCTGGGCCTGGCCACCGCCCGGCTCCTGACGGACGGGGGCGCCCGCGTCCTGATCACCGGGCGGGGGCAGGACGCGCTGGACGCGGCCCGCGCGCAGCTCGGCGACCGGGCGGTCGCGGTGCGCGGTGACGCCTCCTCGCTGCCGGACCTGGAAGCGCTGGCCGACCGGGTGAAGGCCGAACTGGGCAGCGTGGACGCCCTGTTCGCCAACGCCGGCATCAACGGCTTCGCGCCCTTCGAGGCGACCGGCGAGGAGCTGTACGACCAGCTGATGACCGTCAACGCCAAGGGTCCGTACTTCACCGTGCAGAAGCTCGCCCCGCTGCTGGCCGAGGGCAGCGGCGTGGTGCTCACCACCTCGGTGGTCAACGTGCTCGGGATGCCGACGCTGAGCGCCTACGCGGCCAGCAAGGCGGCGCTGCGCTCCATGACCCGCAGCCTGGCCCGCGAGCTGCTGCCGCGCAAGGTCCGCGTCAATGCGGTCAGCCCCGGCCCGATCGACTCGGGCATCCTGGAGAAGTCGATGCCCGAGGAGGCCGCCGAGCAGACCAGGGCGCAGATGGCCGCGCAGCTGCCGATGCTGCGGGTGGGCACCCCGGACGAGGTGGCCCGGGCGGTCGCCTTCCTCGCCTTCGACGCCACCTTCACCACCGGCGCGGAGTTCCCGGTGGACGGCGGCGGCTCCCAGTTGTGACGGCGGCGGCCACCCGGGTGCCTTGCGCCTGGTAACTTCGCCGGACGGCGGGTCGGCGCCGGGGGGCGCGGCGGGCGGCGGGGCGGCGGCGGCACTCGCCGCGCGGCGCCGCGGCGGGTACGATCCGCCACACAGGTACAGGCTGGGAGGACACACCTTGGAGCGCCTCACCGGTGGGGACCCGTCGCTGCTCAGGCGGATCAACTCCGCGGTCGTCCTCCACGCCCTGCGCGGCGCGCAGACCCCCACCCTCACCGAGCTGGTGCACAGCACCGGGCTGTCCCGGCCGACGGTCGAGGGCGTCATCGAGGGGCTGACCGAGACCGGCCTGGTGGTCGAGGTCTCCCCGGAGCCGGGTGACACCCGCAAGCAGGGCCGCCCGGCCCGCCGGTTCCGCTTCCACGCCGAGGCGGGCCACCTGCTGGGCATCGAGATCGGCGCGCACCAGGTGCGGGCGGTGCTCTCCGACCTCAGCGGCCAGGTGCTCGACACGCTCGGCCACGACGTGGCGGAGGCGGCCGGCGCCGACGACCGGATCGACCGGGTCCGCGCCACCGTCGCCGACCTGCTGCGCCGGGCGGGCGTGGCGCGCAGCACCCTGTGGGCGGTGGGCGTGGGCAGCCCGGGCATCGTGGAGGCGGGCGGCGAGGTGCGGCTCGGCACCGCGCTGCCGGGCTGGACCGGGCTGCCGCTCGGCGAGCGGCTGCAACGCTCCTTCCGCTGCCCGGTGCTGGTGGAGAACGATGCGAACGTGGCGGCGGTCGCCGAGCACTGGAAGGGTGCGGCGGTCGGCACGGACGACGTGGTGTTCGTGCTCGCCGGGCTGAGCCCGGGTGCCGGTTCGCTGATCGGGGGGCGGCTGCACCGCGGTTTCGGCGGCGCCGCCGGGGAGATCGGCGCGCTGCACCTGCTGGGGCGCGAGGTGACCCCGGAGCACCTGCTGTCGACCACGGGGACCCCGCTGCACCCGCTGGACGAGCCCGCTGTGGAGCGGGTGTTCGCGCTGGCCCGCGAGGGCGACGTGCAGGCGAAGGACGCGGTGGACCGGTTCCTGCGGCGGCTGGTGCACGACGTGGCCGCGCTGGTGCTGGCGATCGACCCGGAGCTGGTGGTGGTCGGCGGCTGGGCGGCCGGCCTGGACGGCGTACTGGAGCCGCTGCGGGCGGAGTTGGCCCGCTACTGCCTGCGGCCGCCGAACGTGGTGCTGTCGGCGCTGGGCCAGGAGGCGATCGCCACGGGGGCGCTGCGGCTGGCGCTGGACCACGTGGAGGAGCAGTTGTTCGCGGTCGAGCAGACGTCGCTGCCGCGGCACTGAGCCCTTCGGCGGGCGGCCGCTCGAAGGGACCGCCGGCAAATGCTGACAGACGCCGACAGACGCCGCCGGCCCGCGCCCGTAGGGATACGGGAGCGGGCCGGCGGTGTCGGTCCGTTCGGCGGCGGGCGCCGTGCGCCCGCGCGGTGGGTCAGGACGCCTCGCGGCTGCTGCCGGGCTCCTGGTGCAGCACCTCCAGCGCACCGGAGTCGCCGAAGGTGAGCCGGCAGGTGTCGGCGCGGTAGGTCGCCACGGAGGCGGCCGCGACGCGGCCCTGCGCGTAGTAGCGGGTGGTGAGCACCAGGACGGGCGCGCCGGGCAGCCGGTCGAGCTGCCGGGCGTCCTCCGCGCGGGCCGAGCCCAGCTCGACGGAGCGGTCCTCGCCCTCCAGCTCCATGGCGTGCAGTTCACGCAGCACCGCGGGGCCGTGCTCGGCGGGGGTGAGCATCGCGGACAGGCCCGGCACCGACGCGTTCGGCACGTAGAGCAGTTCGGTGGCGACCGCCTGGCCCTGGATGACGCGCTCGCGGCGCACGGTGTGCACGGCCTCCTCGCGGCCGGTGCCGAGCAGCGCGGCGACCGCGGCGGGGGCGGCGGCCTCGACGCAGCCCACGGTGTGCCAGGCGTCGCGCACGGCGCCGGGCCACACGTTGGCCGACGGGCCGACGGACACGCCGATCCGGGGCGGGGCGACGGTGGTGCCGACACCGCGGCGGCGCTGCAACCGCCCCTCCAGCTCCAGCTGTTCGAGCGCCTGGCGGAGCGTGGCGCGCGCGACGCCGAAGCGCGCGGCGAGGTCCCGCTCGTTCGGCAGGATCTCGCCGACCTCGAACTCCGAGTCCAGGGCGTCGTTCAGCACCGTCTTGAGGTGCCAGTACTTCGGCTCCTGCACCGCTTCGAGCTGCGTGGTCCCCACCCTGTCCTCGCAATCGCCGTCATGTCGCCGTGTCGCTCTGATACCGCCGTGCGCCCGTCCGCTGCCGGACCGGCCGACGTCACTTCTTGTGAAGCCTTGTTTCCGAACCAGTCTTTATTAAAGGTCCTTGCACTACTAGGACGATAGAGGCGCGTCGCGAACTTGGTCAAGACCAATCCTCGAACGGGCGCAGGCCCGGCGGGGGCGGATACATGCGGCGTTCACGCACTGTTGGCGGTGTGCTGCAATGGCGTCGGCAGGCAGTGCGAGGGGACGAGGAGCGGCGCGATGGAGCAGGTCAGCGTGGTCACCGGCGGCAGCCGGGGCATCGGGGCGGCGGTGGTGCTGCGGCTGGCGGCGGCCGGCCACCGGGTCGTGATCGGCTACGAGCGGGCGCGGGACGCGGCCGAGGACGTGGCCCGGCAGGTCCGCGAGGCCGGCGGGACCTGCCTGGCGCACCAGGTCGACACCAGCGACGAGCAGCAGGTCGACGCGCTGTTCACCGCGGCGCGCGACACGCTCGGCCCGGTCACCGGCCTGGTGAACAACGCCGGGATCACCGGCCCGCTCGGCCGCTTCGCGCAGACCCCGGTGGAGGTGATGCGGCGGGTGGTGGACGTCAACGTGATGGGCGCGCTGATCTGCGCCCGCCGGGCGGTGCGGGAGATGTCCACCCGGTACGGCGGCAGCGGCGGCTCGATCGTGAACATCTCCTCGGGCGGGGCGAGCCTGGGCAGCCCGGGCGAGTACGTCCACTACGCGGCGAGCAAGGCGGCAGTCGACACCATGACGCTCGGGCTGTCGAAGGAGCTGGCCGAGGAGGGCGTACGAGTCAACTCCGTGCAGCCCGGCATGATCGTGACCGGTATCCATGCGGCGATGGGCGACCCGGAGCGGCCCTGGCGCAGCGGCGACCGCATCCCGATGCGGCGCCCCGGGCAGCCGGAGGAGGTGGCCGGGGCGGTGGCGTGGCTGATGTCGCCCGACGCGTCGTACACCACGGGCGCGGTGCTGCGGGTGGCCGGCGGGCTGTAGGGGTCCCCGGGGGGCGGTCGTCCGCGCGGCACAGGGGCGGACCCGCGGCACAAGTGTTGACCTGAGCATGTCCGAAACCCGACGGTGATACGGGGTAACGCCGGGGAAACCCGCGCGGCGCCGCGCGGGGGCACAATCCGTGTGCCCCGCAACCGACTTCGGACAACTCCCAAGGAGCACCATGCCCGGTTCCGTCGCCGACGACGCCGTGAAGCCCGCCCCCGCGCCGCCCCCGGGAGGCGGCGCGCTGCTGGAGCGGTGGTTCCGGATAGCGCAGCGGGGCTCCACGCCCGGCCGGGAGATACGGGGCGGGTTCGCGACCTTCTTCGCGATGGCCTACATCCTGGTGCTCAACCCGATCATCCTGGCCGGCGGCACCCAGCACCCGGTGCTGGACAAGTACGGCCACCACCTCTCCTCGGCCCAGGTGCTGACCGTGACCGCGCTGGTGGCCGCGGTGATGACGGTGATCATGGGCGTCGGCGGCAACCTGCCGCTGGCCATCGCCACCGGGCTCGGCCTGAACGCCGTGGTCGCCTACCAGTTGGCGCCGAAGATGAGCTGGCCGGACGCGATGGGCCTGGTGGTCCTGGAGGGCCTGCTGATCTGCGTGCTGGTGCTCACCGGGCTGCGGCAGGCGATCATGGACGCCATCCCCGACGCGATCAAGAAGGCGATCGCGGTCGGCATCGGCATGTTCATCTGCTTCATCGGCCTGGTCGACGCCGGGTTCGTCACCCGCATCCCGGACGCCGCGGACAACACCACCCCGGTGCAGCTCGGCGGTTCCGGCACCCTGACCGGCTGGCCGGTGCTGGTCTTCTGCGTCGGGGTGCTGCTCACCATCTCGCTGGTGGCCCGCCGGATGCGCGGCGCGATCCTGATCAGCATCGTGGTGATGACCGTGGTGGCGCTCGTGGTCAACAAGGTCGCGGACATCCCGGACGCGGCCTGGGGCCTGAACCCGCCGAAGATGCCGCACAAGGCCGTCGCCACCCCGGACTTCGGACTGGTGGGCCACTTCAGCCTGTTCGGCGGGTTCCGCGACGCGGGCGTGGTGACCTGCCTGCTGTCGGTGTTCACGCTGGTGCTGTCGGACTTCTTCGACGCCATGGGCACGATCATGGGCATCTCCAGCGAGGCGGGGCTGCTCGACGAGCGGGGCCGGGTGCCGAACATCGGCCGGGTGCTGTTCATCGACGGAGCGGCCGCCGTCGCGGGCGGGGTCGCCTCGTCCTCCTCCAACACCGCCTACGTGGAGTCCGCGGCGGGCGTCGGCGAGGGCGCCCGTACGGGGCTGGCGAGCGTGGTGACCGGCGCGCTGTTCGCGCTGGCGCTCTTCCTGTCGCCGCTGGCCGGTGTGGTGCCCTCGCAGGCGGCCGCACCCGCGCTGGTCGCGGTGGGCTTCCTGCTGATGGCGCAGGTCCGGTCGATCGACTGGACCTCGTACGACACCGCGATCCCGGCGTTCCTCACCATCGCGGTGATGCCCTTCACCTACAGCATCACCAACGGCATCGGCGCGGGCTTCCTGTCCTACGTGGTGCTCAAGACGGCGCTGGGCAAGGTGCGCGAGGTGCACCCGCTGGTGTGGGGCGTGTCGGTCTTCTTCCTCGCCTACTTCGCGATCGACCCGCTCCAGCAGGCGTTCGGCGTGAAGTGACCGGTGCGGCGGGCGCCGTCCGCGGTCCCCCGGAGGAGGGGGCCGGCGGACCGCGGACGACCTTCGAAGCTCCGACCGGGACGGGGGCGCCCGGTCGGAGCCGCTGGCCGGGCCGGTGCGCGACCGGCCCGTACCAAGACAACTCCGGCCATCCCGGCGGAGTTCCCGACCCGCGCGCATAAATGCGCGGGATTTTTCCAGCGGCCCGGCAGCCCCGCGCCGAGCAGCCGCCCGACGGCCCCCGCGCCTTCCCGCGACCCTGCGATCCGCCACGGCGCCACCTCCTACCCGTGCGCAAGCCCTGGAACGCCCAGATCACCGCAAAGTCCGAGGTAACCGAAAAGAGCGCCCCTTTACCGTCCGGTCACGGTGTGTTCGTGATCGCGCAACACGCGTTCGGCAGGGTTGCCGTATGCCGCATTCGACCTCCGCTGCCTCCGCCCCCGCACGGCGCCGTCACAGGGGCCGTGAACTCGCCGTGATCGCCGCACTGGTCGCCGCCGGCCGCCGCGTACGGCGGTGGTGCCGCGCCGCCGCCGTGTCCTGGCCGGGGCGTCCGGCCCCCCTTCCGTCCGAAGCGGGGCCGGAGACCGCGGCCGCGCTATGGCGGCTGCGCACGACCGTACGCGACACGCCCGGCACGCTCGGCGCGGTGTGCACGGCGCTGGCCGACCGCGGAATCGACATCGTCTCGCTCCAGACGCATCCGCTGGCCGACGGCACCGTGGACGAGTTCCTGCTGCGGGCGCCGTCCGCGCTGCCGGCCACGGCACTGGCCGCGGCGGTGGCGCGGGCCGGCGGCGCCGACACCTGGCTGGAGCGCGCCGACGCCCACGACCTGGTGGACCTGCCCACCCGCATCCTGACCCTGGCCACCCGCACCGCGCTGGACACCGCCGAACTGCCGCTGGCGCTGCGCCGCCTGCTCGGCCGCTGCACCATCACCTCCACCCCCGCGGGGCGCGGAGACGAGCCGGGCGCGGAGACGTACGGCCAGGGACCTGCCGGGGAGCAGGGGCACGGCGGCGTCCGGTCGGCCGCGGAGGAACTGCCCACGGTCATGCGGCTGCGCGACCCGGCCGGCGGTGTGATCACCGTACGGCGCGAGCAACCGCCGTTCACGCCCACCGAGTTCGCCCGGGCCAGGGCGCTGGTGGAGCTGGACGCGCGACTCGGGACGCGGGTGCCGCCGCACCGGGCCGCCGCCGCGCTCCCCCTCGGCCACCGAGGTCCGCAGGGCGGCGAGGTCACGCTGCGCCGCGTCGGCCCGGAGGACCTGTCCGCGGCCCGCGCGATGCACGCGCGCTGCACCCCGGCCACCCTCGCCCGCCGCTACCACGGCCCGGTCGGCGACGCGGACCGCTACCTCACCCACCTGCTCGGCCCGCGCTTCGGCCGGTCCCTGGCGGCCGAGACCGCCGACGGGCGCCTGGTCGCGCTCGGCCACCTGCTGTGGGACGGCGAGGAGAGCGAGGTGGCGCTGCTGGTGGAGGACGCCTGGCAGCGCCGCGGCATCGGCACCGCGCTGCTGCGCGGGCTGGTCGAACTCGCCGCGGACGCCGGCCGGTCGAGCGTCTACGCGGTGGCGCAGGCCGCCAACACCGGGATGACCGCCGCGATGCGCGCCCTGGACCTGCCGTTGGACTACCAGGTCGAGGACGGCACCGTGGTCGTCACCGCGACGCTGCCCGCCGCGGCCGACGGCAGTCCCGCGCCGCTGCCGTGGACGGTGACCGACCACCGCCCGTGACGCGGGGGCGCGGGGGCGCGGCGGGGGCCGTTGGTGGCCTTCTTACGCCGCTGACCTGCGGTGATACCAGCGGCCGTGGCCGGTAAGGACATCCGGGGTGACGCCGTGCCGCCCGGCATACGAAGATGACCGCATGTCGTCACTCACCAGCAGCCCCCTGCCCCGCCAGGTCGCCGACACCTACGTCGACGCCCTGGTCGCCCTCGACCCGGCCCTCGGCACGTACCTCGGCGCCCCGGGCAGCGCCCGCCGGCTGCCCGACCACTCGCCCGCCGGCGCGCAGGCCCTGGCCGACCTGGCGCGCAGCACCCTGGCCGACCTGGCCGAGGCGGAGGCGCGGCCCGGCGGCGACAGCCCGGCCGAGCGGCGCTGCGCTCGCCTGCTGCGGGACCGGCTCACCGCCGAGATCGAGGTCCACGAGGCCGGCGAGCACCTGCGGGCGGTCAGCAACATCAACTCCCCGCTGCACTCCATCCGCGAGACCTTCACGCTGATGCCGCTGGCCACCGCCGAGGACCACGCCGACCTCGCGGCCCGGCTGCGCGCGGTGCCCGCGTCCGTCGCCGGCTACCGCGCCAGCCTGGAGGAGGGCCTGTCCCGCGGCCTGCCGGCCGGCCCGAAGCAGGTGGAGACCGTCATCGAGCAGCTGGGCACCTGGGTCGGCGACGGCGCGGAGAGCAGCTGGTTCGCGCAGCTCACCGCGGACGGCCCGGCCGAGCAGCGCGCCGAGCTGGACGCCGCGGCCGCCGAGGCCACCGCCGCCTTCGCCGAGATCCGCGACTGGCTGCGCGCGACGTACGCCCCGGCCGTGGCGGGCGCGCCCGACACCGTGGGCCGCGAGCGGTACGCCCGCTGGTCGCGCTACTGGAACGGCGCGGACCTGGACCTGGAGGAGGCGTACGCGTACGGCTGGTCGGAGTTCCACCGGCTGCTCGGGGAGATGCACGCGGAGGCGGGCAAGATCCTGCCCGACACCGACCCGTGGGACGTGCTGCACCACCTGGAGACGCACGGCACCGTCGTGGAGGGCGTGCCGGAGGTGCGCGAGTGGCTCCAGGCGCTGATGGACGAGGCGATCCGCGCGCTGGACGGCACGCACTTCGAACTCGCCGAGCGGGTCAAGAAGGTGGAGGCGCACATCGCCCCGCCCGGCGGCGCCTCCGCGCCCTACTACACCGGGCCCACCGAGGACTTCAGCCGGCCCGGCCGCACCTGGCTGCCGACGATGGGCCTGACCCGGTTCCCGATCTACGACCTGGTCTCCACCTGGTACCACGAGGGCGTGCCCGGCCACCACCTCCAGCTCGCCCAGTGGGTGCACATCGCCGACACCCTCTCCCGCTACCAGGCCACCGTCGGCATCATCAGCGCCAACGTCGAGGGCTGGGCGCTGTACGCGGAGCGGCTGATGGACGAACTCGGCTTCCTCACCGACCCGGAGCGGCGGCTGGGGTACCTCGACGCGCAGATGATGCGCGCGGTGCGGGTCATCATCGACATCGGCATGCACCTGGAGCTGGAGATCCCGGCCGACTCGCCCTTCCACCCCGGCGAGCGGTGGACCCCGGAGCTGGGCCATGCCTTCTTCGCCGCGCACAGCGGCAGCCCGGCGACGCTGATCGACAGCGAGCTGATCCGCTACCTGGGCATGCCCGCGCAGGCGATCGGCTACAAGATGGGCGAGCGCACCTGGCTCGCCGGGCGCGCGGCCGCGCGCGCCGCGCACGGCGACGCGTTCGACCTCAAGGCGTGGCACATGGCGGCGCTGTCGCTGGGGTCGCTGGGGCTGGACGACCTCCTCGCGGAGCTGTCGGCGCTCTGATCGGCACGCTGACCGCCACGCGCGGGGCGGGGGCCGTCCGCGGCGTCCGCCCCCACGTGCCGCGGCGGCGCGGGCGCGGTCCGAAGTGTGCCTGCCGGGGCGGGTGACCAGGGCGTAGGGTTCGGGACAGGGGGGGCCGGTGCAGGCGTGCCGGCTCCCGCTTCCCTGCGTTTGGCGACAAGGCGGTCCGGTCCGATGACTCTGCACGCTTCCCACGACGGCGGGAGCCTGGTGCTCACGCAGGGCCGGCTCGTCCTGCGCGAGCAACTGCCCGAGGCCGCCGCGGTGCTCGCCGAGGGCAAGCCAGGCGACTTCACCTGGATCGACAGCGTGCCCGGCGACGGCACGTCCAGCGCGGCCACCATGACGGTCGTCTCGGCGAGCGCCGGGGTCTACCGGCCCGGCTGGGGGCTCTTCGTCATCCAGCGGGCCGACGACCTGACCGCGCTCGGCGGGGTCGGCTTCCACGGGCCGCCGGACCGCGGCGCCGTCGAGATCGGCTACGACCTGTCGCCGTCCGCCCGCGGCCGCGGCTGGGCCACCGAGGCGGCCCGCGCGCTGTGCCAGTGGGCGCTCGGCCAGCCCGACGTGATGGTCGTCCTGGCCACCACCGAGCCGGGCAACGCCGCCTCGCAGGCGGTCCTCGCGCGCGTGGGCTTCACCCGGGTCGCGGACCGCGGCGAGCTGTGGGCGTACGAACTGACGGCGCCGCCCGGGTAGGGCCCACGGCTACGGAAGGCTTACGGGTTACGGGTTACGGGTCACGCGGTCCCGGGGTCCGATTCGGGGCGCCGTTGGTCCGGCGCGGGGCTCAGCCGGCGGCGGAGCGCATGCGGACGCTGGAGCCGTCGCGGCCCTTGTCGACCTCGAGCTGCGCGGGGATGCGGTGCCGCAGATCGGCGACATGGCTGACGATGCCGACGGCCCGGTCCCGTTCGCGCAGCCCGTCGAGGACGTCGAGCACCTCGTCCAGGGTCCCCTCGTCGAGGCTGCCGAAGCCCTCGTCGATGAAGAGGGTGTCCAGCCGCATGCCGCCCGCCTCGTCGGTGACGACGTCGGCCAGGCCGAGCGCCAGGGCGAGCGACGCGAAGAACGTCTCGCCGCCGGAGAGCGTCGAGGTGTCGCGTTCGGTGCCGGTCCAGGCGTCCACGACCACCAGGCCGAGGCCGGACTTGGCGCGGTTGCCGGCCCGGGCGTCGCTGTGCGCGAGCGTGTAGCGGCCGGCCGACATCCGGTGCAGCCGCACGCCCGCGGCCGCGGCGACCTGCTCCAGGCGTGCCGCCAGGACGTACGTCTCCAGCTCCATCCGGTAGCGGTTCTCCGCCGAGGTGCCCGCCGCGAGGTCCGCCAGCCGTCGGAGCCGATCGAACTCCGCCCGGGCCGGGGCGAGTTCCCGCACCCGCGCGGTGGCCAGGCGGCTCAGCCGGTCCAGTTCCCGGCAGCGGGTCGCGGCGGCCGACTCCGCGGCCGAGGCCGTCCGCAGCCGCCGCTGCGCCTGTTCGGCGGCGTGCTCGGCGCGTTCGGGCGCGGCGGGCGGCAGCGCGGCGGCCGCCGCGGGTTCGGGTGCGGCCAGGCCCTCCTCGACCGCGGCCTCCTCCCGTTCCCATGCGGCCATGTCCCGTTCGGCGCGGGCCACTTCGGCCGGTGGCAGCAGCGCCGCCGCCGCCTCGTCGGGCGACGCGAACCCGGCCTCGCGCACGGCCGCAGCGAGCGCGGCGCGTGCCTCATCGAGCTGCCGCCCGCACTCCGCCCGCTCCCGTGCGGCATCGACGGCGCGGTCCAGCAGGCCGATCCGCGCGGCCAGGTCGCCGCGCCGGGCCCGTACGGTGGCGTGGCCGCCCCGCGCCTTGGCCAGCTCGGCACCCAACTGCCGGTGCTGCTCGTCCAGTTCCTCCCGCCGGGAGGTGCGGGCGGCGGTACGGCTGAGGGCCTGCTCGCGCTGGGCGGAGCGGCGCTCCTGCTCCTCCTGCGCGCGGGCGAGGTCGCGGCGCGCCTCGGCCAGGCCCCCGGCGGCGCGCACGGCGGCGGCGTGCTCGGCGGCCGACTCCGCGTGGGCGGCGACGAGTTCGGCGTAGGAGGCGGTCCCGGCGGCGGCCGCGGCCGCCTCGTGGGCGGCGCGCAGGCGGGCCGTCGCCTCGCCCGCCGCCGCGTGGGCCGCACGGCTCCGCTCGTAGGCGGCGTGGGCGGCGTCCTCGTCGGCGGAGGTCACCCGGCGGCCGGCCTCGGGCCGTGCGGGCGCGGGGTGTTCCGCGGCGCCGCACACCCGGCACGGCTCGCCGTCCACCAGGCCGTCGGCCAGCTCAGCGGCGATCCCGGCGATCCGGGCCTCCCGTGCGTCCTGCCACGCCTCGCGGGCCTGCGCGGCCCGGTCCCGCGCGTCCCGTCCGGCGTCCTGCGCGCGGGCCAACTGCGCTGCCAGCCGGTCGCGTTCGGCCGCCGCGTCGCGCCGGGTCAAGGCCGCCTCCACCCGCCCGGCCAGGCCCTCCGCCCGAGCGGCAGCCTCCGCGGCGGCCTCCACCCGGCCCTGGAGCCGGCCGCGCTCGGCCGCCCACCGCTCCAGCCACGCCTGCGCCTCCCGTACGGCCCCCTCGTCCGCGCGCTCCTCCCGGGCCAGCGCCTCCCGGCGGCGCCCGATCTCCTCCAACCGCGCCTCCGCCTCCCCGGCGGAGGCCAGCCCGCCCAGCTCCTCCCGCAACTCCCCCACCCTGTGCGCCATGACGGCCACGCGTGCGTCCTCGGCGCCCTCCGCCGCGCCGAAGCCCGCCTCCCCGGCCGGACGGCCACCGCTCCGCCCGGCGCCGAGCGCCTGCGCCAACTGCCGTTCCACCGGGGCCGACAGCGCCTGTACCGCGGCGTCACCGGTCCGCTGGGCCGGGACCTCGCCCGCGTCCGCGACGTGTTCGCCCGCGGCCCGCAACCGGTCCGCCGCTTCCTCCTCCGCGGCGCCTGCCTCCTCGTAGCGGGCGGCCGCCTTGGCGTGGCGGGCGAGGGCGGGGTCGACGGCCAGGGCCCGCCGGGCGCGGTCGAGGCGGGTCCGGGCGGCGTCCCGCGCCGGGCGCTGCTCCTCAAGGGCCCGCGCCCGGTCGCGGGCTTCGCGGTGCCGGCGCTGGAGGGCGGCCACCTCGCGTGCCGCGGTGGCCGTCTCGGCGGCGGCGCGGTGCCCGTCCTCGGCGAGGCGTACGGCCGTACGCGCGATGTCATACCGCTCGCGGGCGTCGCAGCGGGCGAGCGCGGCATCGGCCAGCAGGGCGGCGTCGAGGGCGGCTTCGGGGGCCGCCGCCGGGGGGCCGGCGCTGTCGTCCCCCGCGGCCTGCCGCATCCGGGCGGCGATCTGCCGCAGTTCGTCGTCGGCCGCGGCGAGCCGCCGGTCCGCCTCGTGCCTGAGGTCGCGCAGCCGCCGCTCGACGGCCTTGAAGCGGCGCGTGTCGAACAGCCGCCCGAGCAGCGCGGCGCGCTCGACCGCGCCCGCGCGCAGGAACGTCGCGAACTCGCCCTGCGGCAGCAGCACCACCTGGCAGAATTGCTCGCAGCTCATCCCGACGAGTTGCCGCACCTCCTCGCCGATCTCCTGGTGCGACTTGGACACGCCCTGCCATGTGCCGCCGACCTGCTCGCGCAGCAGCGTGACCGCCTTGTCGACGGTGGTGCCGGTGCCGCGCTTCTTGGCGCGTGTCTGCTCCGGGCGCCGGGTGATCTCCAACCGGCGCCCGGCGAGGGTGAGTTCGAGGACGACCTCGGTCGGGGTGCCGGCCGCGGCGTGGTCGCTGCGCAGCCGGTTCGCCGGCCGGGCGCCGGGCACCTGGCCGTACAGGGCGTAGCAGACCGCGTCGAGCACGGAGGTCTTGCCCGCGCCGGTGGGGCCGTGCAGCAGGAACAGCCCGGCGGCGGACAGCTCGTCGAAGTCGACGTGCTGGGTGCCCGCGAAGGGGCCGAACGCGGTGAGTTCGAGGCGGTGCAGGCGCATCAGTCGGCTTCCGTCCGTACGGCGTCGGCCCGCACCTCGTCCAACGCGGCGCGCAGCACGCCGGTTTCGGCCGGGTCGGGGGCGGTGCCGCGGACGTGGGCGACGAAGTCCTCGGCGATCTGCTGGTCGGTGCGGCCGCGCAGCCGGCGGGCGTAGGAGGCGAGGTCGTCCTCGTCGGCGCGGTCGGGTGCGAAGGCGAGCGCGAGGACGTGCGGGAAGCGCTCCGCGAGCGCGGCCATCGGTTCGTGCGGGCGGTGGGCGTCGGTGAGGGTGGCCTCGACGAAGGAGCCGGTGTGCGGTTCGAGCGCGGGGTCGGCGAGCAGGTCGTCCAGGCGGCCGCGCAGCCGGGCCAGCGGGCGCGGCACGGGTGTGTCCAGCCGCCGGGCGCCGACGGCGCCTTCGGGGTCGAGGTCGACCAGCCACATGCTCTTCCGGTGGTGCTGCTCGGAGAAGGAGTAGGCGAGCGGCGAACCGGAGTACCGTACGCGGTCGTTGACCGTCTGGCAGCCGTGCAGGTGGCCGAGCGCGACGTAGTGGACGCCGTCGAACAGCTCGGCGGGCACCGCTTCCACGCCGCCGGCGGTGATGTCGCGCTCGCTGTCGCAGGGGGCGGCGCCGGTGACGAAGGCGTGCGCGACGACGACGGCGCGGGTGCCGGCGGGCCGGGTGGCCAGATCAGCGCGCACCCGGTCCATGGCGGCGCCGAGGACGGCGGTGTGGTCGGCCCGTTCGGCGTCGAACTCGGCGCGGACCAGGGCCGGTTCGAGGTAGGGCAGGCCGTAGACGGCGACGTCGCCGTGCGGCGGGTCGGGCAGCAGCACCGGCCGGTGGCAGGTCGCGGGGTCGGTGCGCAGGTGGACACCGGCGCGGTCGATCAGCCCGGCGCCGACGCCGAGCCGCCGGGCCGAGTCGTGGTTGCCGGAGGTCAGCACGGTCGGCACGCCGAGGTCGGCGAGGGCGTGCAGGGCCTGGTCGTACAGCTCGATCGCGGCCAGCGGGGGCACGGCGCGGTCGTAGACGTCGCCCGCGACGAGCACCGCGTCGACCTGCTCGGCGCGCACCGTGGCCACCAGGTGGTCGAGGAAGGCGCGCTGGGCGCCGAGCATGCTCACCCGGTGGAAGGACCGCCCCAGGTGCCAGTCCGAGGTGTGCAGGAATCTCACGCCGCCACCGCCGCGAACCGCACCTGTTCCCCTCCCCTTCCCGGGCGTCCGCCCGCCGACCTGCACCGTACTACCGATCTCCGTCGATCTCCGCGCGGTCCGGCCGCACACCCCGGTGGGCCGCCCGCGATCGGCCGGGGCGCGGCGGTGTCAGCCGGTGCCGGGCGGCGTCGGCCCGGCGTCAGGTGACGTCCACGTAGGCGCTGCCCTCGGCGGTGCAGGTGGCGGCGCCGGAGGTGGCGTCGGCGAGCCAGGACCGGAAGGCGGCGACATCGGCTTCGGGCACGCCGAGGTGGAAGGTGACGGCGGCGCCGTACTCGACCTCGCGCACGGTGTGCCCGGCGGCGCGCAGTTCGTTCTCCAGGCGTCCGGCACGCTGGTGGTCCGCGGTGACGGTGAGCAGCGTGAGCAGCCGCCGCTGGAGGGTGCCGACGGTGTCGAGCGCGGCGGACACGGCGCCGCCGTAGGCCCGGGCCAGGCCGCCCGCGCCGAGTTGGACGCCGCCGTAGTAGCGGGTCACGACGGCCACGGCGTCGCGCACCTCGCGGCCGAGCAGCACCTGGAGCATGGGGGTGCCCGCGGTGCCGCCGGGCTCGCCGTCGTCGCTCGCACGGTGCAGGCGGCCGTCGGGGCCGATGACGTAGGCGAAGCAGTTGTGCGTCGCGGCCGGGTGCTCCTTGCGGACCGCGCGGACGAACTCCTCGGCGGCTTCCTGGCTGGCGGCCGGGGCCAGCGCGCACCGGAACCGCGAGCGTTTGATCTCACTTTCGTACACGCCCGGGCGCGCCACCGTCAGATACCGATCTACCACCCGTTCAGCGTAGTGCGGCGGGAATCGGGGCGTGGGGCGGGGCGTTGATCAGGGCAGGACGCGCGGGAAGCGCGCGGGCGGTCGGGAGTTCGAGGCGAGAGGGCCGGTGAGCGGTGTGAACGGGGACGGGTTCGGCAGCGGGTACACGGACTATGAGGACAGGGCCAGGGCGCGCAAGATCCTGACCGACAGCGGTGACACCTGGGCGGTGGTCGGGCTGTCGGGCAACACCACCCGCCCGGCCTACCAGGTGGCGGCGGTGCTCCAGCGGTTCGGCAAGCGCGTGGTGCCGGTCCATCCGAAGGCCGAGACGGTGCACGGCGAGCGGGGGTACGCGAAGCTGGCGGACATCCCCTTCCCCGTCGACGTGGTGGACGTCTTCGTGCACCCCGCGTGGGCCGGCGCGGTGGCCGACGAGGCGGTGGCGGCCGGCGCGAAAGCGGTGTGGTTCCAGCTCGGCGTGATCGACGAGAAGGCGTACGAACGGGTGCGCGCGGCCGGGGTGGACATGGTCATGAACCTCTGCCCGGCCATCGAGATACCGCAACTGCCGCGCGCCTAGCGCCCGCGCCGCGGACGGTGCGGTCCCCGGTCCGCGGCGGGCGGGCGGCAGGTGCCTCAGGTGGCGGTGGGGGTCTCCAGGCCGGGCAGGTCGAGGCGTTGTTCGGGCGGCACGCTGTCCGGGCCGGGCGCTGCGGGGCCGGGCGCTGCGGGGCCGGGCGCTGCGGGGCCGGGGGTGCGCAGCGGTGGCTGCCAGCCGGTGTCGGGTGCCCAGCGGCGCACGATCCGGGCGGGGGCGCCGGCGACCACCGCGTGGTCGGGGACCTCGCCGCGGACCACGGAGCCGGCGGCCACCACCACGTTGCGGCCGAGCCGGGCGCCGGGCAGCACCACGCTGTCCACGCCCAGCCAGCTGCCCGCGCCGATCTCGACGGGCGCCGCGTGGGGCCACTGCTCGCCGATGGCCTGGTCGGGGTCCTCATAGGAGTGGTTGGTGCTGGTCACGTAGACGTTGGGGCCGCAGTAGACCTTGTCGCCGATGACGATCGGGGCCAGGGCCACGATGTGGCTGTCGCGGCCGATGACGACGCCGTCGCCGATGCGGATGACCGGGTCGGGGCCGTAGTCGAGGTCGGCGGGGGCCAGGCCGACGGTGAGAGTGACCTGTTCGCCGATGATGCAGCAGGCGCCGAGGTGAATCCAGGGTTCGCCGAAGACGGTGCCCTGGGGGAAGGCGAGGCGGGTGCCCCAGCCGATCCGGCCGAAGCGCAGCAGCCCGGGGCGCTCCGCGGTGACCGCGCCCGCGTTCTGCACCCGTCGCCAGGCGCGGTGCACCAGGCGGGTGGTGGCGCGCCGTCGCCAGGCCGCGGCGCCGGACAGCAAGGAGAAGAACACGTTCTTGTTCTCGGGCACACGGCCACCGTATACGGTGCTGCGGGGCCGTGGTGGAGCGGCGCGGGATCGGACGGGAGCGGGCATGGCGGAGTCGCAGTCGGCGTCGGAGTCGGTGGAGCACGCGGGTTCGGCGGCCGGGGCGCCCGGGGCGCTGGTCGCGGGGGTGGCGGGCCGGCAGCCGCGGCTGGACCCGGGGGCGTATGCGGCGCCGACGTCCGTGGTGCTCGGTGACGTGGTGCTGGGCGAGCGGGCGAGCGTCTGGTACCACGCGGTGCTGCGCGGCGACTGCGAGCAGATCCGGATCGGCGCGGGCTCCAACATCCAGGACAACTGCACGGTGCACGCCGATCCGGGGTTCCCGGCGGTCGTCGGCGCGGATGTCACGGTCGGGCACAACACGGTGCTGCACGGGTGCGTGGTGGAGGACGGGGTGCTGATCGGGATGGGGGCCACGGTGCTCAACGGAGCGCGGATCGGCGCCGGTTCGCTGGTGGCGGCGGCCGCGCTGGTGCCGCAGGGCATGGTGGTGCCGCCGAACTGCCTGGTCGCGGGGGTGCCGGCGAAGGTCAGGCGGGAGCTGACCGAGGAGGAGCGGGAGGTGCTGCGGCTGAACGCGGCGCACTACGTGGAGTTGGCCCGGGCCCACCGGGAGGCGCTGGGCTGACCGGTGGGCCGGGCGGGGTCACCCGCGGGAGGGGGTCACTCGCCGGAGGGGGCGACGGCCACTTCGCGTTCGGCGGCCGCCTCGTGCTCGGCCTGCACCTTGGCGGCGCGGCGCCGTACGTAGAGGAAGGAGCCGAGGCCGACCAGGACCGCGATGGCAAGGCCCACGTAGCCGAAGCGGGTCAGCCAGGGCTCGGCGACGACGCCCACGTAGTAGATGATCGCGGTGATGCCGCCGGCCCAGACCAGGCCGCCGAGCGCGTTGGCGATGAGGAACTTGTGGTAGGGCATCTTCAGGACGCCGGCGAGCGGCCCGGCGAAGATCCGCAGCAGGGCCACGAAACGGCCGAAGAAGACCGCCCACATGCCCCAGCGCTGGAAGGAGCTTTCGGCGGTGGCGATGTGGCCGGGTGAGAAGTGGCTGGGGAAGCGGCGGCCGAGCCAGTCCAGCAGGGGTCGGCCGCCCTTGTGCCCGATGGCGTAGCCGATCGAGTCGCCGACCACCGCGCCGAAGATCGCGCACGCGCCGACGATCCAGGGGCTGACGTGGCCCTGGGAGGACAGCAGCGCCGCCGTCATCAGCACGATCTCGCCGGGCAGCGGGATGCCGAGGCTCTCCACCCCCACCACGAGACCGACCATCAGATAGACGGCGACCGGCGGAATGCCGTCCAGCCAGTCCTGCACGTGCACAGCAGGTCCCTCCCCGGGGTGGCGGTCGAACGCGCGCCCGCAGCGCGCTTCCTGGAAGCCTAACCGACCGGGCGCACGTCCTGTCCGCTCAGCGGTGCGCTTCCGGTCGGCCGGCCGCTCCCCCGCCGCGGCGGGGACGTCAGCTGTTGGGGCGCAGCGTCCAGACGACGGTCATCCGGCCGGTCTCGGCGCCGTCCTCGCGGGTGAGGACGACCTCGACCGGGAACTCCGGGCGCCGCCCGGTGTCGAGTTCGGCGACGACGTCGGCGGCGGGGCGGCCGAGAGTCGCGGTCGCGCGCACCTGCCCCCGGGCGATCTTGGTGTAGGTGACCTCGACCCGCACCGGCAGCGGGACGGCGCGGGAGAGCTGGTCGCCGAACGCGCCGATCACCACGGCGCCGGAGGCGGACTCCCCGGCGGTGAACATCGCGCCCGCGTGCGGGCCGCCGACGTGGTTGCGGTACTCGGGCCGGTCGGGCAGCGCGACGACCGCGCGCTCGGCGGTGGTCTCCAGGTATTCCAGGCCGAGGGTGCGGACCATGGGCACGGTGGAGCTGAGGATTTCGCCTATGGGGGGCAACGTGTCTGACATGGCCGCATGTTACCAGTCAGTATCCTGGTCCGGCGTGGAACCCGACGGGCCTCTCCCCTAGTGTTTCGAGCCATGTGGCCAGGAGACCAGCAGCACGGGGGAGAGCAGAACCCGCAGGGCGGCCCCCCGCAGCACCCGCAACAGCCGAACACGCAGCAGCAACCGCAGCAGGGGCAGCCGCCGCAGTCCCCGCAGGCCCCGTACGGGTATCCGCCCAACCCGTACGCGCAGCCCGGTTACCAGCAGCCGCCCACCCCGCCGTACGGGCAGCCGCAGCAGCCGCCCACACCTCCGTACGGCCAGCCCCAGCAGCCGCCGGCGCCGCCCTACGGTCAGCCGCAGCAGCCGCCCGCACCTCCGTACGGCCAGCCCGCGCCCGGCGGCCCCTATCCGCAGTCCGGCTACCAGCAGCCCGGGCAGGCTCCGGCCGGCGGCTACCCCACTCCCCAGAGCTGGGGCCCGGCGGTGCCCGGCGGCCCTGGTGGACCCGGCGGCCCCGGCCTGCCGCCGGAGAAGGACAACCGCAGGCTGACCATTGCGATAGCGATCACCGCCTCGCTCGCGGTCATCGCGGCCGTGGCGGTCGGCGCGGTCTACCTCACCGGCGACCACGGCAAGAAGGACGACGCGAAGGGGCCCGCCACGCCCACCGCGACGACGCCCGCGAAGCCCACCGCCACCCCCTCCCCCACCGACACCTCGACCGGCGGCGCGGACGACAACGACAACCCGCGCAACGGCGGCACCGAGATCAAGGCGGTGATCCCCGGCTGGCAGGTGGTCCGCCGCGACCAGCGCAACGTCGCCTTCGACGTCCCGCCGGGCTGGACGGTCGACAGCGAGGGCATGAGCGTCGGCTTCAGCAACGACAAGGGCGACCCCGAGGTCATCATGAGCGCCCCCGCGTACTACAAGCACGCGTGGTGCAAGTCCTCCGACGGCGAGGCGGACCGCGCGGCCGTCGGCACCAAGGGCGGCAGCGGCGCGAAGAGCCTGAAGGACGCCGCCGACAACGAGGCCGAGGCGTGGGCGTACTGGGCCTACCAGGTCAAGGGCAAGGGCACCTTCTCCAAGGCCCAGGACAGCAAGGCGTTCTCCAACAGCTACGGCATCACCGGCTGGCAGGCCGAGGCCACGGCCACCAACGTCGTCAAGGCCAACAAGTGCGAGCCGCCGAGCGGTGTCGCCTACACCGTGGCCTGGACCGACCCCTCCCAGACGAAGCCGACCCCGGTGGTGTGGGTGCTGTACGCCGACACGGGCGTCTCCGACGCGCTCACCAAGGCCACCGTGGACAAGATCAAGAGCACCATCCGGCCGATCAAGAAGTAGCGCGGCGCGGCCGCGAGCCGATAACGGTTGGCGCTTCACCCGGTCCTTCCTGGATAGTGCCCGGGTGAAGCGCACCGCCCCCGGCTCCCGTCCCCGCCCCGGCACCGCCCGGAAGCTGCTCGGCCGGCTGCCGGCCCTGCCCGAGCCGCCCGCGTGGGCCGGGCGGGACTTCCGCCTGCTGGTCAGCGCATCCCTGGTCGCCAACATCGGCAACGCCGGCGCCACGATCGCCGCCGCGTACGCGGTCATCGACCAGGGCGGCAGCGCCACCGACGTGGGCCTGGTGGTGGCCGCCCGCACTCTGGCGCTGGTGGTCTTCCTGCTGCTGGGCGGCGCCATGGCCGACCGGCTGCCCCGGCAGCGGGTGATGGTCGGCGCCAACCTGCTCAACGCCACCTCGCAGGCCGCGTTCGCGGTCCTGGTGCTCACCGGCTCGCCCGCGCTGTGGACGATGGCCGCGCTGGCCGCGGTGGGCGGCACCGGGCAGGCGTTCTTCTCGCCCGCCTCCGAGGGCATGGTGCTGTCCACGGTGGACTCCGCCCACGCGGGCAAGGCGTTCTCCGTCTACCGGCTGACCATGAACGGCGCGATCATCGGCGGCTCGGCCCTGGGCGGCGCGCTGATCGCCGCGATCGGCCCGGGCTGGGTGCTCGCGGTCGACTCCGCGGGGTTCCTGTGCGCCGCGGCGCTGCGCGGCCGGCTGCGTGTCCCGGCCGCTCCGCGGGCCGCCGGGTCGGGCAGCAGCATCGTCGGCGAACTGCGCGAGGGCTGGCGGGAGTTCGCCGCCCGCCCGTGGCTGTGGGGCATCGTGATCCAGTTCGGCATCGTCAACGCCGTGGTCACCGCAGCGGAGACCGTCTACGGCCCGCTGGTCGCCCGCGAGCACCTGGGCGGCGCCGCGCCCTGGGGGCTCGCGGTCGCCGCGGGCGGGGTCGGCACCTTCTGCGGCGGCCTGCTGATGGTCCGCTGGCGTCCGCGCCGGATGCTGCTCGCCGGCACCCTCGGGATCTTCCCGATGGCGCTGCCCGCGGCCGCGCTCGCCGGCGCCGTGCCGGTGCTGCCGCTGTCGACCGCGACCTTCGTCGCCGGGGTCGGCGTGGAGGTCTTCGCGGTCGGCTGGATGCTGGCGCTGCACCAGGAGATCCCCGAGGACAAGATGTCGCGGGTGTCGGCGTACGACTGGCTGGGCTCGATCTCGCTGACCCCGATCGCCACCGCGCTGTCCGGTCCGGCCGCGAACGCCTTCGGCCGTACGAACGCGCTGTGGGGCTGCGCGGCCATGGTGCTGCTGCTGACCGGCGCGGTGCTGCTGGTGCCGGACGTACGGCGGCTGGAGCACCGCCCGAAGACGGTCACGGTGCCGGTCGGACCCGCCGGCGCCGCGCCGGTACCGGCCGGGCAGGCCGCCGCACCTGTCGCGGACGGGCCGGACGCCGCACCCGTCGCGGACGGCCCCGCAGGGGCGCCCGGCGCGAGCTGAGCCGGCGTCCGCGCGCCGCCGGCCCGCGACGCCGGCCGGGCCCGGCAGCTCGCCGAGGAGTTCGACGGCGCGCACACCGTCGTCGGCGACCTCGCCGTGTCGGCCTCCGCTCAGCCGACCGTGAACGCCCCGCCCGGCGGCTCGGGCGAGTCGGCCGCAGCCGCGTCCCGCACCGGCGCGCCCGGGAACGCCCGCACCGCCTCCGCCGTCCCCAGCACCCGCGCCGGGAACGGGTCGGCGGCGCACCGCCGCGCCACGGCGGCCAGCGGCAGCTCCCCGCGGGTGGCCGCGAGTACCGCGTTGCCGTACCGCCGCCCGCGCAGCACCCCCGGCTCCAGCAGCACGCACACCTCCGCGTCCGCACCGAACGCCGCCCGCAGGGTGGCCAGTTGGGAGCCGAGGAAGGTGAACGGCGCGGCGTCGGCGAGGTTCGCCACGTACAGCCCGCCGCCGCGCAGCACCCGGGCCGCCTGCGCGGCGTACTCGAGCGTCGTCAGGTGCGCGGGGACCCGCGAGCCGCCGAAGACGTCCGCCACGAGCACGTCGGCGCTCGCGTCCGGGCGCGCGGCCAGCCACTCCCGCGCGTCCGCGACATGGGTGCGGACGCCGGGCGCGTCCAGCGGCAGGTGCTCCGCGACCAGCCCGGCAAGGCCCCGGTCCGCCTCGATGACGTCCTGCGCCGCGCCCGGCACGGTCCGGGCGAAGCGGCGCGGCAGGGTCAGCGCGCCGCCACCGAGGTGGACCACGTCCACCGGCGCGGCCCGCGTGTCGCACACCGCCTCGACGACGTACGCGACACGCCGTACGTACTCGAACTCCAGGTGCTCGGGGTCGGCCAGGTCCACGTACGACTGCGGGGCGCCGTCCACCGTCAGCAGCCACGCGTCCGCGCGGTCCACGTCCGGCAGCAGCTTCGCCACCCCGAAGTCGACGGTCCGCATCACCGCCACAGCTTCGCCTTCCACTCCGCCATCCTCCCGCACCCCGCGCCCGCGCACCGACCGCCCCGCCCCGCCGCGCTCCCCCGTCCGTTGCTCACCCGCTCCCCCGCTCTCCCCGCTCTCCGTCGGGTGACGCAACCGTCGACGGTTCTTCATCCTCCGGTGACGTACGGGAATTCAGCACGTGGGAGACTTTGTTCCGTTGGTAAACTTAAAGTCCGTCCCCACCCCCGTTCCGTAAAGGACCCCTCCATGCCCCTGGCCATCCTCGCCCTCGCGGTGAGCGCCTTCGGCATCGGCACCACGGAGTTCGTGATGATGGGCCTGCTGCCCAACGTCGCGGGCGACCTCGGTACCTCCGTGCCCACCGCCGGTTACCTCGTCTCCGCCTACGCGCTCGGCGTCGTCGTCGGTGCGCCGCTGCTCACCGCGCTCGGCTCCCGTGTCCCCCGCAAGCGCATGCTGCTCCTGCTGATGGGGCTGTTCACCGTCGGCAACCTCGCCTCGGCCTTCGCGCCGGGGTACTGGGCGCTGCTGGGTGGCCGGTTCCTGTCCGGGCTGCCGCACGGCGCGTTCTTCGGCGTCGGCGCGGTCGTCGCCTCGCGGCTGGTCGCCGAGGAGCGGCGGGCGCGCGCGGTGGCCGCGATGTTCCTCGGGCTGACCGTCGCCAACATCGTCGGGGTGCCCGCCGCCACCGCGCTCGGCCAGCACCTCGGCTGGCGCGCGACGTTCGTGGTGGTCTCCGCGGTCGGCCTGGTCGGCCTCGCCTCGCTCGCGCTGCTGGTGCCGCGGCTTCCCGTCGAGGAGCACGTCGGTGTGGGCCAGGAGATCCGGGCGCTGCGCGAGCCGCAGGTCGTACTCGGCCTGCTCACCGCGGTGTTCGGGTTTGCCGGGGTCTTCGCCGTCTACAGCTATCTGGCCTCGATGATGACCGAGGTCACCGGTTTCGCGGACTCCTCGGTGACGCTGCTGCTGGCGCTCTTCGGCATCGGCATGACGCTCGGGGCGCTCGCCGCCGGTCCGCTCACCGACCGCGCGCTGCGCCCGACCCTCTACGGTTCGCTCGCCGCGCTCGCCGTGGTGCTGGTCGGCTTCCACTTCGCCGCGCACTCCAGGATCGCCGCGCCGATCGCGGTGGTGGTGCTGGGCGGGGTGGGCTTCATGACCACCACGCCGCTTCAGATGCTCGTCATGAACAAGGCCCGGCACGCCCCGACCATCGCCTCCGCCTCCAACCACTCCGCGTTCAACCTCGCGAACGCCGGCGGCGCCTGGCTCGGCGGCGTGGCGATCTCGGCGGGCTGGGGCTGGACCTCGCCGACGCTGGTGGGCGCGGTGCTGGCCGTGGCGGGACTCGGGATCGCGGTGACCGCCGGGCTGCTCGACCGCCGGGCCGGGGCGGCAGCGTACTCGACGTCCTCGGCGTCCTCGGTGGTCGCAGGCGGCGGGCCGCGGGTGCGGCAGGACGTGCAGGAGCACGCGTAAGGCGTGTCCTCGACGGGGGGAGCCGGCGCCCGGCTCCCCCGCACGGGCCCGCCTCGGCCCCGCCCGGCCCGGGAGCACACGTCGAGAGCCGCACGCGGTCGGCACGCGGTGCGGACGCGGCGCGCGGCGGGCGACCGGCGCTAGTCGGGGCGGACGGAGTACAGCAGCGGGGTGTTGCGGGAGGCGAGGAATGCCTCCAGGGACTCCCCGCGCATCGCCGCGTAGATCTCGGGGTTGGAGACGCCGACGACCGCGCCGAGCTTCTCCAGCATGAAGAAGATGACGCCGTAGTGGATCAGGCCGCTCCAGTCCCGGCGGCGGACGAGGTCGCGTTCCTCCTCGGTGAGGGCCGCCGCCTCGAACGCCGCCTCCTCGTCGGCGAGGAACCGTTCGCGGTACTCCCGGTCCACCATGCCGTGCAGGAACTTGTTGAGCCGGTACGCCTTGACGCCGGCGGCGATGTCGTAGGGGTAGGTGCCCGGCAGCCGCTCGATCCCGGCCAGTTGCTCGGCCATCCGCGCCCGGTGGCGCTCGGCGGCGGCGCTTTGCAGCCCGATGTCCCCGTTCTCCAGGACGAGCGTCGCGACGCCGGTCATCGAGGGCAGGTCGTAGGAGCTGTACACCCGGCGCACGTCGGCGGACAGGGCGCCGCGCATGACCAGCCACATGATCACCTCGGCGCCCTCGAGCCCGCCCAGGGTGGCGTACTCGGCGTGCGTCATCCCGGCGAGCGCCTGCGGGTCGGAGGTGACGGCGTCGAGGAAGCGGCGGTCCCACTCCGGGTTGTTGAAGCCCGCGCGCTCGCCGTGCACCTGGTGGGACAGCCCCCCGGTCGAGATCACCGCGACCGACATGTCCTGCGGGTAGCTCTCGACGGCCCGCCGGATCGCCTGCCCGAGCTTGTAGCAGCGCGCCGCCGTGGGGATCGGGAACTGCAGCACGCCGATCTGGAGCGGCACCACGGGCACCGGCCACGCGTCGCCGGGCCGGTCGAAGAGCACGGACATCGGTGAGAAGAACCCGTGGTCGAGCGGCTTGTCCTGGAAGAAGGCCATGTCGAACTCGTCGGTGACCAGGCTGGAGGCCATGTGCCGGGCCAGCGCCGGCTCGCCCGGCACCGGGGGCAGCCGGCGCGCGCCGCCGCCCTCGTCGGCGACCGCGTACCGGGCACCGACCCCGAGCGTGAAGGCCGAGTAGTGGTCGAAGAAGAACGAGGTCATGTGGTCGTTGAAGACGTAGACGACCGCGTCGGGCCGCTTGTCCTCGAGCCACTGCCGGACCGGGGCGAAGGCGTCCAGCAGCTGGTGCGGCGCCCCGTCCTCGACACCGCGGTCGTGGGCGAAGCCGATGGTCGGCGTGTGCGACGTGGCGATGCCGCCGATGATGCGGGCCAAGGCGATCTCCTCCGCTGGAGCTGGGGTGGAGCCGAGCCTATGGATGACCGCAGGTCATGTGAATTGACGAAATCGGCCCGGTTGAATAACTTCCCGTTATGGAAGAGCTGCCCGGTACCGATGCGCTCCCGGACACCGCGCTCTCCCGGCTCCGGCTGCGGCATCTGACCTGCTTCGTCGCCATCGCCGAGGAGCGCACGCTCGCCGGTGCGGCGGTACGGCTGGGGCTCAGCCAGCCGGCCGTGTCCAAGACGCTCGCCGAGCTCGAACTCGTCGCCGGGCGCCGCCTGGTCGACCGGGGCCGCTCGGGCGCCGCGCTCACCGACGCCGGGACGCGCTTCCTGCGGCACGCCCTGGAGGTGACGCGGGCGATGGCCTCGGCCTCCCAGGCACTGGTCCGCGAGAGCGCCCCGGGCCTGGCGCCGCTGCGGATCGGCGCGCTGCCGACCGTCGCCGGCGGGGTGCTGGCCCGGGCGCTCGCCCGGCTGCACCGGGAGCGTCCGCACGCCTGGGTGCAGGTGGTGTCCGCGGCGAATCCGGAGCTGGTGGCCGCCCTGACCGCCGGGCGGATCGACTGCGCGGTCGGCCGCATGGCCGAGCCGAGCACCATGCGCGGGATCTCCTTCGAACTGCTCTACACCGAGTCGCTGGCCGTCGTCGCCCGCCCGGGGCACCCGCTGGCCGCGGCCGGCGCCGACCGGCCGACCGACCCGGCCGCGCTGCGCGGCTACCCGCTGCTGGTACCCGAATCCGGCACCGCGCCGCGGCTCCAGGCCGACGCGCTGCTGCGGTCGATCGGCCCCGGCACCGCGACGCGCTGCACCGAGACGCAGTCGCTCACGGTCGCCCGCGCGGTGGCGGTGCAGTCCGACGCGGTGTGGATCACCTCACGGCACGCGGTACGACTCGACGTGGAGCAGGGGTGGCTGACGGCGCTGGACGTCCCGGTGCCGCAGAACGCGGAGCCGGTCGGCATCCTGCGCCGCAGCCGCGCCCGCCCCACGGACCTGGCCGAGGAGGTCTTCGAGCTGATCAGGGCGTCGATCTGAGCGGTGCGCCGGTACGTCCAAGGGCGCCGGTACGTGCAGGGGCGCAGGTACGGAAAGGGCCCGGCCGGGGCCGCGGGTCAGGCCGCGAGGGTGTGCAGCGCCGCCGCGCCCAGCGCGAGCAGCGCGAGGACCTTCACCGACTCGGTGGCCACGTAGACGTGGTGGGCGCGGGAGCGGAGCAGCTCCTCGCCCGCAAGGACGCGGTCGGAGCGCCGGTTCAGGCCCGGCCGGATCGCGAGGAGCTGTGCGGCCAGCGTCGCCGCCGCGACCGCGGTGGGCACCGCGACCGCGACCGGCGGGCCGCCGGCGGCGACGGCCGCGACCACCCCGGCGGCGAGCACCGCCTCGATCCGGTTGAGCACCCGGAAGACGATCCGCCCGATGCCCAGCCCGACGGGCACCGTCACACCCGGGGCGCGGAACTTCAGCGGCGCTTCCAGGAACGAGATCCCCAGGACCATCCCGCACCAGGTGAAGGTGAGCGCGGCGGCCACCGCCGCCGAAGTGGCGTTCATCGTACGGGCTTTCCTCTGCTTTCCTCTGGTTACCTCTGCTTACCTCGGCTTGCCGTCTTCCGCCGGCGTGCCGGTTACTCCTGGCCGAGCCAGAGGTCCGGGCCGAAGACCTCGTAGTGGACGTCCCTGGCCGCAACCCCCGCGCGCAGGAGGTCGCCGCGGATGGCGCGCATGAACGGCAGCGGCCCGCACAGGTAGGCGGTCAGCCCCGCGGGCAGGTCCAGCGCGGTCAGGTCGGCGCGCCCGGCCGCCGCCTCCGGTGCCTGGTCGCCCGGCTGCTCGTACCAGACGTGGAAGGCGGCGTTCGGCAGCGCGCGGACCAGCTGCCGGTGCTCCTCGCGGTGAGCGTGGTCGGCCGGGCCGCGGTCGGCGTGCACGACGGTGACCTGGCGCTTGCTGCCCTGGGCGGCCAGCCGGCCGAGCAGGGACAGCATCGGGGTGCTGCCGATCCCGGCGGACGCCAGCAGCAACGGCCCGTCGCTGCCGGTCAGTTCGAGGTCGCCGAACGGCGCGGAGACGGTGAGCACGTCACCGGCAGCCGCGTGTGCGTGCAGCCAGGAGGAGACCTCGCCCTCCGGCGCGGCGCCGCCCCGCACGCGCTTGACGGTGATCCGCCACTCCTGGCCGCCGGGCGCGCCGGACAGGCTGTACTGGCGTATCTGGTGGGCGCCGTCGGCCAGTTCGACCCGCACGCTGACGTACTGCCCGGGGCGGAAGTCGCCGGCGGGCGCGCCGTCGGTACGGCGCAGGGTGAAGGAGGCGGTGTCGGCGGTCTCCTCGCGGCGCTCGACGATCTCCATCGGCCGCCAGGTGCCGCCCTCGGGCACGCCGGCCTCGCGGTAGAGGCGGGCCTCGAGAGCGATCAGCGCGTTGGCCATCAGCCAGTACACCTCGTCCCAGGCGGCGGCCACCTCCTCGGTGACCGCGTCGCCGAGCACCTCCACGATCGCCGCGAACAGGTGCTGGTGGACCAGCTTGTACTGGTCGGCGGTGATGCCGAGCGAGGCGTGCTTGTGGGCGATCCGGCCGAGCATCGCGTCGGGCCGGGCGTCGGGGTGCTCCAGCAGCATGCCCGCGAAGGCGGCGATGGAGCCCGCCAGCGCCTTCTGCTGCTCGCCGTTGGCCTGGTTGCCGCGGTTGAACAGGTCGCGCAGCAGCTCCGGGTGGTCGGCGAAGAGCCGGACGTAGAAGCGTTCGGTGATCTCGCCGATGGCGGCGCCGACGACGGGGAGGGTGGCGCGTATGACGGGGGTGGACTGCTCGGAGAGCACGGTGACTCCTCAGGAGAATACGTATCTGCTGTGCGCGTTTCAGGTGGACGGATGCCGCCTGCGGCGGCGGCGCCTCACGGAGCCCGGTGGCCGACCAGTCCGATGAGGACCGGTCCGGTGGGCGACTCCACCAGGTCGTCCACCGTGAGCGGGTCGAGCGTGGCGTAGAAGGCCTGCTGAGCCGCGCGCAGCGCCTGCCGGAGCAGGCACGCGGCCCGCAGCGGGCAGGGCGGGCCGGACGGGCCGCCGTCGCAGGAGACCACCTCCTCCTCGCCCTCCAGCTCCCTGACCAGCCATCCCACCGAGGCGCGGCGTCCGAGGGCGGTCAGCTCCAGCCCCCCGCCGCGCCCGCGCCGGGTGTCCAGCACGCCCAGGTGCCGCAGCCGCGTGATGGCCTTCGCCATGTGGGCGTGGGGTACGTCCACGGCTTCAGCCACCTCGCGGGTGGTGAGGTTCTCGGCCGGCCCGGCGGCGGCCAGCCGCATGACGGCGCGCAGCGCCAGGTCCGTGAACTTCGTCAACCGCATGACCCGAAGCTATCAAAGACGCATGTAAGGTTCGTATTCAGGGGGGTCGGAACCGGCCCGGCCCGGACCCTCAGGCGCCCCGGCGGCGCACCCACCCACGCATCGGACGGACGAGCACTCCATGGCGGACCCGACCACGGACCCCCGCAGTTCAGGCGACCCACACGGCGCTGACGTGCCCCGGGTGCTGTGCGACCTCGGCGCGCTGTCCGCCGCGGCCGAGTCCGCCGGGGCCGACGGGGCCAACGGAGCCCACGACGCCGACGGGTCCGACGAGGGCGCGGCCGCACCGGCCGGGGCGCTGTGGCGGCTGACCGAGCCGGGCCGCCAGCTCGACGCGAACCTCGTCCATCTGCCGCCGGACGCGCGGGTCGAGGCCCACACCGAGAGCGACCTCGATGTCCTACTGGCGGTCGTCGCCGGCGGCGGCACCCTCGGCGGTGCGCCCGCCCCGCAGCCGCTCGCGCCCGGCAGCCTGGTGTGGCTGCCGCACGGCGCCGCGCGCTCCCTGGCGGCGGGCGCGGCGGGCCTGTCGTACCTGACCGTCCACCGCCGCCGGCCGGGTATGAAGATCGGGCGCCGCACGGACACCTGACAGCCGCCTGCGCGTGCGCGGCAGTTGACGCGCGGCGGCCGCGCTGCGCGGCCTGCCGGCCGGCTCGGTTAGGCTCGGCGGATGGCGAAGCCCGGGGCCGACCTGACGCCCGAACCGCCGGGCCCGCGCGCCCGTGGCATCCGTGACGTCCGCGAGCTGCGGGACCTGCGGGGCCTGCGCCGGGCCGCGGCGCGCACCCTCGTACGCTGCTCGCGCGGGATGATGGCGCCCTGGACGCGCTTCGGGCTGCTCGTCGCGGTCCTCGCCGCCGGGATCGCCCTGGTGCTCGCCTGGCACCCGCAGCAACTGCTCACCCACGGCTGGCCGCCGCGGACCTCGGGCGCCACCGCTGTCCTGGTCTTCGCGGTGGCGTACGGCGTCGCGACCGTCGTGTTCGTGCCGCGCCCCCTGCTCAACGCCGCAGCCGGGGCGCTCTACGGCATCCACGCGGGGCTGCCGGCGGCGATCGGCGGCACCGTGCTCGGCGCCGGGCTCGCCTTCCTGCTCGGCCGGTTCCTCGGGCGCGACGCCGTACGGCCACTGCTGCGCGGCCGGTTCGTGCTGTCGCTGGACCGGCAGCTCAGCCGGCACGGCTTCCGCAGCACCCTCGCGCTGCGGCTCTTCCCCGGGGTGCCGTTCGCCGCCGCGAACTACGCGGCGGCGCTGTCCCGTATCCGGCTGGCGCCCTTCCTCACCGCCACGGCCGCGGGCAGCGCCGCGAACACCGCCGCCTACGTCGTCGCGGGCGCCCGGGCCGCGTCGCCGACCTCGCCGGCGTTCCTGCTCGCGCTGGGCTTCCTCGGGGTGACCGCGGTCGCGGCCACCGCCTTCGCCCGGCGCCGCACGCGCGGCGCCCCCGCGCCCGCGGACGGGCTCGGCGATGCGCTCGGCGACGGGCTCGGCAAGTGGCCGGACGAGGCGCCCGGCGACGAGCCCTGCGAGGTCAGCGGCCCTGCGGACGCTGCCACTCCTCCAGCGGAATCCGCTTGATCTCCAGGATGTCGCCGAGGGCGCCCCACTCGTCCTTGCCGAGCCGGGCGAGCGGCCGCAGCGCGCGGATGTCCGGCAGCCCGTCGGCCATCACCGCTTCCGAGACCGCCGCGTACACCACGCGCCCGAACACCACGGTCGAGTCGCCCAGCCGGACCGTGCTGTGCAGTTCGCACTCCAGCGCCACCGGCGACGCCGCCACCCGCGGCGGCTTCACCCGCGCGCTGGGCTCGCGGGCGATCCCCACCTCGTCGAACTCGCTCACCCCGTGCGGAAAAGCGGTCCCCGTGGCGTTGATCTCCTCGAAGAGGTGCTCCGGCGCGAGGTTCACCACGAACTGCCCGGTCTGCTCGACGTTGCGCACCGAGTCCTTCCGCCCCACCGACGTGAACTGCACGATCGGCGGGCTGACGCACGCCACCGTGAAGAAGCTGTGCGGTGCGAGGTTGTCGGCCGTACCGTCCCGGTTGGTGGTCGACACCCAGGCGATCGGCCGCGGCACGACCACCGAGGTCAACAGCCGGTAGAACGCATTCCGGTCCGTCTGGGCAGGATCGAAGTCGATACGCATGCGGCCAGTATCCACGCGTTCGGCGTCGCCCCTACCAGGGGATCGCGCCGCGACCAAACCTTCGGTTCTCCGGACAGTGCCCGGTATCGGACGACTGCTGGACCAAAAGCCGAGCCCGTGACCACCACCCCACCGCCCCCTTGGGACGATCTCACCATCCCGCCCCATACCCGCCAGCGCGGCGTCAGCGCAGCCCGCCGGAGGCGAAAACAACGTCGCCCGTGATCCATGCGGCGTCCTGGGAGGCAAGAAGAGCCACCACGGAGCCGACATCGCCGGCTTTTACGACGCCGACCCACCCATCCCGCCCGCGGTGGCGAACCACCGACGATAGGCCCGGTCTCCTTCGAGAAGCGCCTTGCGGCCACGAGATCGGGGCTGTAAGACGTTCGGGTCTGTTCCGTAGTCGGTGGTGACGGCGAGTGCTCGCCTGTGATCATCGTGCGTGCATGATGCGAACACACTTGTGGGAACGGTGTTTTCGGGCTTGTCCGCGTTGGTCATCGAGGATGTGGCGGACGGCGGCGAGATGGTCCGGGTTTCGGCCCGGACCCGGGATGTTCCCGTTCCCTGTCCGGCGTGCTGGGTGCTGACGGGGAGGGTCCATGGGTATCACGGCCGGACGGTGCGGGACGTGCCGGTCGATGGCCGGCAGGTCGTGGTCCGGGTGAGGATACGACGGCTGGTCCGCCCGGTTCGTGGCTGCGGTCGGCAGACCGTCCGAGAGCAGGTCCCCGGGCTCCTGGAGCGCCAGATGTACGGCCGCGCGAGCTTCCCCCTCCTCCGCCACCGCATCCTCCTGGGCTGACCACACCCGCCGTCACCACCGACTACGGAACAGACCCGAACGTCTTACAGTCCCGTTTCCGGAGAGTACCGGGTGGCGCGCACCGGCTTGAGGGTCGATCAGGTGACATCGCGGGTGTGCTTGACGCCAAGGCAGCGACCACGGAGCAGCATGGTGACCTCATGCAGTCGTCTCATCATCGTTGGTGAACGGGAGGGAATGCCCGATGCGCGAGGGTCCGCTGGCTGGTCGCTATCCGGTAGTGGCGGCCATGGTGGTGCTCGCCCTGGTGCCTTACCTGGCCCTGTCGGCGGCGCTGGGGCCGCTCACCCCGCATATCGCCGAAGAGCTGGGTATGAGCGTGCAGGCGATGAGCGTGACGACGGGCATGGCCAATGCCGGTTACGCGGTGGGGACGGTGCTGGCTGTGCAGTTCGCCCAGCATCTGCACCAGCGGCGGATGCTGATCGTCTACGGCACCCTGCTGGTGATCGGTTCGGTGCTCACCGCCGCGGCCGTCGACCCCTCGATGTTCATCGTCGGGCACCTCCTGCAGGGCCTGTGTACGAGTCTGCTGCTGATCGCCGCCGCGCCGCCGCTGATCATCGGCTATCCGCCGGACAAGTTGCGCGGGACCGTGGTGATCCTGAACGTGTGCATCTTCGGGGCGGTCGCGCTCGGTCCGGTGCTCGGCGGCATCCAGGCGAACGCGCACGGCTGGCGGCCGCTGTTCTGGATCATCGCCGGCATCGCCTTCGCGGCGCTCGTACTGTCCTTGCTGACATTCCAGGACACGCCGCCGGTGAATCCCGGGGCTCCGATCGACTATGTCGCGCTCGGGCTGGCGACACTGGGCTGCGCGGCCTCGTTCTTCGGCGCCTCGTGGCTGCTCACGCACCGGTTCCTCGATCCCACGGCGTGCGGGCCGCTGCTCGGGGGGCTGCTGCTGATCGTCGCCCTCCTCGTTCACGAGTACACGGCGAAGTATCCGCTGCTGTGCGTCAGGAGCCTGGCCAGCACACTCCCGGTCGCCGGCATCATCGCCGCGATCTGCGCGGCGGCCGCGTCGGTGTCGGCGATCTCGCTGACCCTGGCCTCGCTCGCACCCCGCCACAGCCCGCTGCACCTGGGGCTGCTCTACCTTCCCGAGTTCGGCGGCGCGGTGGTCACCGCGGCCGCCTTCAGCGTCATCTTCCGCACCCGCGCGCTGCACTACTACGTCCTTGTCGGCATGGGCTTCCTCATTGCGGGCATCGTGGCCATGAACGCCGCCGCCCCGCCCACTGCCGTGCTCACCGCTGTCGGCTCCGGACTGGTCGGCATCGGCGTCGGCGCCTCGGTCGTCCCGGCGCTGTTCATCGCCGGCTTCTCGCTGCGCTCCAACAACGTGCAGCGCGTGTTCGCGATCATCGAACTCGTCCGGGCGGTCGCGGCGTTCCTGATCGCCCCGATCCTGCTGTACATCGCCGCCACCGTCGGCCCCGACCTCGACGCGGGCACCAGGACGGCCCTGTGGATCTGCTTCGGCATCTCCGTCGCGGGCGCGGCGATCGGCGTCGCCCTGTACGTGGCCGGCGGGGTGCGCCACCCGCCCACGCCGGCGGTGGACGAGTGGATGGGCGGTCAGCAGCCAGGATGGAACTCCCCGCCGCTCTTCGCCCGGTTCCGGGAGGGCATCAACCCGGACGACTACTGCCCCTGACAGGTGCGCAGGTGGGTCGTTGATGTTGTCGTGGGTGGAGATCCGCACAGCAGTTCCTGGGCAAGGGGTCAGCAGCACAAGCGGGGAGTTGACCGTCCGGTTCCTGCTTGCCGCAGCTCAGCCGCCCGCTACGATCCCGGACATGCTCGGCTCCCGGGCTGCCGGAACGGATCACCGCCCGACGCCACTGGGCCGGCGCAGCTGGATCAGGTCCCAGCGGTTGCCGTACAGGTCCTGGAAGACGGCAACCGTGCCGTAGGGCTCCTGCCGGGGCGCTTCTTCGAAGACGACCCCGGCTGCCCGCATCCGCTCGTAGTCGTGCTCGAAGGCGTCGGTGCTCAGGAACCAGCCGACCCGGCCGCCGGTCTGGTCTCCGATGCGCGTCTCCTGCCCGCCGGTCACGGCCCTGGCCAAGAGCACCGCGGTCTCCCGCGCGCCCGGCGGAGCGACCACCACCCACCGTTTGCCCTCGTCGATCCGGGTGTCTTCCAGGAGCTCGAAGCCGACGATGTCCCGGTAGAAGGCGATGGCCTCGTCGTAGTCCCGCACGACAACGGTCACCAGTCCGAGATGAGTCATCAGGCGATCTTGCCTGCTGGCCATACGGACGCGCCAGCCCAACCCGGCAGCCCTTCCCGGTCAGAGCACCGGCTCCGTTACCGCCTTTCCCCGGGCAGGCCAATCCGTGGTCGTCCGCATCCTCTTGCCCACGCACACCTCCGCGAGAAGCTCACTGCCTTGACCTTCAGAAGAGGCCCGCGCGGGCACCGACGCCGGCGTGCCGCCCGCTCTTCTCCCCGCCCCGGCCCATCGGATGGGTCCCTAGGCGACCCCGGGCTCCGGGAGGAAGCGGGCCGGGTCGAAGTGGCTCAGGTCGGTGGCGGTCCCACCCCGGACGGTGAGTTCGGCCATCAGGTGTCCGATCGCCGGGGCCATCTTGAAGCCGCGGCCGGAGAACCCGGCGACGACGACGACCTCCGGTGTGCCGGGCAGCGGGCCGAGGACGGGCTGTCCGTCGGGGGTGAAACCGTCCATGTAGACGTTGAGGCGGGTGGGGTGGGCGAGCAGCCCCGGGAAGTGCTCGGTGACCAGGTCCGGCAGGCCGCCGAGTTCGAAGGCGCAGAGCCTGCCGGTGGGCGACCCGTTCGGCGGCGACGTCGCTCTGGGGCCGATCATCGACGCCGGTCAGCGCGACAAGATCCACCGCCTGGTCACCGGAAGTGTCTCGCAGGGAGCCAGGCTCGCGGCGGGCGGCACCCACGAGGGCCTCTTCTACCGGCCGACGGTACTGGCGGACATGGCGCTGACGGCGCCGGCCTTCACCGAAGAGGTCTTCGGCCCGGTGGCGCCGGTCACACGCGTCGGGTCCGTGGAGGACGCGGTCAGGATCGCGGACAGCGAGTACGGGCTGTCGCTCGGCATCGTGACCAGGGACGTGATGCGCGGTCTGGCGGTGGCCGAGCAGATCCCCACCGGGATCGTGCACATCAACGACCAGACGGTGAACGACGAGGCGGTGGCGCCGTTCGGCGGGGTGAAGGCATCGGGTACGGGCTCCCGTTTCGGCGGTGCGACCGCGAACATCGAGGCATTCACCGAGACCCGCTGGATCACCATGCGCGGTAGTGCCGCTCGCTACCCCTTCTGACCGGGTGTCCCGGCCACCCGGCGCAGCCCGCCGCCGGGTACGTCGAACCGGCCCGGGACGCGACGACGCCGGCCAGGTCCGCCTGTGCCGGCGTCGTCTTCCGTTCGGTGGGAGGTCCGGCCGCGGGGCGCGGTCAGTGCAGTTCGATGTCGAGGCGTGCGCGCAGTTCGTCGACGGTCAGGCCGTAGGTCCTGAGCACGTGGACGCCGTCGGGGCGCAGGTCGAAGGTGGCGACCTCGGTGTAGACCCTGCTGACGCAGGCGACGCCGGTGAGCGGGTAGGTGCAGCGCGGGACCAGCTTGGGTGCGCCGGACTTCGTGAAGAGCGTCATCATCACGTAGACGTCCTTCGCCCCGATGGCGAGGTCCATCGCTCCGCCCACGGCGGGGATGTCGTCGGGCTTGCCGGTGTGCCAGTTGGCCAGGTCGCCTCGTTCGGAGACCTGGTAGGCGCCGAGCACGCAGACGTCGAGGTGGCCGCCGCGCATCATGGCGAAGGAGTCGGCGTGGTGGAAGTACGCGGCACCGGGCAGTTCGGTGACGGGGGCCTTGCCGGCGTTGGTGAGGTCGGGATCGATCAGGTCGCCCTCGGCCTTGGGCCCCATGCCGAGCATGCCGTTCTCGGTGTGGAGGACCACGCCGAGGTCCGCGGGCAGGTGGTCGGCGATCCGGGTCGGCTGGCCGATTCCGAGGTTGACGAAAGCCCCGGCGGGGATGTCCCGGGCGATCACGGCGGCCAGTTCGTCCACGCCGAGCGGGCGGTCCGCGGCCACCGGTACGCCGCCTGTGGTGGACGGGCCGGTCGCGGCGGTGGCGTCGGTGCTCATCGTGCCCCCTGGACGGTGTAGTGGCGGGACGGCACCGGGACGATGCGGTCGACGTAGAGGGACGGTGTGACGACGGCTTCCGGGTCGAGGCCGCCGAGCGGGACGACCTCGTCGACCTGGACGACCGTGGTCGCGGCGGCGGTCGCCATGACGGGTCCGAAGTTGCGGGCGGTCTTGCGGTAGACGAGGTTGCCCACCGGGTCTGCGCGGTGGGCGGCGATCAGGGCGTAGTCGCCCTTGATCGGGTATTCCAGGAGGTAGTCGCGTCCGTCGATGGTGCGGGTCTCCTTGCCCTCGGCGAGCGGGGTTCCGACCGCCGTCGGGCAGTAGAAGGCGCCGATCCCGGCGCCGGCGGCGCGCATCCGCTCGGCGAGGTTGCCCTGGGGCACGACCTCCAGCTCTACCTTGCCCTCGCGGTAGAGAGCGTCGAAGACGTAGGAGTCGGTCTGCCGCGGAAAGGAGCACAGGACCTTGCGGACCCGCCCCGCCGCCAGCAGGGCCGCCAGGCCCACGTCGCCGTTGCCGGCGTTGTTGGAGACGATCGTCAGGTCCTTGGCGCCCTGCCGTATGAGGGCGTCGATGAGGTCGAACGGCATGCCTGCCAGGCCGAAGCCCCCGACGAGCACGGTCGAGCCGTCCTCGATCCCGGCGACGGCCTCGTCGGTCGATTCCAGCACGACGGCGCGGCTCACTTCGACACCTCCGGGTTCTCCAGGACGACGGCCAGCCCCTGGCCGACTCCGATGCAGATCGCTGCCACGCCGTACCGCTCGCCGCGCTCCTTCAGGACCGCGGCCAGCGTCGCGAGGACCCGGCCGCCGGAGGCGCCCAGCGGGTGCCCGATCGCGAGGGCCCCGCCGCGCTGGTTGACGACGCCGGGGTCGCGCAGGCCGTCCTTCAGCCAGGCGTCGACGCAGGCCAGCGACTGGACGGCGAATGCCTCGTTGAGTTCGACGGCGCCCACCTGGTCCCAGGTGATCCCGGCGCGGGCGAGCGCCCGGCCGGCGGCCTCGACCGGCGCGTAGCCGAAGTCCTGCGGGTCCAGCGCGGCCGCGCCCCTGCCGGCGATCCGGGCGAGCGGGTCGCGGCCGACAGCCGCTGCCGCCGCCTCGCTGCCCAGCAGCACCGCGGAGGCGCCGTCGGAGAGCGGGGAGGCATTACCCGGGGTGATGGTGCCGTCCGGCCGGAACGAGGGTTTGAGGGAGGCGAGCTTCTCGGTGGTCGAGTCCGGACGGATGCCCTCGTCGCGGAAAAGGCCGGCGACCGGGGTGACGAGTGTGTCGTAGAAGCCGTCCTGCCACGCCTGGTGCGCGAGCCGGTGGGAGCGGACGGCGAACTCGTCCTGGCGCTCGCGGGAGATGCCGAAGCGCTCCCGGAGCTGCTCGTTGCACTCCCCCAGCGGGACCGTCCACTCCTTGGGCATCCGCGGGTTGACCAGCCGCCAGCCCAGCGTCGTCGACACGGCGGTGACGTCGCCCGCCGGGAAGGCGCGTGACGGTTTGGGCAGCACCCACGGAGCCCTGGTCATCGACTCGGCCCCGCCGGCGAGGACGACTGCGGCGTCGCCGGTCTCGATCGCCCGGGAGCCGATCATCGCGGCGTCCAGACCCGAGCCGCAGAGCCGGTTGACGGTCGTGGCGGGCACGCTCGTCGGCAACCCCGCCAGCAGCGCGGCCATCCGGCCGATGTTGCGGTTGTCCTCGCCGGCGCCGTTGGCGTTGCCCCAGACGACCTCGTCGATCGCGGTGGGGGCCAGCGACGGCGCCTGCGCGAGCACCGCGTTGACGGCGGTGGCGGACAGGTCGTCGGGCCGTTCGTCGGACAGGGCGCCGTTGTACCTGCCGAAGGGCGTGCGGACGGCGGCGTAGAGGAATGCGCTGCTCATGGCTCGACGCTAGACGCCCACGCCGATATCCGGAAGTATCAGTTCCGTCGTTGATTGAGATGCTGAGGATATGAATCTACGCCAGCTCCGGTATTTCGCCGCGGTCGCGGAAGAACGCCACTTCGGGCGCGCGGCCGCCCGGCTCCACATGGCCCAGCCGCCGCTGTCCCAGGCGATCCGGCAACTCGAGGGCGAGCTCGGGGTCGAGCTCTTCCACCGCACCACGCGCCGGGTGGACCTCACGGACGCCGGCCGCGCCTACCTCGACCGGGTGCGGGCGGTCCTCGCCGGGATCGACGAGGCCGCCGACCACGCCCGCCGGGTCGCCGCCGGCGTGGTCGGCCACCTCACACTCGGCTGCGTGGGCTCGGCCACGTACAGCCTGCTGCCGACGCTGTCGCGCCACCTCACCGCCGAACTGCCGGGCATCGACTTCGCCTTCCGCGGCGAGATGCTCGTGCCGGACCAGGTGGGGGCGCTGCACAGCGGCGCGATCGACGTGGCCCTGTTGCGTCCGCCCGCCGCCGATCCCGCGCTGTCGGTCCATGTCCTGCGCAAGGAGCGCCTGGTGGCGGCGCTCCCCGCCGAGCACGCGCTCGCCGCCGAGTCCCGGGTGCGGGCCGCCGACCTCGCCGGCGCCGACCTGATCGTGCACCTGGCGGACCGGCACTCGGTGATGCACGACGTCGTGCTCGACCTCCTGCGGGACGCCGGCGTCGAGCCCTGCATCCGGCACGAGGTCGGGGAGACGTCCACCCTCGTCACCCTCGTCGCCGGCGGCCTGGGGGTCGCGGTCGTGCCCGAGCCGGTCACGGCACTCGCACTCAGCGGTGTGGTCTACCGGCCCCTCGCGGGATCGGCGTCGATCGAACTGGCCGTCGCGCACCGTGCGGACCGCCGAGAGCCGCACCTGGCCCGGGCGGTGGAGGTCATCCGCGGTCTGTTCTGAACCCCCCGGCGGGCGTCAGCCCTCGGCCAGGACCCGTGCGGCGACACCGAATGCGGTGTTGGCCGCCGGCACCCCGACATAGACCGCCGACTGCAGCAGCACCTCGACGATCTCCTCCCGGGAGAGCCCGTTGGTGAGCGCGGCCCGCAGGTGGAACTCCAGTTCCTCGAAGTGGCGTCCGGCCACCAGCGCGGTCAGCACGGCGATCGAGCGGTCCCGCCGGGCCAGGCCCGGGCGTGTCCAGACCGACCCCCACGCGTACCGCGTGATGAACTCCTGGAAGTCCCGGGTCACGTCACCGGTCCGCTCGATCGCGCGATCGACGTGGGCGTCTCCGAGGACCGCGCGGCGCACTTTCATGCCGGCCTCGTGCACGGGGTCGCGGGCCGGTACGCAGACGAAGAAGTCGGTGAGCAGGTCGGCGACCGTGCGCGGCGCCTCGGCCGGGGCGAGGTGGGCCACGCCGTCGAGTTCCACGAACCGCCCGCCGGGTACGGCCGCCGTCTCCTCCCGGAGCACCGCGGCCGGGGTCGCGGCGTCGTGGCTGCCTCCCAGGGCGAGGACCGGCACGCCGATCGCGGACAGCCGGCCGCGGATGTCGAACGCGGCCAGGGCCTCGCAGACGAGGGCGTAGCTTTCCCGGTCGGTGTCCTGGAGCGAGCGCAGCAGGGCCGTGCCGGCGTCGGGTTCGCGCTCCAGGAACCCCGGGGCGAACCAGCGCTTGGCGGACATCTCCACCACGGCCGGTGTGCCCATGGAGCGCACCCGCGCCGCCCGCTCGTGCCACGACCGGTCGCTGCCGATCCGCGCACCGGTGCACAGCACCGCGGCTCCCGTCAGCCGGTCCGGTGCGTCGAGGGCGAGTTGCAGTCCGACCGCGCCGCCGACCGAGTCGCCGGCGTAGCCGAAGGTGACCGCGCCCAGCGTGCGGTCGACGGCCTCGACCACCCCGGCGGCCAGATCGGCGATGGTGAAGGGGTCCTGCACGGGCGTGCCGCTGCCGTGGCCGGGCAGTTCCCAGCCGACGACGTGGAACCGCTCGCCGAGATGGGCGGCGGCACGGCTCCACAGCGCGGTGACGGAGGTGCCGAGCGACGGCCCCACCACGAGGGTGGGGCGGCCCTCGGCGCCTGCCAGCTGGACGAGGGAGAGCTTCACGGGAGGTCCTTCCACAGGCGGCGGGCGCGCCCGAGTGCTGCGTCGGTGAGGGCGTCGGCCGCGCCGAGGTAGGGGCCCTGACCGCCGCCCATGCTGCGCTGCTCGGCGGTCAGCTGGGAGGCTGCCTGGCCGGCCCGCGCGGTCATCCGGTCCGCGTCGACCACGAGACCCTCCACCAGGACGGCGGCCTGCGAGGCGGCCACGACGGTGCGCCGTGCCAGGAGCCGCAGGGTGTCCCACTCGGCGTGCCAGGCGCCGTCCGGCCGCTCGTCGACGTAGCAACCGGCGGCGGTGTGCAGGGTCGCGGCCAGACCGGGCGCCGCCAGGGCGTGCCGTCGCAGCAGGACGGACAGCACCGGGTTGCTCTTGCCGGGCATGGTCGAGGAGCCGCCGCCGTCGGCCTCGCGCAGTTCGCCCAGCTCCGGGCGGGACAGCAGGGCCACGTCCCCGGCGATCCGGCCCCAGGCGTCCGCGCAGGCCACGAGCGCGTCGGCGTGCTCCGTCAGGACGGAGCGCTCGGTGTGCCACGGCGCCGACACCGGCAGACCCAGCCGACCGGCGGTGTCCTCGACCAGCCGCAGTGCCCCGTCGGGGCCGCCGGCGAGGGCGTCCGGCGCGGCCAGGGTGCCGGCGGCGCCCCCGAGTTGCACAGGCAGCGGGGCGCACCTGGTGAGCCGGTCGGCGGCCGCGGTCACCCCGTTCAGCCAGGTGGCGGCCTTCAGCCCGAAGGTGATCGGCACGGCGTACTGCGTCAGGGTGCGCCCGGCCATGACGGTCGCTCGATGGGCGCGGACCAGTCCGGCCAGTGCGGCGGCCTGGCGGGACAGCTCCCCTTCGACGGCGCGCACGGCGTCGCGCAGGCACAGCACGAGGGCGGTGTCGAGCACGTCCTGCGACGTCAGGCCCCGATGGACGTCGCGCGATTGCCGGCGCAGCGCCGACACCAGGGGGATGACCGGGTTGCCGCCCGACTCCGCGCCGGCCGCGACGACGTCGGCGTCCGGCGCGACCAGGGACACCGGCGCCGCGAGCCCGGCGCCGGCCAGCGCGTCCAGCCAGGCCTGCTCGACACGGACCATGGCGGCGAGGAACGCGGCGTCGGTGAAGATGTCGCCGGCTCGCTCGCCGCCCGGCCACAACAGATCAGCCATGGGTCAGGAAGACCGTCTCGCGCTCGCCCTGGAGGTGGATGTCGAACCGCAGTCCGTCGGGTTCCTTCACGGCGACCAGGGAATCACGTTCTCCGGCCGGCAGCGACGACAGCAGCGGATCGGCCGCGTTGGCGGGGTGGCCGGGCAGGTAGACGCGGGTGAAGAGGCGGTCGAGCAGCCCGCGGGCGAAGACGGTGACCGCGAAGAACGGGGCCCTGCCCTCGTCGGTGGCGCCGGGCAGCACCGTGGAGAACGAGTAGTGGCCGGTCCGGTCGGCCTCGCACCGGCCCCAGCCGGTGAAGGTCCAGCCGTCGCGGTGCAGCGAGCCCGGCTCCCGCGGGACGTTGCCCTGCGCGTCGGGCTGCCAGATCTCCACGAGCGCCTCCCGGATCGGCTCACCGGCGCCGTCGAAGAGCGTGCCGTGCAGCCGGACCGCGTCGGCGCGGCCGGCGGGCACGAGTTCGCTGTCGCCGTCGTAGGGAAGCGCGTAGCCGAAGAAGGGGCCGACCGTCTGTCCGGGGGTGATCACTGCGCAGCCTCCTCGGGCTCCATCAGGGTGCGGCCGCTGCCGGTGAGGACGACGTCCCAGCGGTAGCCGGTGCTGAACTCGGGCACCGTCAGGTCGTGGTCGTAGGTGGCCACGAGCGCGTCGCGCGCCTTCTGGTCGGTGATCGACTGGTAGATCGGGTCGAGCGCGAAGAGCGGATCACCGGGGAAGTACATCTGGGTCACGAGCCTCTGGGTGAACGCGTTCCCGAAGATCGAGAAGTGGATGTGCGCGGGCCGCCAGGCGTTGCGGTGGTTGCCCCACGGATACGGTCCCGGCTTGATGGTCAGGAAGCGGTAGGACCCGTCCGCTCCGGTGAGGCAGCGGCCGACGCCGGTGAAGTTGGGATCGAGCGGCGCCGGGTGCTGCTCGTGCTTGTGGATGTAGCGGCCGGCGGCGTTGGCCTGCCAGATCTCGACGAGCTGGCCGGCGACCGGCCGCCCGTCGCCGTCGACGATCCGGCCGGACACCGTCATCCGCTCGCCGATCGGCTCGCCGGAGAAGTCCGGCTCGGGCCCGCGGCCGGCCCCGATGGTGAGGTCGGCCTCCAGCGCGTGCACGTCGCGGTGGCCGAAGCAGGGAGCCCAGCGCTCGATCGTCTCGGGGTCGGCGTGCCGGGGGTTCTTGGTCGGGTGGCGCAGGACGCTGGAACGGTACGGCGGATAGTCGATCCGCGGCTGCGGCACGGCGTCCTGGCCGGGGGCCGCTGCTATCTCGGCGATCTCGGCCGAGATCTGCGCTTGCGTGGTGAAGCTCATAGCCGTCACCCTGGCGCCGCCGCGGTGTCCGCATCCACTCTGGACTTCCACTGAGCGGAAGGAGGCCCCGATGTCGACGCCTTCCGTCACCGCGCGCGTCTTCGCGCTCCTGGGGGCCTTCGGCGAGCGCCACCGGTCCCTGCGGCTGACCGACATCGCGACCCGGTCCGGCCTGCCGCTGAGCACCACGCACCGGCTGGCCGCGGAACTGGTGGCGTGCGGAGCCCTGCGCCGTCTCGACACCGGCGCGTACGTCGTCGGCCGGCGGCTGTGGGACCTCGGCATGCTCGCCCCGGTCCAGACCGGTCTGCGCGAGGCCGCCTCGCCGTTCCTGCACGACCTCTACGGGGCGACCCTGGAGACCGTGCACCTGGCGGTCCGCGACGGGACCGAGGTGCTGTACGTCGACCGGCTCGCGGGCCACGCGTCGGTCCCGATCGTGAGCACCATCGGCTCGCGCCTGCCCCTGTACTGCACCGGGGTCGGTAAGGTCCTGCTCGCGTACGGGCCCGCCGAGGTGCGGCAGACGGTCCTGGGCGAGCGGCTGCGCCGGTTCACGCCGTACACGGTGACGGCCCCGGCGCGGCTGCGGCAGCAGCTCGACCGGGTGCGCGCCGACGGCTTCGCCACGACCGTCGAGGAGATGTCGCCGGGCGCCTGCTCGGTCGCCGTACCGGTCGTTGTCGCCGACCGCGTCGTCGCCTCCGTCGGCTTCGTCGTGCCCGACCTGCGGCGCACCCGCCCGCGGCTGGTGGCGGCCCTGCGTGTCGCCGCCCGGGGAATCGCCCGCAGCCTCGCCTGACGACGCCGCAGCACCCTGAGTCGGGGGCCGCGCGCGGCGGTGCCTGCGTTCGGGACCCAGCGCGGCGCGGCCGGCGAGCGCTCCGAGGCGTGCGGCCGGTCCGGCGTTTCCGGTCGCCCACCGCAACGGCTGTCCCGCCGGGACGGCGCACGGATCGTCGTCCTCCTGCTCCAGCTCGCCGGCGGTCCGTCGCCGGCGGGGTTTCGGTCACGCCGGCGGTGTCGGGTCCGTGGTCGTGTGGAGGCCGTTCAGGAGCATGTCGAGGCCGGTGACGAACTGGTCGCGGTCGTCGTGGCCGCGCAGGTCCTCCACGGCGCCGGCCAGGAAGGGGTACTCGTCGGGGTCGAGGCTGCTCCAGCGCTCGCCGGCCCGGGCGAGGAAGTCCTCCCGGCTGGTGACCGCGCCGACGGTGACGGCCGGCGCGATGATGCGGGCGCCGACTCCGGTGACGTAGTAGAAGATCACCGTGGAGACGGCGAACTGCCGCTCCGCGGGCAGCCCGGTGCGCGCGACGAGCGTGCCGATGCGATCGAGCAGGCGCAGCCCGTGGTGCAGGGCGGTGGGCGCGGTGAGGTGGGAGGCGGCCCACGGGTGCCGGTCGAGGCCGTCGAAGACGGCGATGCCCAGCGCGCGCAGCGCGGAGCCGGCGCCTTCCGCGGGGAGCTGAGCCGCGGCCATGGCGTGGCCGAGCACCTGGTCGGCGGCCAGCGCCACGAGCTCGTCCTTGTTCGCCACGTGCCAGTACAGGGCGCCGGTGCCGGTCTGCAGCCGTTCGGCCAGCAGCCGGAAGGTGAGTCCTCGCTCGCCGAGTTCGTCCAGCAGGGTGATCGCCGCGCCGACGACGACCTCCTGTGAGAGGGCATCGGCGCGCCCTCCGGCGGGTGCTCTTCCTCGTGTCCGTGGCATGACCTCATTTTGACACGCCTAGAACGGCGTTCCATAATCATTATGGAACGTCGATCCATAATGGCTCGGTGCAGCCCAGTGCCGCCCGTGCGGAAAAGAGGAAGCCCATGAACACCGCCCACCCCCCGATCGCCATCGTCGGCGCCGGCCTCGGCGGCCTGACCCTCGCCCGGGTACTGCACGTCCACGGCATCCCCGCGACCGTCTACGAGGCCGACCCCTCCGCCGCATCCCGCACGCAGGGCGGCCAGCTCGACATCCACGAGGAGGACGGGCAACGCGCGTTGGCCGACGCCGGCCTCACCGAGGAGTTCCGCTCGATCATCCACGAGGGCGCCGAGGCGATGCGCATCCTCGACCAGCACGGCAAGGTGCTCTTCGACCAGCCGGACGACGGCACGGGACGGCGCCCCGAAGTGCTCCGCGGAGACCTGCGCCGCATCCTGCTCGACTCCCTGCCCGAGCAGACGGTCCAATGGGGACGCAAGGTCACCGGCGTCCGGTCGCTGGGCGAGGGCCGGCACGAGCTGGCGTTCGCGGACGGCACGACCGCGACCAGCGCTCTGCTGGTCGGCGCCGACGGCGCCTGGTCGAAGATCCGCCCGCTGCTGTCGGACGCCGAACCGAGCTACACCGGCACCACCTTCATCGAGACCTACCTCCACGACGCCGACGAACGGCACGCCGCGACGGCCGAGGCGGTCGGAGCCGGCGCGATGTGCGCGCTGGCACCGGGTACGGGAATCGCCGCGCACCGCGAGGCGGGGAACGTCCTGCACACCTACGTCGAGCTGAACCGATCCGCCGAGTGGGTCGCCGGCATCGACTTCACCGACGCCGCCACCGCCACCGCCCGCGTCGCGGCCGAGTTCGACGGATGGGCACCCGAACTCACCGCACTGATCACCGACGGCGAGACCGCGCCGGTCGCGCGCATGATCCACACGCTCCCCGACGGACACCGGTGGGAACGCGTCCCCGGCGTGACGCTCCTGGGCGACGCCGCACACCTGATGCCGCCGTCCGGCGACGGCGCGAACCTGGCGATGTTCGACGGCGCCGAACTCGGCAAGGCCGTCGCCGCCCACCCCGACGACATCCAGGCGGCTCTCACCGCCTACGAAGAGGCCCTGTTCGCCCGCACCGAACCCTTCTACGCCCAGGCGCACGCCATGCTGGACCTTCTGCTCGGCGACCGCGCACCGTTCGGCTTCGTCGAACTGTTCACCGCCGCCGAGCAGACCCAGTGACCTCCGCACCCGGGTGCTCGGGGGGGTGGCGAAGACGTCCCGGCCGCTGAAGGATTTGAAGGAGCCGCTCGGGGTGCCGGAGATGCTGGACGCCTTCAAGCTGCGGCTGGACGGGAAAGCGGCTCTCGGAGCGACGGCGACGCCGCAAGCGCAAGACCTTCGTCGCGGCCTTGAACTACGCCGTGCACCGCTGGACTTCGCAGAGAAGCCGGTGAGCACGGTGAAGTGGGAGAACCCAAGGTGGCCGCCGAGGCCCACCCGCGCGCGGTGGCGCCCCTTGCAAGCTCCTCGGCTCTCATCCGGCTTGAGTTGGAGATGTCCACCACCACGGCGCCTGCGAGGTCGCCGTCGAGCTCCCGGACGGGAGGCGACTTCGCGCTGCTGACCGCGGTCGGCTTCCGCTCCCCCACCGCCCTGGTACGCCGATCACCGGCCATCCCCGCGGACCGGTCCCGGAGCGGCACGATGTCAGCCCGGTCATCGGGCAGGGACGGGAGCCATGGGCGCGCCGCACCAGGGCGCTCGCCGGGCTGCTCGCCGAAGGCCGCGACACACTCCCGCGGCGCCCCTCCCCTGCCGGCAGGGCCACGGCGCCCGCTCCTGGCGGCGGGGCGGGCGGGACGTATCCGATCAACTGGGTCGGCTCGTCAGAGCGACGCCCCCTCACCAGCCGGGGAACCGAACCCGGCGGACTCATCGCCGAGTTCGTCGACCAGGGCCAGGCCCTTCTCGGCCCAGGCGATCTCGGCATCCGCGCGCTCGGCCAGACCCTGGTAGACGTGCACCTTGTAGCGGACGATGGCCTGGTGCCGCCCTGGAGGGGCCTGGTCCAGCCGGGCCCGCAGGAGATCGCTCTCGTGCCGTTCCAGGCGGCGCGCCTCCTGCCGCCAGTACTCGCCCATCCGCGCGTAGTGGTCACGGTGCAGACGGAAGTGGCGCCGGGCGCCCTCCGGGTCGGTGTACTCCAGGTACGTGGTACGCAGCAGGCCGGAGTCGCGCAGGGCGGGGGGCTCCTCGGGGGCGCCGACCCAGGCCGCCAGCTCGTCGCGCCCGGCACCGGTCAGCCCGTAGGCGCGCTTGACCGCGCGGGCCTCCGGGCCGCCGCGCGGCTGCTCCTCCGCGGTGACCAGGCCGTCCGCCTCCATCTTGCGCAGCTCGGTGTAGACCTGCGGATGGGTGGCGTGCCAGACGCGATGCGCGGAGGCGTCGAAGAGCCGGGCCAGTTCGTAACCGGTCCTCGGCCCCGAATCGAGCAGGCCCAGCAGTGCGTGGCGCAGCGACACTCCGACTCCATCTCCCGCGGCCTTCTGTACGTAAGGCGTTACGTAAGCGTTGACATAAACATTGGGGCACGCCTAGCGTACGCGGCACCCACCGCTCCTTCAATGAGGAGGGACATCCCCATGGCAGCTCCGAATACTGTCAATGGCCGGTTGGCCGTGGGCACGCTGACCTATCTCGGCTTCGCCCTGCAACTGGTGCAGGTCGGCCTGATCCCGCTGCTGCCGTCGATCGGCCGCTCGCTGCACGCCTCGGCCACGGCGACCTCCTGGGTCCTCACCTCGGGCCTGCTGTCCGGCGCGATCTTCCTGGCGGTGCTGTCCCGGCTGGCCGACATCATCGGCAAGAAGACCGCGATCCTGATCGCCATGGCCCTGGTCGTCGTCGGCTGCACGCTGTGCACGTTCGCGGAGAACCTGCCGCTGCTGATCACCGGCCGCGTGCTGATCGGCGCCCAACTGCCCATGCTCGCCCTGCCCGAGGCGGTTGCCGGCGACACCCTGCCGCCCGCCCGCGCGCACACCGCGATCAGCGCGATCCACGTCGGCACCGGCCTCGGCATCTCCGGCGGCCTGCTGCTGGGCGCGCTGACCGGCCGGCAGGAGAACGGCTGGCACGTCTACTTCGCCGTCGGCGCGGTGGCCGGGCTGATCGGCCTGGTGGCCACCGCCCTCACCGTCCGGGACTCGCCGCTGCGCGCCGCCGGCCGCCTCGACGTGCCGGGTGCGCTGCTCCTCGCGGTCGCGCTGGGCGCGTTCCTGCTGGGCCTGAGCGAGGGCCCCACCTGGGGCTGGTCCTCGGCGGCGGTACTCGCCCTGCTGGTGGGCGGCGTCGCGGTCGGCGCGGTCTGGTGGCGCTACGAACGCTCCACGCGCACACCGCTGATCGACGTCGGCTATCTGACCAGACCGGCTGTGGCGCTCCCCTACCTGATGACCTTCCTGATCGCGGTGGGCATCTACGGCTCGCTGTCGGCCGTCACCCGCCTCGCCCAGACCCCGTCCGCCACCGGTTTCGGCTACGGCTGGAGCGCGCTGGCCGCCGGCTGGTTCGCCCTGCCGCAGGCCCTCGGCAGCGTCGCCGGCATCGTGGTGCTGCGCCGGCTGCGTCCGCGCGGACTGGTGCTGACCGCGGCGGTGGGCTTCGCCGCCATCTGCGTCGGATTCCTCGGCTTCGCCGCGGGCCACGCGGTGCCGCTGGTCGAACTGGTCGCACTCGGCTTCGACGCCATGGGGCTCGCGGTCACCCTGGCCGCCACCCAACTCCTGGTGCTGCGCGCGGTGGCGCCGGCGGAGTCCGGCGTGGCCCTGGGCCTGTCCGTCGTGATGTACGCGGTCGGCAACTCGGCCGGCAGCGCCATCGCCGGCGTCCTGTTCACCTCGCTCACCACCCCCGCCGGGCTGCCCGCCCTCGCGTCCTACCTGACCGGATTCGCCGTCTGCGGGGCCTGCGCCCTGCTCGCGCTGCTGCTGTGCGTGCCCCTGGCCCGCCGCACCGGCGCGCCCCGCACCGGCCCCACCATGGAGGTGTCCTACCCGTGACCCACCGACTCCGCCTCTCCTTCGCCTGCGGCGACTACGACCGGATGCGCGCCCTTCAGGACGGCCGGGTGCGGCCGGAAGGCATCGACCTCACCTTCCTTCCGCTCGGCGTCGAGGAGACCTTCTACCGCCAACTGCGCCACCGCGAGTTCGACGTCAGCGAACTCAGCCTCTCCAGCTACGCGATGACGCTCGATCGGGACGACCCGCCGTTCGTGGCGCTGCCGGTCTTCCCGTCCCGCTTCTTCCGCCACCAGTCCATCTACGTCAACTCCCGCAGCGGTATCGAGTCTCCGGCCGACCTGGTCGGCAAGCGGGTGGGCATCCCCGAGTACCAGATGACCGCGGCCGTGTGGCAACGCGGGATCATGGCCGAGGAGTACGGCGTCCCGGTCGAGTCGGTGCACTACTTCACCGGCGGGATCGAGCAGCCGGGCCGGCCGGAGAAGCTCCCGCTCGACCTGCCGGACTCGGTCCGGATCACCCCGCTCGGAGCCGGCCAGACGCTGTCCCGGATGCTGGCGGACGGCGAGATCGACGCGATCTACAGTGCCAGCCAGCCGTCGTGCATGGGCCGCGAGCCCCATATCCGCCACCTCTTCGAGGACTTCGCGGCCGAGGAGCGCGCCTACTACGCCCGCACCGGGATCTTCCCCATCATGCACGTCGTGGCCGTACGCCGGGAGATCGCCGAGCGGCACCCCTGGGTGGCCCGCTCCCTGACCAAGGCGTTCGAGGAGTCGCTGGACATCGCCTACGCGGACCTGCGCTACCGCAGCGCCCTGAAGGTCATGCTGCCGTGGCTGCAGGAGCACCTCGCCGCCACCGTGGAAGCCCTCGGGGAGGGCTGGTGGGACTACGGCCTGGAGCGCAACCGCAAGGCACTGGAGACCTTCGCCCGCTACCAGCACGAGCAGCACCTGGTGAAACACCGGCGCACCGCGGAGGAACTGGTGCTCGCCGCCGCCTCCGACACCTTCGTCCTGTAGCCGCCCGGCTTGGTGGTCCCGACCTGCGGCGAGCGGCGTCCGCCCGCGCCGCCCCGCTCGCCGGCAGGCGACCTCCGCCGAAACGATACGTACACGCCACCCCGACGCGAACTACTTCTTCAACCAGTACGACACCGCCCTCCAGCCCACCATGTCCGGCGCCGGCGTGGCCGCCTTCGGGCCGGTGGCCCGCCTCGACAAGGCCGCGTACGAGCGGACCTACCCCTGCCGGATCACGGGGACCGGGGCCGCGCGCAGGCCGGTCGGACGGCGGCGGCTGCCCGCCACATACGGTGGCTCGGGCACCAGACGCAACAGCAAGTCACCGAAGCCCAGGACTGACCGAGGCGGAGGGCCTCGGGGAGAAAGTCCTGCAGTTCTGCAAGGGAAGGCCCATGACCACCGCAGCACCCGATACCGCGCCCGATACCGTAGCCCTCGGCTGCCGCATCCTCGCCTTCCGGGGCCTGGCCGCCGACATCCTCGGCCACATCTCCGTACGCACCGGCGACGGCGACGGCCTCCACGTCCGCTGCCGCGGCCCGCGGGAACGCGGTCTGCTCTTCACCGAGCCGGGGGACGTCCACCCGGTGGCGCTGTCCGGGGAACCGGAAGTGCCCGAGGGCTACCGGGTGCCCAACGAACTGCCCATCCACCGTGAGGTCCTGCGGGCACGGCCGGACGTGTCCGCGGTCGTCCACGTGCATCCGCCCCACGTGGTCGCCGCAGACCTTGCGGGCCTCCCGCTGCGTCCGATCGTCGGCGCCTACGACATCCCCGCCATGCGGATGGCCCTGGACGGTATCCCGGTCTACCCGCGCGGTGTGCTGGTCACGCGGCCGGAACTCGGGCGGGAGGTGGCCGAGGCGCTCGGAGACCGACCGGTGGCGATCCTGCGCGGCCACGGAATCGCCGCCACCGGGACCAGCGTCGAGCAGGCGGTGGTCCGCGCGTTGGCCGTGGAGACCCTGGCGGTGATGACGCTCCGCAGCGCCGCCGGCCCGCGGCTGCCCGAAGTGCTGCCTCCCGAGGACATCGCCGAACTGCCCGACCTGGGCTCCGCGTTCTTCGACACCCTGGTCTGGAACAGCCACCTCGCCGCCCTCGATCACGCAGGGCTGTCCTTGAGCCGCGAGCCGGACACCGGCAGGGGTTAGGTCTTCGCCGTGCGCGTCCCGGTGGTCGCGCGTTCGGTCGGCCGAGTCGGCCGGCAGAATCAGGATACGTGCAGCTCAGCGCGCACGTCGGCGCGATGGCCCGCTGCGCCGACGCCGCTGACCTGCCCGCCGACGGCTACCCGCGGCGGCGACCACCGGGAGGCTACGGCGCCAGCAGCGGGAGCAGGACCTCGTCGACCACGGCCCTGACCTCCTCGTCCGGGACGGAACCGCGGTCGATCGACTCGGCCACGATCAGCCGCGGGCCCACCGAGGCGGTGCGGACGGTGGCCCGCTCCGGGGCGGCCTGGCCGCGGTCGACGGCGGCGCGGATGCAGTCCAGCAGCAGCGCCCGGTGCGGAAGCACGACCTGGTCCATGATCTGGCCGAACAGCTCGGGGTGGCGCGGGCGCTGGGTCAGCAGGGGCCGCAGCGCCCGCCCGCGCGGCTCGTCCAGCACCCGGGCGAACCTGGTGAGCAGGAACAGCAGGTCGCCGCGCAGGGTGCCGGTGTCCGGCGCCGTGAGCCGGCCGAGTCCCGCGTCCTCGTCCTTCAGCGCGTCCAGGACGAGTTCCGCGGTGGTGCTCCAGCGGCGGTACAGCACGGACTTCCCGGTGCCGGCCCGCGGCGCGATCTTCTCGAAGCTCAGCTCCTCGAAGCTGCTCGCGGCCAGCTCCTCCAGCGTCGCCCGGTAGATCGCCCGGGTCAGCTCCGCGCCGCGCCGGCGGGTTCCCGGGGCCCTGCCGCCGGCCGGCGGCGGGGTGGGGGCTGCTGGAGAGGCGGTCACCCTCCCCGTTATAGCCCCTGACCTCTGCGCGCGTCGATCGGCAGCGGGGTGTAACGTGGCTTTAAGAAACCGAATCGTTCTCTATTTACAGGAGCAGCACCCCATGGGCACACGCCTCGAGGACCGCGCGGCCATCGCCGATCTGATGACCGGCTGGATCCACCGCGACCTGAGCGAGTGGGACCGGTTGCGCGACCTCTTCCACCCGGGCGCCACCGTCGAGATCACCTGGTTCGACGGGCTGGCCACCGACTTCGTCGACGGATCGGCGCGCATGGGCGCGTCCGCCCTGCGTACCAAGCACGTCATCGCGGGGCCCTCGATCACCTTCAACGGCGACCGCGCCCTGGTGGAGACCAACGCGATGGTCCTCGCCGAGAACACCGACCTGGAACTCGGCGCCACCGCGCACAACCGCTTCTGGGACCAGGTGGAGAAGCGCGACGGCGAGTGGCGCATCGCCAAGCGCCAGAGCTTCTACGACATGAGCTACTTCAACTTCCTGACCAAGGTCCACGAGATCGACGAGGAGGCGGTACGCGGCTTCCCACGCGAGTACGCCGCACTGGCCTACCTGCTGGTGAAGTCCGGCTTCCCGATCGTGCGGGAGTTCCCCACCCGCGGCAGTGCCCTGGAGGCCGACATCAAGGCCGCCGGCCACGCCTGGCTCGACGCGTCCTGATCCCCCGCACCCGGCCCCCGGAGGGCTCCCGCCGGCCCCCGACCGGCCCCGGGGGCGTACGCCGGAGGACGCGGGCGGTCGGGCAGGAGGTACAGAAACCGCCGGATGCGCCCGCCCGCGCCGGGGTGGCCTGCGTCACAACTCGGCCACCGGTGAGCGCTGTTGAGCGGCGGGCGGCCACCGCGGACCGGCGAGCGGCCCGCCGGCACCGCGCCCGCGCCCGCCGGTGCCGCCCGCGGCGGCGGCGCGGGCCGGGCGCGGCGGTGTTCCCGCCGCGACGGGCGGGCCGGAGTGCTCCCGGGGGGTGACCACGCCGTTTGGCTCCTGCGGCCCCCGCGCGGCCGGCCGGCACCCGGGGCCCGGTGCCGGCGCCCCCGGCGCCCCGGAGATCGATTTCCGGAAACACGCGATCACCGCGGCAGTTGATCGAATTCACGCACCGGAATCCGGAATCTCTCCCTAGGCCACTACCGGCCATTCACGCAACGACCGGAACCTGCGGGAATCGGTTTTCACTTCCCCCGGGCTGGCTTATGTTGGGTGCCGTCCCGCCGACTTTATCGATTCAGTCGCGCGCTCTGATCAGTATTTCTCCGGCCGACACGGAAGAGCATCTTGCGGACGGGACCGACCGTTTGAGGGGGCTGCCCTCGGCAGCGATACGCCCCCGACCGTCCTGAGACGCGGGAGGAATTGATGAACGATTCCCGAGCGACCTTCTGCCGGCGCGCGCACAGCCACCCGCGCCCTTTGTTCCCGCCCTTCCGCGCGGCGTGTTGTCCCCGCACCCGGGCGTGACCGCCGCGCGCCCGGACCGGGCCGCGTCAGGCCCGCATCCTCAGCTGCCCTGACCTCGTCGGCAGCCGTACTCCGCACGTTCCGGTTGCCGCTGCGCCGTGCCCGCCGAGGGCGCGGCCGCCGGCCGCGTACCGGACGCGGGAACCCGCGGCGCACCGCCGCCCCTGTTGATCCCCCTGGAGCACCACGAAGGAGTGTGCTCGACAGCATGACCGACTCCGTGCAGAACAGTCCCGCCGCGGGGGCCGCCGCGGACCTCGCCCCGCCGGACAGCGCCGACCACGCCGACGGCACCGACAGCACCCCTGCCTGGTCGTCGCCGTCCGCCCGGCTGGCCCTGGCGTCCTTGCAGACCAGGGCGTGGGAGCTCAGCCGCCTGGCCGAGGAGACCGCCGAGGCGCTGGCCCGGGCCGGGACGCCGCAGTCCGACGGCTTCACCGACATCGCCCGGCGCTCGATCCCGCGCTGGCACTTCCCGATGCTGAATGACACCGAGCGGAACGAGGCGCTGGCCCTGGCGCTGCACAAGCAGATCCCGTCCGGGTCCCTGGTGCTGGAGATCGGCACCGGGACGGGGTTCCTGGCGATGGCGGCGGTCAAGGCCGGCGCCGGACACGTCGTCACCTGCGAGGAGAACCCGCTGATGGCGGAGATCGCCCGGCAGACGATCGCGCGGCACGGCATGTCCGACGCCGTCACCGTGGTCCCCCGGCGCTCCACCGCGCTGTCGGTCGGCGGGGAGCTGCCGCGCCGCGCGGACGTGCTCATCTCGGAGATCGTCGACTGCGGGCTGGTCGGCGAGGGGCTGTTCCCCGCCGTCCGGCACGCGCGCGAGCACCTGCTGGCGCCGGGCGGACTGATGCTGCCGGCCGGCGCGCAACTGCACGGCCAGCTCATCGAGAGCGCCGCGGTGGCCGGGCTGAACCGGGTGCGGTCCGCCGCCGACTACGACGTGTCCTTGATGAACACGGTCGCCACCCCGGGCCACTTCCCCGTACGCCTGAACACCTGGCCGCACCGTACGCTGTCGCAGCGGGCGCCCCTGGCGCGGTGGGACCTGCGCGCGGCGCCGCTGCTGCCCGGTTCGCGGCGGGTGTCGCTGCCAGTGACGGACGGCGGCCGGGCCGACGGGCTCGTCGTGTGGTTCGCGCTGGACTACGGCGAGGGCATCGTGCTCGGCAACGAGCCGGAGAAGACCGCCTCGCACTGGTCCCAGGCCCTCGTCCCGCTCGACGGGAGCGCGGTGCTGCGCCCGGGCGGGCTGTTCGACCTCGAACTGTCCTGGTCCGACAGCCGCCTGACGGCCCGCTAGCCGCTGTCCCCGCACCTGCACCCCGCACACCGCACACCCCGCATCCGCCCGCCCCCTTGAGAGGAGCCCGCGATGAGCCACTCCCTGCCCGCCTACCGGCCGTTCGCCCTGGAAGGCGACGAACTGCGCGACGCCGTCCTGCGGTACGCCACCAACCCGCTGTACCTGGACAACGAGGACTGGCAGAACCACGACAACCCCTACCGCCGCCAGCTGCGCCCGCAGGTGCTGCGGCACCTGGACTTCAGCAAGCCGCCCGCCCGGGCCGACATCCTCAACTACTCCAGCCTGGCCGCCGGGCGGCTGCTCACCAGCATCTACGAGGCCGACCTGGTCTTCCTGCCGAAGTCCGGGCTCGGCGACCGCGCCGAGGACTTCCACCGCTACTACGACCCCGGCAACCGGGCGCTGGGCGAGGCGATCCGCCCGGCGCTGGAGCGCTACGCCTTCGGCTTCCTCGACGAGGAGGTCGACGTCTCCGGCCCGTGGACCAAGGAGTCCTTCCTCGCCTACGTGGAGTCGCTGGACGCCGGTGCGGCCACCGGGCCGTCGCGGACCGAGCAGGCGATCCTGTCGTCCACCGACCGCGAGCGCGCGGCCCGCATGTGGCTCATCCAGCTCGCGCCCGACTTCCTGTCCGAGGCGTCGCCGATGATCCGCAACGTCCTGGGCAACTACGGCGCCGCCCAGTCCGAGTGGTTCAAGATCATCATCGACGAGTACGGGTACGGCGTGCACGCCACCAAGCACAGCCGACTGTACGAGCAGACCCTGGAGTCGGTCGGCCTCGGCTCCGACCTGCACCGGTACTGGCAGTACTACCTCAACAGCAGCCTGCTGATGAACAACTACTTCCACTACCTGGGCAAGAACCACGAGCTGTTCTTCCGCTACCTCGGCGCGCTCTACTACACCGAGTCCAGCCTCGTGGACTGGTGCCGGCACGCGGTCAGCACGCTCACCGAGGTCTTCGGCGACCGCGTCGACACCACGTACTTCACCGAGCACGTGCACATCGACCAGCACCACGGGCGGATGGCGCTGGAGAAGCTGCTGCTGCCGGTGCTGGAGGAGCACGGCGAGAGCGTGATCCCTGAGATGGTCCGCGGCATCGAGGAGTACCGCGCCCTGCTGGAGGTCTCCGACCAGGACTTCGCCGCGCAGATCGCCTGGATGGACGGGCAGCCGGAGTGCCGCAAGCTGCACGCGCCGGTCCACGAGGCGATCACCAGCGGCCGGATCAACCCGCCGCTGGCCGACATCGTCGAGCCGTTCGGCGAACTGTCCAACACCCACTGCCACGACGGCGACGAGCTGTGCCACATCGTCTCCGGGACGATGAAGTTCGTCAGCGGCTTCGACTCGCACGTGATCCTGGAGGCCGGCGAAGGCGTCGTGATCCTGAAGAACCGGCTGCACGGCGCGATCATCGAGTCCGACGAGTGCGTCTACCAGATCTACTCGGTGGGGGATCACACGTCGTGCTTGTCGTGACCTTCGCCGCGACGGGCGCCGGCAACTGCGTGGAGGTCGCGGACGCCCCCTACGTGTACGCCCGCACCGCGTCCGGCGGCTTCGTGATGGGCGCCGCCTGCCCGCACCGCGGCGGCCCGCTGCACCTGGCCGACGTCTCGGCGGACGGCAGGCAGGTGCGGTGCCCCTGGCACGGCGGCCGCGTCTCGGTGGCCCGGCTGCGCCGCCAGGTGGCGTCGGTGCGGCGAGGGGGCAGCGTGACCGCGGTGTTCAGCGTGCCGCCCGGCACCCCGACCCGGGTGCGCCACGTCCCGGTGGCGGCGGCGCTGTGCGCGGCGGGCGGCGGAGGACCGGCGTGCTGACCACCGTATCGCCGTACTTCCTGGCCACCTCGCTGCTGGTGATCGTCTCGCCGGGGCCGGACGCCGTGCTGGCGGTGCACCTGGTGCTCCGCAGCGGGCGCCGCGCCCCGGCGTTCGCGGGCGCCGCCGGCATGGTCACCGCCGGCGCGGGGCACGCCCTGCTGGCGCTGACCGGGGTGTCGGTGGTGATGCGCGGCAATCCGGCGGTGTGGACGGCGATGCGGTGGACCGGCGCGGCGGTGCTGCTGGTGTGGGGGGTGCGGGCGCTGGCCGCCGCGTGCCGGCCGGCCGGCGGCCAGGACGGCCCGGCCGGTCCTGACGGTCCTGGCGGGCGGTTCTCGCTGCGCCGCAGCTACGGCCTGGGGCTGCTGTCCACCGGCAGCAACCCCAAGGTCGGCGTGTTCCTGCTCGCCTACCTGCCGCAGTTCGCCGGCCGGCACGACCCGGCGCAGCGCACCGTGGCACTGCTCGCGGCGGTCTACCTGGCGCTGGCGGCCGCCTGGCTGACGGTGCTGATCGTCTCCACCGACCTGCTGCGCACCCGCGGCGCCCGGCGGCAGGAGCGCGACGCCGGGCGCCGCGGCCGCTGGCGGCAGGCCGCGGAGGGGGTGCTCGGCGTGCTCTTCCTCGGCTTCGCGGTGCGCCTGGCCTGGGCGGGCTGACGCCTGCCGCCGGGTGGGGCGGTCAGCTCTCCAGGTCGATCAGGAACTGCTTGGCGTGGGCGCCGCCGGCATAGCCGGTGAACCTCCCGGCGGCGCCCACCACCCGGTGGCAGGGCAGCACCACGCACAGCGGGTTGGCGCCGAGCGCGGTGCCCACCGCCCGTGCCGCGCCCGGCCGGCCGATGCCCGCGGCGAGCGCGCCGTAGGTGGTGGTGGCGCCGTAGGGGGCCAGGGTGTCCACGGCGAGGACGACCTCGCGGCGGAAGGGGGTGGCCAGCCGCATGTCCACCGGCAGCTCGAAGCCGCGGCGCCGCCCGTCGAGGTACGCGTCGAGCTGCGCCCGGGTGCGTTCCAGCACCTGCCCGGCGGCTGATCCGGTGGGGGCGGCCGCCTCGTCGGTGGTGGTGCGGCAGACCGGGGCGAGCAGCCGGAGCAGCTGCTCGGGCGGGGCGAAACCGCAGTAGAGCAGGGCCTGTTCGGAGGCTGCGAGCGTGAGGCGGCCGATCGGGGTGGTGTGGCAGGCCGTCACGACGCTGTCGAGCCGGTCCGGGTTGTCGCTGGTCATCGTTCTCCTGGTGGTCGCCCGGGGGCGGTGGGAACGGTCCGCACGCGGGGGCGGTGCGGACCTGGGAAGGGCCCGGGACGTGGTCATGCCGCCGGCCGGCAGCTCTTGCACGGACGGTAGCCCGCGTGCCGGGCCTGGCTCGCGGACCGGAAGGGCACCTGGTGCCGCTCGGTGATCCGCCGGGCGTGGGCGCAGGTCGGGTGGCAGTAGATACGGGTGGTGTCGCTGCCGAGGAAGACCGTTTCCCGCCGGGCCAGTTCCGCGACCCGGTCGGCGTCGATCGCCTCCGCCGCCCGCAGCGCGGCACCGGCCGCCGTACCGTACCCGATGTCGTGCGGCAGCCCGCGCTCGTCGGTGATCCGGTAGGTGGGGACGAGGACGCTGACGGGGTTGGCGGCCAGGGCGGCGAGCACGGTGTGCGGCGGGAGGCCGCCGGCCTCCCGGGCGAGCCAGGACACCGGCCGCAACTGGCCGCGCGGCACCGTCCGTACGGCGGCGAGGACCGCGTCCACGGGTGGCGGCACCGGGCCCCACGCCAGCGGCAGCCGGGCGAACCGGCCGGTGCGCAGCGCGGTGCGCAGCCCGGGCGGCGCCTGCTCCACCGGCACCGCCGAGCGTCCGGTCCGCGCCCGGTGCGCCTCCTCGAACGCGATGGCGGCGAGCGGGCCGCCCGCCCCGGGCCCGACGCCCGGCCCGAACCCACCGGCCGCATCCGGCACTTCGGTACCTCCCGCGTCAGGGCCGGAGACATCCGCCGCACGTCGTCCCGCTGCCGAGCCGAACCCACCCGCCGGGCCAGACACTTCGGTACCTCCCGCGTCCAGGCCAGGCACGTCCGCCGCACGACGTCCCACTGCCGAGCCGAACCCACCCGCCGGGCCAGGCACTTCGCCGCCCTCCACGACCGCGTCGAACTCACCGTCAGCCCCCGGCCGTTGCGCCCCGTACCCGCGGAGGGCCCCCGCCAGGGCGGCGCCGGTGATCACGCCCGCGCGGTGCGCCACGTACAGCGGGCCCGCCGCGGTGGGGACGGCGGTGTAGCCGTCGTAGCGCACCGGAGCGATGCCGGCCGCGCGCAGCACGCCGGCCGCGAAGCCCGCCGGGGCCGGCTCCGCCAGGCCCGCCAGCGCGCGCTCCAGGCGGTCGGCGCCCTGCTCAGGGGGCCGCTCCCCCATGCCGTTCACGGTCTCGTCACCTCCTGCGCCTGCGCCGTGTCCGGGGGCACGATGCCCCGTAGTCTCGCCAGGCCGCGCGAGACCTGGGCCTTCACCGTCCCGACCGGGCAGCCGACCACCTCGGCCGCCTCCTGGTAGCTCATGCCGATCACGTGCCGCAGCACGACCGCGGTCCGCTGCTGCTCCGGCAGTTGGAGCAGCGCGGCGGTCAGCACGCCGCGGTCCAGGGCGTTGGCCGCGCGCTCCTCCGGCCCGGGGTCGCCGTCGGGCCAGGTGGTGCACGACTCCTCCGCCGGGAAGGGCGCGACCGGGTGCCGCGTCGCGGTCCTGACGTGGTTGCGCCAGGTGTTCGCGGCGATCGCCAGCAGCCAGGAGCGCGGCCGCAGGGCCCGGCGGCGCTCCGCGGAGTACCCGCGCAGCGCGGTGTACGCCTTCAGGAACGTGTCCTGCCCCAGGTCGTCGGCGACCGCCGCCGACCCCGACACGCGCAGCAGGAAGGTGCGCACCGGGGTGGCGTGGCGTCGGACCAGCTCCACGAAGCCGCTCTCGAGATCCTCCGCCAGCAAGTCCCCGGTGCCCGCCGTCAGTTCCACCGTCGCGTCCATCGTCAGTAGAACACCGCCCGGCCGCGTTCGGTTGCCGGTGACCGGCGCGGGCCCGCGGCCCGCGGTCCGCCGGTCGGGCAGCCCGTGCCGGTGATCGGCAACCGAACGCGGCCCGCCGGTGTTTCCCTTCGGAACACCCATGGTGCCCGAAAGCGCCCACCGGCCGCCCGGCCGCCGGCACGGCCGGCGGTGACGGCGGTGACGGCGGGGACGAGGAGATCGCAGAACATGACGGACGACATCCGGACGCGCCCGGCCGCCCCTCCCGGCGGGAAGGCGCGCACCTCCGGACAGGACTTCGCCCGCCTGTGGTTCGGGCAGTCGGCCAGCCTGGTCGGCGACCAGTTCATGGTCGTGGCGCTGCCGCTGCTGTCGGTCACGGTCCTGCACACCTCCCTCGCCCGGGCCGCGCTGCTGCCGTTCGCGCTGTACGCGCCGTTCCTGCTGGTCGGCCTGCCGGCCGGGGCGGTCGTGGACCGGATGCGCCGCCGTTCGGTGATGCTGCTGTGCGACAGCGTCCAGGCCGCGACCTTCCTGGCGGTCTTCGTCTGCGCGAAGGCGCATGTGCTGTCCTTCTGGGGTTTGGCCGGGCTGGTGTTCGTCGCCGGGACGATGACGGTCTTCTTCCAGGTCGCCTGTACCTCCTACCCGCCGGCGCTGTTCACCGACGAGGCGGAGCTGCACCGCCGCAACTCGCAGCTGTACCTGTCGGACTCGGTGTCCAAGGCGGCCGGGCCGGTGGTGGCCGGCCCGGTGATCGCGTTCCTGAGCGTGGCCGGCGCGGTGGCCGCCAATGCCGCGAGCTTCCTGGTCTCGGTGCTGGCGGTGCTGTCGATCCGGCACCGGGAGCCCGCGCCCGAGCCGGCCCGCCGCAGCCGGGGCTGGCTGCGCCGGGACATCTGGGAGGGGCTGCGGTTCGTCTTCCGCCACCCCGTGCTGGAGCCGGTGCTGACCTGCGGGATGACGTACACGGTCTTCCTGACCATGGTCGAGTCGATCCTGGTGCTGTACTGCCACAGCGTGCTGGGGCTCGGCCCGGTCGGCACCGGCATCGTGGTGGGCGCCTCGGCCGCCGGCTTCCCGGTCGGCAACGCGCTGTCGGTGCGGCTGGCGGCGTGGCAGGGCGTCCCCCGCACCTGCGTGATCGGCACCGTCGTGTCGGTGACCGGGCTGATCTGCATGCCGGTGGCGGGGCACCTGCACTCGACGGTCGGCCTGGTGGCCGGCTGCGTGGTGCACTGCGTCGGCGAGGGGGCCTTCGGCCCGCTGTCGCTGACGTTGCGCCAGACCGAGACCCCGCCCGCCCTGCTCGGGCGGGTCAACGCCGTCCAGCGGTTCCTCGTGTGGGGGATGATCCCGCTCGGCAGCCTGCTCGCCTCCCTGGCGATCTCGCTGTGGAGCCTCCAGGCCGCGATGGCCATCGGCGCGGTCGGCACCGTGCTGTGCGTTCCGGTTCTGGTCCGCCGCGGCATCCGCGGCGGCATCGCCGTACGGGGTGAGCTGAGCCCCCTCCCGCAAGGCTGAGCCCCTCCCGCGGGGCCGACGCACCCCGACCGCACCCCGAAGGGAAAGGCGCCATGAAGTACCCACCCGGAACCGGCGGTCTGGCAGGTCTCGTGCGCGAGCGCCTCGCCGGAGCCGGCCGCCCGCCAGGCGAACAGTTACCGAAGGGACTCCACGTGACGTACGCGCCGGGAATCGAAGAGTTCATCAACCGCAGCAATGACGCGATCCCGCTGGACTTCTACAAACTGCCCCTCGACGAGCAGCGCGCGATGTACACCGGGCTGAAGGACGTCTTCCCGTTCGAGATTCCGCCCGGCGTGACCGCCACGGAGGAAGTGATAAACGGCTGCCGTATTCGGCTGTACCGTCCGAAGGAACTCCGCGGCAGCGGGGTGGTCTGCTATATCCGGGCCGGCGGATTCGTCGTCGGGTCGCTGGACTCCCACCACAGCGTCGGCGCGGAGATCGCCGACAAGACCGGGCTGCTCGCGGCGTCGCTGGACTTCCGGCTCGCGCCCGAACACCCCTACCCGGCCCCGCTGGAGGACTGCTACGCGGCGCTGTGCGGTCTGGTGGAGAACGCCGGGCGCCTCGGCTTCGACCCGGACCGCGTGGTGCTCACCGGTGAGAGCTCCGGCGCGAACATGGCCGTCGTGCTGTGCATGATGACGCGCGACCGGCAGGGCCCGCCGCTGCGCGGCCACGCCCTGATCAGCCCCGTGCTCAACTTCGCCCGCTGGCGCACCGGCGGGGAGGACGCGCCGCTGCTGACCGGCGGTGAGATGGAGTACTACACCGCCTGCTACTGCCCCGATCCCAAGGAGGTGGAGGGCCCCTACGTCTCGCCGCTGCTGCACGGCGAGTTCCACGGCCTGCCGCCCGCGTACGTCATGGGCACCGAACTGGACTCGCTGCTGGTCGACTCCGAGCAGTACGCCGAGCGGCTGCGCGAGCACGGCACGCCGGTCACCCTCGTCGTGGAGCCCGGTCTGGTGCACTCCTCGATCCGGGCCCGCGGTCTGAGCCCGCAGGCGGCCGACGCCTGGCGGCGGTTCTGCGCCCACGCGGCGCGCCTGGCCGGGGAGAGCGCGGCGTGAAGGTGGCGGTGGTCGTCGACCCGTACTCCTCCGGGAACATGTTCGCCCCCGCCTTCCGGGCCGCCGGGTTCACGCCGGTGGCGGTCACCTCCGCGCCGAAGCCGTCGGCGGTCTACGCGCCGTCCTACCGGCCCGGGGACTTCGCCTCGGTGGTCACCCACGACGGGGACCTGGCGGCGACCCGCGCGGCCGTGGCCGCGCTCGACCCGGTGTGCGTGGTGGCCGGCACCGAGAGCGGGGTGGCCCTCGCCGACCGGCTCGCGCCGCTGATCACCCCCGGGCGGGCCAACGACGCGGCGTCGGCGCGGGTGCGCCGCCACAAGGGCGCGATGCGCGAGGCGCTGGTCGCGGCCGGGGTGCCCGCGGTCCGGCAGATCTGCACCGACTCCGCGGACGCGGTCGCCGGCTGGCTGCGCGCGCAGCACCTGGAGGGCGCCGACCTCGTGGTCAAGCCGCCGACGAGCGCCGGGACCGACGGGGTGACCCTGGTGCCGGCCGGCGCCGACTGGCGGCCGGTCTTCGACGGGCTGCTGCACCGCAGGAACAAGCTGGACCTCGTCAACGACCAGGTCCTGGTCCAGGAGCGGCTGGTCGGCACCGAGTACGTCGTGGACACCTTCAGCCACGACGGGGTGCACACGGTGGTGAACCTGTGCGCGTACGGCAAGCGCGGGGTGGTCTACGAGAGCCTGGAGTGGCTGCCGTACGACCTCGACCGCTACGGGGAGCTGATCCGCTACACCCGCGACGCGCTGGACGCCCTGGGGGTGCGGTTCGGCGCCGCGCACTCCGAGGTGATGATGACCGCCGCCGGGCCGCGGCTGATCGAGACCGGGGTGCGGCTGCACGGCGGCGGGCAGCCGCGCTTCTGCCGGGTCGCGACCGGCGACAGCCAGGTGGACCGCACCGTGCGGTACTGCGCGGGCGAGGAGGTTCCCGACGCCTTCGAGCTGCGGCAGCACCTGATGGTGGTGTTCCTGATCAGCCGGGCCACCGGGGTCGTCCGCAACGTGCGGGAGGTCGTCGACCGGATCGGCGCGCTGCCCAGCCACCACCACACGTCGGTGCCGCTGCGCGACGGCGACCGGGTGACGGCCACGCACGACCTGTTCTCCACCCTCGCCCTGGGGTTCGTGGTCCTCGCCCACCCCGACCCGGCCCGGATACGCGCCGACCACGCCGCCGTGCGGGCCCTGGAGGCCGAACTGACCGTGGAGCCCGAACCGGCCGTGGCGTCCGAACCGGCCCTGGCGTCCGAACCGACCCTGGAGGAAGCATGATCGACCACCCCGCCGGCCGCCACCACGAGGTGCGCGGGCACCGCCTGTGGGTGGAGTCGGAGGGCGACGGCGACCCGGTGCTGCTGCTGGCCGGGCTCGGCCCGGCCGGCTCCCACGTGGTCTTCCACCCCTTCTTCTCCGCCCTCGCCGCGGACCACCGCGTGCTGTACCTCGACCTGTACGGGCGGGGCCGCTCGGACTCGCCCGAGGACCTGGCGCAGATCACGTTCGCGGAGGACGTCGCCGACGTCGCCGCGCTGATCGGGGAGCTCGGCGCCGGCCCGCTGCACCTGTACGGCTTCTCCTACGGCGGCCTGGTCGCCCAGGCGCTCGCGCTGGACCACCCGGCGCTGGTGCGGACCCTCACCCTGGCCAACACCCTGCACAGCCCGGAGATGTGGCAGCTCAACCACGCCAACATCAACCGGGAGATCGCGGCGCAGTACCCCGAGACGTGGGAGCGGATCACCGCCCTCCATGACCAGGGCGTGCCCTCCACCGACCCGCGCCTGCAGGCGGAGTTCGCGGTGGCGACGCCCCTGGTGCGGTTCTACGACCCCGACCACGCGGGGCTGCTCGCCACCGAGCCGGGGGCCCGCAACACCGCCCTGTACCCGCTGTTCTGCGGCGCGGACGTGGACTTCACCGTCGGCGGCCAGGTGGCGGCCATCCCGGACTTCCGGCCGCGGCTGCGCGAGCTGACCGTGCCCGCGATGGTGCTCGCCGGCCGCTACGACCGCGCGCTCTACCCGCGGTTGCAGCGGGACTTCGCCCGCCACGCGCCCGGGATCGACTTCCGGATGCTGGAGCGCAGCGGCGCCTTCGGGCACGTGGAGGAGCCGGCGGTGGTGCACGCGCTGCTGCGCGACTTCTGGAAGGGGCGCTGAGCGTGGCGCCGGAGGTGGTCGGCTCGGTCGCGCTGCTGCGCCGCTTCCCGGTCAAGTCGATGCTGGGCGAGCGCCTTCCGTCCCTGGTGTTCGACGAGCGGGGAGTGGCCGGCGACCGGCTGTGGGCGGTGCGCTTCGCCGACGGCAAGCACGGCGCGGGCAAGCACACCCCGCGGTTCCGGACGGTGGAGGGCCTGCGGTACTTCTCCGCCTGCTACGAGGAGGGCGGCGAGCCGGACGGGCAGGCCGGGCCCGGCGCGGCGGTGCCGTGCGTGGTCTTCCCCGACGGCACCCGCTGGCGGGGCGACACGGACGGCATCCACCGCGCGCTGTCCGACACGCTCGGCCGGGAGGTGACCCTCGCCCGGGAGGCGGGGGTCTCCCTGCTGGACGCGGGCCCGGGCATCGTGCACCTGCTGACGACGGCGACGGTGGCGTACGTACGCGGCCTCCTGGCCGGTTCGGACGTCGACGAGCGGCGCTTCCGGCCGAACCTGCTGCTGGACGTGGACGATCCGCCCGGGCCGGTGGAGGACGCGTGGGTCGGCCGGTCGCTTTCCATCGGCACGGCGCGGTTCACGGTCGTGGAACCCACCGAGCGGTGCGTGATGGTCAACCACGACCGGGACGGCATGCCCTACGACGGCCGCATCCTCAAGGCCCTCTACCGCGCGACGGCCATGCACGCGGGCGTCTACGCCAAGGTCGTCACCCCCGGCACCGTCCGCGCCGGCGACAAGGCGTGGCTGTCCGCGTAAGGGCCCCGGCCCGGCTTTCTCCGCCTCGGGGGCGTCACTCCCGGCGCCACAGCAGCCACACCAGGTGGACGCCCCCGAGCGCTCACCGGGCAGGCCGACGCGCTGCTCACGCGGGGCATCGTGCCGGTCGCCTCCACCCGCGGCGACGGCGCCGACCTCGTCCCCGCCTACCTGGAGAAGGGCTTCCCGCAGGACGCGCGGCAGCCGGCGTCGGTGGCCGTCGACGACGACGTCTTCTCCCTCGGCGCCGGCCCCGCCGCCGCCTCGCCGGCAGCTGAGCCCGGCCGGGCCGCCTGGTGCGCAACTGCCCGACTGGCGGCGGTAGTTGCAGGCGATCCGAGGGGCAGCGTTTCCCCGCGGCACCCTTTCCGTTCGCTTTGCGCGGCTACCGTCCCAGGCGGCCCGGTCCGGCACAGGAGAGGCGCACCATCGATGAGCACCCCGCTCCACCGCATACCCGCACGTCAGCCCGGGGCGCCGGTGTCCTGGGACCGGCGGCGGCAGGACGGCGGCCGGCCGGCAGCCCTGCCGGGCAACGCGGCGCAGCGCGCACTGCTGGAGATCCAGTCCCGCGCCGGCAACCGCGCCGCGGTGGCGGCGGTGCAGCGCGCCCGCACCGGCGGCGCGGCCCCGGCCGACGGCGCCGCGCCCGCCCCGCCCGCCGCCCGCCCGCACCGGTACCGGGAGCGGATCACCGAGATCCTCGACAAGCTGAAGAAGAACTTCGAGTTCCTCGACACCTTCGTCAAGAACGTGCAGGTGCCGGCGAACGCGGGCTTCTCCCAGCACGCCGCCGCCACCGTCGACGACGGCCTGAAGCACAACGCGGCGTCCTCGGGCGGCGCGGCCGGCGCGGAGAGCATGGTCGCCGAGGGCATCGGCGCGGCACTCAACGGCCTGGAGGCGTCCAAGGCACGGCAGGACCTGAAGAAGCACCGGACCGGGGCGGCCCACCACGGGGCGGCCAAGAAGTTCCGGTCGAAGGCGTCGGAGGCGGTCATCAACGCGGCCAGTTCCGCGGCCAACGCGCTGAGTTCCGCCAAGGAGCTGACCAAGGCCGAGCACGCGCTGCACGCCGCGAGCGTGGCCGAGGCCGGCGGCATCGGCTCCGGCGTCATGGGCGCGGTCAAGGGGGCGCGCGCGGCGCGCCGCACCGGGCTGACGGCCCGCAAGTACCGCGCCCTGAAGAGGATCGAGAAGCCCGCGCGGACCCCCGACGAGGCGCTGGCGCAGCTCAGCCAGGCGAAGCAGAACGCCGAGTGGGCCGCGGCCGAGGCGTACGTCGCGCTGGACGCCCAGTGGGACGTGGGCGGCGACGACCTGGCGGACCGGCTGGGCGACGCCATCGACACCGCCTGGGGGGCGATGGGCGACGCGCGCGACGCCGCCCGGGACTACCAGCGGGCCCAGGACGTCAACACCATGGACGACGTGCTCTCCTACGCCACGGGCAAGCAGCGCCACAAGTTCGGCAAGCAGGCGCTGACCGCGGTCGGCGAGTCCACCAAGGCCGCCGGCGGCATCGTGACCGCGGTCGCGGCGACCGCGGGCGGCGCGGGCCTGGCGAGCAACCCGGTCGGCTGGGGCCTGGCCGCGGGCGCGGCCGGGCTGATCCTTGGGGTGACCGCCTACAAGGCGGGCCGGGCGGGCAAGAAGCGGTACGACGGGGCGCGGCACCCCGAGCGCTGGGCGGAGGAGGGTGCTCGGACGGCGGCGCCCGCCTCCCGCGAGGACGCCCTGAAGGAGGCGCTGAAGTTCTGGAAGAAGGTGACGGGCGGCGAGCGCCAGGCCATGGCGCGGAAGATCTACGCCCTGGCGGCGGGCCCGCAGATCCGGGGCAGCGGCGACACCGCGCCGGAGATGCGGGCGTCGGCGAGGTCCTTGCTGGTCGCCCTGAAGGCGGGCCCGGCCGACCAGAAGCTGGACCCGGACGCGTGGGCGCAGACCCTCGACGACCCGGCGAAGACCGCCGCGTGGATCAAGGAGATCGGCGAGCAGCTGTCCTCGGCGTGACCTCGCGCCCTTGGGAAGGTCCGGACGCCGCCGGGCGCGGGTGCATCCGGCGGCGTCCGGGCCCGGCGGCGCGGGCCGGTGCTCAGGCCGTCCGCACGTCCTCGGTCGTGCCGTCGGGGAAGACGACCCGGACGGCGCCGTCGGCGGTGCGGACGGCGCTCGCCCCGGTGTGCTGCGGTTGCGGCCCGCCGTGGAGGGCGGGGTCGGCGCTGAGGACCACCAGCGTGGCCAGCAGGCGGGTGCCGCCGGGGTGGCGCGCGGTCAGCAGCGGGGTCGCGGAGTGGCGGCCGTAGGCGTTGTGGCCCACGGCGGTGGCGACCGACCCCTGGCCGCCGGGCGGTTCGCCGTCCCAGCCGAGCAGGCCGACGAGCAGGCTGGCCAGGCCGTCGCGGCGGCGGGCGAGCGCCCAGCCGGGGCCGGCCTGCGCGACGGGCGGCGCGGTGTCGTCGGCCACGGCCCAGCCGCCTTCGCGCAGGTGCGCGCCGGCGGGCGCCTCGACCCGGTGGACCCGTACCTCCCAGGGGCCGTGGGCGACGCTGACGGTGGTGATGCGGGCGTGCTCGCCGTTGTCCGCGGACGGACGGGTGTGCCAGGAACCGGCACGCCGGCCCTCGGTGAAGAGGCGGTGGATTCGGCCGCGGGCGAAGCGGCCGGGCGCGTCGAGCAGGGTGATCTGGTTGTCGGGGCCGGCGGCCGTGTCGTCGGGGGGTGTGTCGGGCGCGGTGGCCGTGGAGTACGCGAAGCGGTTGTAGTGCGGGTCGTCCTGGATCGCGGAGGTCGGCGACTGGTGGTCGCTGCCGTGGTTGACCAGGCGGACGATGCCGTCGGCGGCGGTGGAGTGCAGCAGCCAGCCCGGGCCGGGCAGGGCGAGGTGGCGGTCCGCGGTCTCGACCGGGCCGGGCTCTTCCGGCGCGGTCCACACCGGGTGGTCGGCGGGCAGCAGCAGGCCGAGGAACGCCTTGTTCGCCCAGTACGGCGAGGCGGGGCCGGAGTAGGGCTGGGTGACCGGGAGGTAGGGGCCGTACCAGCCCAGCCGCAGCAGCCCCTCGCTGTCGGGTGCGCCGCGGTCGGCGAAGTGCTTCAGCGTCCCGGAGGCCAGCCGGCGGGTGCGGCCTGGCGGCAGCGGGGTGGCGTCGGCCAGCACCCCGGCCCACAGCGGGGCGGCCGCGGCGAACCGGTAGGTCAGGGAGCGGCCCTGGTGGACGGGGGCGCCGTCGGCGCCGAAGAAGTACTGGTGGTCTTCGAGGAAGCGGCGCAGCCGTTCACGGTGGGCGGCGACCAGCATGCCGTCGGCGCGCGGCCCGGCGATGCGGGCCCACAGCACGGGGTACAGGTGCAGGGTCCAGGCGTTGTAGTAGTCGAACTTCTGGCCGTCGCCGTCGGTGTACCAGCCGTCGCCGCGGTACCAGTCGTCGAGGCGGGACAGGCCGGCGTCGATCTCGGCGCGGCGGTGCGGGGCGCCGACGGAGGCGAGGAACTCCTCGGTGACGACCTGGAAGAGCCGCCAGTTGGAGTCGTTGGGCTTGGCGCCGACGAATCCGCCCAGCCAGGCGGCGGTGCGCTGGCGGACCGGTTCGGGCAGGGCGTCCCAGATCCACGGGCGGGTCTCGTGCAGGGCGATGGCGATGGCGGCGGCCTCGACCATGGACTGGGCGCGGTCGGTGACGGGGGGCCAGTGCTCGGGGTCGGCGGGGTCGGTGCCGGCGGCCAGGCCCGCGGCGTAGCGTGCGATCAGGTCCTGGATGTGGGTGGCACCGGGCTGGTCCTGCCCGGCGGCGCCGGCGATGCGGCAGGCGGCGAGGGTGAAGGACCGGGCGTAGCCTTCGAGCCCGTCCGACCAGGCGCCGGAGTGGCTGGCGCGGCCCGGGAGCCGGTACTGCGCCCGGTGGGGTGAGGCGTACGGGAGCAGTGCGGCCAGCATGCGGTCGGCGGCCGCCTCCCAGTGGGCGCGGGTGTAGCCGGTGTACGGCGACAGGCCCGGGTCCAGGGGCGGTTGCTGGGGGGAGTCGGCCAGGAGGTGCGGCGCGGTCATGCCGGTTCGGGCCCTTTCATGGGGTGCGCTCCGGTGGGGGCGCGGCGACGCTTTCGCGTACGACGATGTGTGTGCCGAGCACGTGGTGGGTGCTCGGGGAGTCCTCGGGCGAGCGCAGGGCGATGCGCACGGCCTCGCGGCCCAGTTCCTCGGCGGGGGTGCGGACCGTGGTGAGCGGCGGGTTGAAGTCGGCGGCCAGCGGGATGTCGTTGTAGCCGACGACGGAGATGTCGTCGGGGACGCGCAGGCCGGCGTCGGCGATGGCGCGCAGGGCGCCGGCGGCGACCATGTCGTCCCCGGCGAAGACGGCGGTGAAGTGCGAACCCGCCTTGAGGAGTTCGGCCATGGCACGCTGTCCGTTGGCGCGGCCGAGGCCGCAGTCGACCACGTGCGCGGCCTGCGCGGGCAGCCGGTGCTCGGCCAGCGCGGCGCGGTAGCCGGCGACGCGGGCGTCCAGCGCGGTGTTGCCGGGCAGGCCGCCGAGGAAGACGATCCTGCGGTGGCCGGCGGACAGCAGGTGGCTGGTGATCGCACGGGCGCCGGCCTCGTTGTCGAAGTCGACGACCAGGGCGGGGATGTCGGGGCTGGGGGCCGGGCGCCCGCACAGCACGAGCCGGGCGCCGGCGCCGTCCAGGGCGTGGGCGTACTGGGCGACGCGCTCGCGGTAGTCGTCGTCCTCGACGACGCCGCCGACCAGGACCACCAGCCGGGCGCCCTCCTCGCGCATCAGCTGCATGAAGGCGAGTTCGCGCTGCGGCTCGCCGCCGGTCTGGCCGACCAGGCACAGCCAGCCGTGGGCGGCCGCCTCGGCCTCGACGCCTTCGGCGACGTGCGCGTAGAAGGGGCTGGTGACCTGGCGGACGAGGACGGCGACCATCTTGCGGCCGCCGCCGACCAGCGCGCGGGCGTGGGCGTTGGCGACGTAGTCCAGGGCCTGGGCGGCTCGCATCACCTTCGCCCGGGTCGCCTGCGGCACGGGGTAGTTGCCGCTGAGCACCCGGGAGGCGGTGGCGACCGACACTCCCGCCCGCTGCGCCACGTCCCGGATGGTGACCCGTCGATTCGCCGCCATGCTGCTCCTGCCTCTTCCCCGCGCTGCCGTGTACGCCATTGCCGCCTCACGTGTTCGAGGCGTGTTCCTTGGCGTATTCGTCAGCCATTCTGTCGCCGCCTCCCGAGCGCCACTTGCTGATCGCGCCGTCCAGCGCGGACAGCGGCTCGCGGCCGGCGATGACGGAGGTGATGGTGTCGTCCATGTCGGCTTTGAGCGTGGTGCCCTGGGAGTTGAAGGTGGCGGACTGGAGTCCGTAGGAGGCGTCGCGGATGGCGACCGGCACCACCTTCTGCTGCCAGGCGTGCAGGGCCTTGGTCGCGTCGGGGAAGCCGGGCAGGAACAGCACCTGGGGGCCCTCGGCGAGGTAGCGGAAGGGCAGGTTGGTGATGTTCTCGACCTGGCCGAGCTTGGTGGGCAGCGGGGAGCCGTCCTTGCCGCGGGTGAAGTGGACGCCCTCCACGCCGTAGTGGGTGAGTTCGTACTCCTTGGTGCCGAACGGGGCGGCGAGGTAGTCCAGGACGCGCAGCAGCAGCTGGATGCGCTCCTTGCCCGCCTTCTTCAGGATGGTGTAGCCGAAGGAGCGGCGGGCGGCGACGATGCCGCCGGGGGTGCCGTCCACGCTGTAGGGCAGCGCGGGTGCCGGGGTGAGCAGGCCCTTGGAGTCGGGGTACACGGCCGTGTAGTTGCCGAAGCCGTTCTGGAGGGAGCCGATGGTGCCGTTCAGCATCAGGGTGTAGGCGTCGGAGGTGGACAGGGACGTGGAGTCGGGGTGGTAGTAGCCGCTCTTGCGCAGCTGCGCCTGGTAGGCGACGGCGGCCTTGAAGCGCTCGTCGGCGTAGCCGGCGTGGAAGGCGCCCTTGGCGTCCACCGCCCAGCCCTGCGGCACGTTGTGGGCCGCGGAGTGCACGTTGTAGTTGAAGTCGGAGCCCTTCGCCGAACCGAGGGCGTACTTCTTGCCGCTGGTGGCCTTCTTCGCCACGGCGGTGAAGTCGTTCGACGTCCAGCCGTCCTGCATCCCGGCGGCGGTGAACTCGCCCTGATTGATCCACAGGGTCGAGCCGGGTACGGGCCGCTCCAGCGGGATGCCGTAGATCCGGCCGCTGATCCGGCCCATGTCGTGCCATGCCTGGGCGGGGATGCCGGCGAGGTTGGGGTAGGCGCTGACGGCGTCGCCGGACAGGTACGGGGTCAGGTCCTCGGCGCGGGCCTGCACGAACTGGGCCTCCCGGGGCAGGACGAACCCGGAGAACATGTTGATGATGTCCGGCAGCGAGCCGCTGTCCTGGGCCATCACCGTGGCCATCTTGGCCTGGTAGTCGTCCGTCGGGATGACCGTGTACTCGATCTTCACCCCGAGGGCCTTCTCCACGGCCTTCCAGTACTGGTTGCCCGCCTCGGACTTGGGCGGGGTGCCGAAGGTGACGGACATGACCTTGATGGTCGACCCGTCGCCGGGGGTGCGGGTCACGGAGCTGGTCAGGTTCGACGGGTAGGCGGTGAAGCCGGCCTGGACGCCCGCGGAGGTCGCGGCGAGGTCCGGGGTGGGGCCGGCCGCCGGGCGGTAGGTGGGCCAGGGCGCCAGCTTCTTGCCGACGTTGGAGACGTCGCCGCCGGCGGCGTCGGAGGAGGTGCAGGCCGACAGCAGTCCGGGGACGGACACCGCGGCGCCGCCGGCGGCGATGGAGCGCAGCAGGGTGCGCCGGGACATTCTGGGCATGGCAGGTGGCCTTTCGGGTCGGTGCGGCCGAGCGGGTGGCGGGCGGGTGGCAGGCGGGTGCCGGGCCGGTGCTGAGCAGGTACCGGGCAGGAGGTCAGCTCTTGATGGCGCCGGTGAGCACGCCCTTGGTGAAGTACTTCTGGAGGAAGGGGTAGGCCAGCAGGATCGGCACGGTGGCGAGCACCACGACTGCCATCTGGATCGTCTGCGGCGCGTTGACCGTGCCGTCGCCCAGCGTCTGGTCGGTCAGGCCGGTGCCGGCCACGACATAGGTGCGCAGGACCTGCTGGAGCGGCCAGTGGTCGCTGTTGAGGTACAGCGAGGCGTAGAACCAGGAGTTCCAGTACGACACGGCGTAGAACAGCCCGACGACGGCGAGCGCAGCCTTGGACAGCGGCAGCACGATCGTCCACAGCACCCGCAGGTCGCCGGCCCCGTCGAGCCGGGCGGCCTCGTACAGCTCCTCGGGGATGCCCTGGAAGAAGCCGCGCAGCACGATCAGGTTGAAGACGTTGACCAGCAGCGGAAGGATCAGCGAGGAGTAGCTGTTGAGCAGGCCCAGGTTCTTCACGAGCAGGAAGCTGGGGATCATGCCGGGCGGGAAGAGGAAGGTGAACAGGATCAGCAGCAGCACCGGCCGCCCGCCGATGGCCTTGGGGCGGGCCAGCGCGTAGGCCAGGCCCACCGTGCACAGCAGGCTCAGCGCGGTGCCGATGACGGTGACGCCGATGCTCACGGCCAGGGCGTGGGTGACGATGCCGCCCTGGAGGATGTCGTGGTAGGCCTTGAGGTTCGGGTGCTGGGGCCACAGCACCCAGCCGCCGTTGGCGACGACCTCCCGCTGCGAGGCGAGCGAGGTGGACACCACCACGAGGAAGGGCACGCAGACCAGGGCGACGACCACCACGAGGGCGACGGCCTTCGCGGACTGGGTGACGGGCTTCGGCTTCTCCATCCAGCCCGGCCGGACGTTCGCGCTCACTTGTAGACCCCCTGTTCGCCCAGCCGGTGGGCGATCTTGTTCGCCGCGTAGACCAGGACGGCGCCGACCACGCCCTTGAACAGGCCCGCGGCGACGGCCAGTCCGTAGTCGCCGCCGACGATGCCCTTGTAGTAGACGAAGGTGTCGATGACCTCCGCGGCCTGCGGGCCGACCGCGTCGCGCTGGAGCAGCATCTGCTCGAAGCCGACCGAGAGGATGTCGCCCAGCCGCATGATGAGCAGCAGCACCACCACCGGGCGGATGGCGGGCAGGGTGACGTGCCAGAAGCGGCGCCACGGGCCGGCCCCGTCGATCGCGGACGCCTCGTACAGCTGCTCGTCGACCTGGGAGAGCGCGGCGAGGAAGATGATGGTGCCCCAGCCGGTGTCCTTCCAGATCACCTGGGCGATCAGCAGCGGCTTGAACGCGTCGGGGTTCCCGATGATGTCGACGGTGTGCAGGCCCGCGTCGCCGAGGTAGCCGTTGAGCATCCCGGTGCCGCCCAGCACCTGCTGGAACATCGCCACCACGATCACCCACGAGATGAAGTGCGGCAGGTACACCACCGACTGCACGAACCGCCGCACCGTGCTCCACGTCAGGCTGTGCAGCAGCAGCGCGAGCGCCAGGGGGACAGGGAAGTAGAAGACCAGCTGGAGCAGCGCGATCCAGGCGGTGTTGAAGACCGCGTGCCAGAACGCGCTGTCCTGGAAGAGCTGCTGGAAGTTGGTGACGCCGTTCCACGGACTGCCCCACAGGCCGGCGAAGGGCACGTAGTCCTTGAACGCGACCACGTTGACGACCAGGGCCCCGTACTGGAACACCAGGAAGTAGGCGAGCCCCGGCACCATCAGGGCAAGCAGCGCCCAACTGCGCCGCTTGCGAAAACCTTTTCGTTCCGTCGGAGCCCCCGGCGTACGACCGCGACCGTCTTCGGACGCCGTCTTTCCAGGGAGCTCCCGTATCAGCGCCGCCACGGCGCCTCCTCACCATCGGGTGCTGGGTGAGCGGTAGTTAAAACGTTTCCACACCGCGCGTCAACGGTTCTGACACACATCGCCGATATCCTCGGCGGCCGCGCGCACGGTTTGTCATGAGTTGACGTGTTATCAGCACTGAATCGGTTCATGCCGTATCGATCCGGGAGCCGGCTCCGACCGCCGTCGGACGCCCGGCGCCCACCGCCCGCCGGGCCCACCGCGATCGCCGATCGGGATTAACCCGCGGCGACAGGCCCGGAGAACCCGGATAAGGCCAGTTCAGAGCCGGTTGTATACGGCCGCGCCGGACCGGGGCCGACAGTGGGACCGGCCTGTGGACTCTGCACAATGTCTTGACACGCCTTCATGAGCGCACCTAGAACGATTCATCGATCGCACCTCTGCTGACGCATGGCCCAACCCCGTCCTCCGCTCCCCCGGAGGCCTCGCCGTCGACCTGCGTCCTTCCCGGCCCGGCTCCCCCGCCGCCCGTTCCCGCCGTACCCGTACCCGCAGTTCCGACCTGACTGGAGGCTGTCCATGCCCGAGGGGTCCCCACTCAACCGACGCACGTTCCTCGGCGGTGCGTCGATCACCGCGGCGGCTCTCGCGCTCGGCTCCGGCGGCCGGGCGGCCGCCGGCACGCCGCCGGCCGCGCCGTCGCCCGCCTCCGCCAAGGACGCGGCCGGCGGGGTCGACCTGCACTGGCTGGACGGCCGCCCCGCCGCCACGACCGGCGCGGCCTGGGGCGTGCCCTGGCCGAAGGGGCAGGTCGCCGCGCACACCGCGTTCGCGCTGACCGACAGCGGCGGCGCCCAGGTGCCCGTGCAGTCCTGGCCGCTGGCCTACTGGCCGGACGGCACCGTGAAGTGGACCGGGCACGCGGTGGACTCCACCGCGCTCGCGGACGGCTACCACCTGGCCCCGGGCACACCCGCCACCCCGAAGCAGCAGGTCACCGCCACCCGCGGCAGCAAGGAGATCAAGCTCGCCAACGGCGTGGTGGACATCCGCCTGGCGCTGACCGGCCCGCTGGCGATCACCTCGATCACCCGCTCGGGCCGCACGTCCGCCGAGAACGGGCGCCTGGTGCTGCTGCTCCAGGACAAGCCCGAGGACACCGACGCCCCGAAGCACACCGCCTGGACCGGCGTGGTCGAGACCGCGGAGATCGAGCAGTCCGGCCCGGTGCGCGCCGTGGTGAAGCTGACCGGCCGCTACCGGCAGGACGGCGCGAAGAAGTACGGCACCGGCCGCCGCGCGCTGCTGCCCTGGACGATGCGCGTCTACCTGGGCGCGGGCGACGAGTCGCTGCGGGTCATGCACGAGTTCGTCTGGGACGGCAACCCGGCCAAGGACTTCGTCCGCGGCCTCGGGCTGGAGCTGGCCGTGCCGATGAGCGACGAGCCCTACGACCGGCACATCCGGTTCGCCGGCCCGGACCAGGGCGTGTGGGGCGAGGCCGTGGTCGGGCTGACCGGCCTGCGCCGCGACCCGGGCACGGATGTGCGCGCCGCCCAGATCGCCGGCACCGCGACGCCGGCGACCAGCACCTGGGAGACCACCGTCCAGACCGAGTGGCAGGACCTGCCGGCGTGGGGGGACTTCAGCCTGGTGCAGCAGTCGGCGGCGCAGGCGGCGGTGTGGAAGCGCACCTCGGAGAAGTCCGCGTGGCTCAAGCACGCCGGGTTCGCCGACCGCGCGCCCGGCTTCGGCTTCGCCGGCGGGGTCAGCGGCGGCCTCGGCTTCGGACTGCGGGACTTCTGGCAGCAGTTCCCGCGCGCGCTCGACATCCGCGGCGCGACCGGCGACGCCGCCACCGTCACCCTGTGGTCGTGGTCGCCGCACGGCGAGGCGATGGACCTGCGCGCCTACGACACCGCGAGCCACGGCCTGGACCTGGCCTACGAGGACGACCGCTACGGCTACGGCCTGTCCACCGGCATGGCCCGGTCCACCGACATGCAGCTGTGGGCGCTGGAGCACACCCCCGCCCGCGACGACATCCCACTGCTCGCCACCGCGCTGGCCGCCCGCCCGCAGCTGGTGGCGGCCCCGGAGACCTACCACGGCGCGGGCGTCTTCGGCCGCTGGAGCCTGCCCGACCGCAGCACCCCGGGCCGCACGAAGCTGGAGGACTCGATCGCCGACAGCGTCGCGTTCTACGCCGGCCAGGTCGAGCAGCGCCAGTGGTACGGCTTCTGGAACTACGGCGACATCATGCACACCTACGACTCCGACCGGCACACCTGGCGCTACGACGTCGGCGGCTTCGCCTGGGACAACGCCGAACTCGGCTCGGACGCGGCGCTGTGGTACCAGTTCCTGCGCACCGGCGACGCGCAGACCTTCCACCTCGCGCGGGCCATGACCCGGCACGTCACCGAGACCGACATGATCCGCAGCGGGCCCTTCGCCGGCCTCGGTTCGCGCCATGACGTGCAGCACTACGCCGACGGCGGCAAGGAGCCGCGGGTCTCCGAGGCGTACACCAAGCGCTTCATGTACTACGTCACCGCGGACGAGTTCGTCGGCGACGCGATGCGGGTGCCGCTCCAGTTGGACACCACGCTGCTGACGTACCCGCCGCTGCGCGACTACCTGGACACCCCCGCGGGCGTCCCGACAGTGATCCGGATCGGCCCGGACTGGTACGCGCTGGTCAGCAACTGGCTCACCGAGTGGGAGCGCACCGGCGACACCCGGTGGCGCGACCGCATCGCCACCGGCATGGAGGACATCGCGAAGCTGCCCGCCGGGCTGTTCACCGGCGAGCAGGGCGGCGCCGTCGGCTTCGACCCCGCCACCGGCCACATCAGCGACCTGGGGCTCGGCGGCGACTGGGGCAAGGTCAACCTGACGATGGTCTTCTGCGGCGAGCAGATCATATGGGAGACCACCGGCCTGGTCGACGTGCCGGAGTTCCGCGCGAAGCTCGTGGAGTTCTGCCGCTACGTCCAGGCGCCGGCGGCGGAGATCACCGCGCACTTCGGCTTCAAGTTCTCCACCTCCGCGCCCGCGGTCTTCTACTCGCGGATGACCGCGTGGGCCGGGGAGCAGACCGGCGAGCCGGCGGTGCAGCAGCGCGGCTGGGACGTGTTCTCGGCCGACGCCGGCGGCAAGCCCTGGGGCGCGCCGGTGCACGTCGGCGGCCCGGCGGTGTTCGCCGGGGTGGACGAGATCCCGTCGACCGACTTCAGCACCAACGACCTCGCGCAGCGCAACCTGGCGATCATCGCCCTGCTGGCCGTCGCCCCGGACCAGGCGCCCTGACGGGCCGTCCGGTCCTCCGTATCCAGTCATCCGACCGTACGAAAGGGACATCCCATGCGCGGTAGAACCCGACTGCTGGCCGCTGTTGCGGTCACCTCCGCCGTCCTCACCCTCCCGGGCACGGCCGTCGCCGCCGCGGGCACCCCGCGCCCCGCCGACCAGCTCGCCCAGAACTGCGCCCCGGGCACCGACGGCACCGGCCTGACCTGCTCCTTCGACGTGGCACCCGGCGCCTACGAGATACAGCTCACGCTCGGCAGCCGTACCGCGGCCGCCGACACCGGGCTGGACGTGGAGGCGAACCGGACCGTCCTCGCCCCCGTCGCCACCACCGCCGGCCACCTCGCGCACCGCACCGTGACCGTCGACGTCCGCACCCCGGAGAGCATGCCCGACGGGCAGGAGGGCGACGGCACCCCCGGCCTGCAACTCACCTTCACCGGCACCGCACCCGCGGTCAGCGCGCTGAGCGTGACCGCCCGCCCGCACGCGCCGCGGCTCTACGTGATCAGCGACTCCACGGCCTCGGACTGGCTCAACACCGTCCAGCGCGGCTGGGCACAGGAGCTGCCGCAGTACGTCCACGGCAGCCTCGACGTCGCCAACTGGGCAGTCTCCGGCTCCAGTACGGTCTCCTGGCTGTCGAACCCGGCGCTCTTCGCCACGCTCCAGCCGCAGATCCAGCCCGGCGACGAGGTGCTGATCCAGCTCGCCCACAACGACAAGACCACCCCCGAGGACACCTACCGCGCCAACCTCCTGACCCTCATCGACGGTGTGCGCGCCCGCGGCGCGCGGCCGGTCCTGGTCACCCCGCCCGTGCGGCACCTCTTCGACGCCGACGGGAAGATCACCCCCACCGGGCGGATCGTGAACAGCCTCGGCGTGGACCTGCCCGCCGTCATGCGCGACATCGCCCAGCAGCAGGACATCCCCCTGCTGGACCTGACCGCCGACAGCGAGGCCCTGATGGAGCAACTGGGCCCCGACGCCTCCTGGCTGCTCTACGCCGACCTGCCCGCCGGCCGCAGCCAGACCCACTTCAACGCCGGCGGCGCGGCCACCATCGCCGGGCTGGTGGCCGGCGAGATCCGCGCCGCCCACCTGCCGGACGCCGCCTTCCTCGACAACTGACCGGACGCCCGCCGGCCCCGGCACCCGCCAGGCACGCTCCGCCCGGGCGCACACCGCGCCCGGCCACAGGAAAGAGGACACGATGACCAGGGACGTGGTGCTCGTCGGCGCCTCGGGCTACGGACGCACCTACCTCGCGGAGATCGCCGCGCTGGAGGCGTCGGGCGCGGTCCGGCTGGCCGGCGTCTGCGACGTGCGGCCGCTGGACGACGAGGGGCGGCAACTCGCCGGGGACCGGCCGTTCGACACCGACCTCGGCCGGCTGCTCGACCGGGTCCGGCCGGACATCGGGATCGTGGCCACCCCCATCCACACCCATCTGCCGCTGGCCCGGCAGGTGCTCGGCGCGGGCGCGCACCTGCTGGTGGAGAAGCCGCCGCTGCCCACCGCGGACGGCTGGCGGGAACTGGTCGCGCTGGGCCGGTCGGCGGGCCGCGCCTGCCAGACCGGTTTCCAGAGCCTGGGTTCGCGGGCGGCCGCCCGGCTGCGCGCGCTGATGGCCGACGGCACGCTCGGCCGGATCAGGGGCATCGGCGGCCACGGCGCCTGGTCCCGCCCGGACGGCTACTACCGGCGCGCCGCGTGGGCCGGCCGCCGGGAGGTCGACGGGGTGCCGGTGGTGGACGGCGCGCTGACCAACCCCTTCGCGCACATGGTCGCGACCGCCCTGTTCCTGGACAACAGCACCGGCTGGGACGACGTGTCCGGGGTCGAACTGGAGCTGCTGCGGGCCCGCGACATCCAGGCCGACGACACGTCATGCGTCCGGCTGCGCACCGGCCGCGGCACCGTCGTCAGCGCCGCCGTCACGCTCTGCGCGGAGGTCACCTCCGACCCGGTGCTGCTGGTCCACGGCACCCGGGGCCGGGCCGCACTGCACTACACGAAGGACGTGCTCTTCCTGGACGGGGTCCGGGAGGAGCACGGCACGACCACCCCGCTGCGCAACCTGCTGGACCACCTCGACGACGACCGGGTCCCGCTGCAATCGGCGCTGGCGGACTGCGGCGGCTTCATGCGCGTGCTCGACGCGGTGCGCACCGCCCCCGACCCGCGCCCCATCGCGCCCGCCTGGCTGCGGCGTTCGGGCAGCGGCGACGAGGCACGCGTCCTTGTCGTCGGCGTCGAGGCGGCGGTGGCGGCGTCCGCCGAGCACCTGTCGACCTTCGCCGAGTCCGGCGCCCCCTGGGCGCTTGCGCCCGTATCCCGTTCGTAGGACTTCACGATTCCGGAGTGAGCGAATGAAGACGAACAGCACCGCGGCCCGCGCCCTGCTGACCTCCGCGGTCATCGCCGGCGTCATCGCCGTCGTCGCCGACTCGGCCGCCGCCAGCCCCGCCCCGGGCCACGCGCGTCCGATGACCGGCGCCGTCTACTACGTGTCGCCCACGGGCGACGACAGCGCCGCGGGCACCAAAGGCGCGCCGTGGCAGTCCCTCGCGCACGCGCAGGACGTCGCCCAGCCCGGCGACACCGTGTACGTCCGCGGCGGCACCTACGCCTACACCCACGCCACCACCTCCTGCTCCAGCCAGACCGCCCGGGTCGACGCGGTCACGTTGAGCAAGAGCGGCACCTCCGGCAGCCCGATCCGCTACTGGGCCTACCCGGGGGAGCGGCCGGTCCTCGACTTCTCGAAGATGACCGACGACTGCCGGATCAAGGGCCTGGACGTCACCGGCAGCTGGCTGTACCTCAAGGGCCTGGAGATCACCGGTGTCCCGCAGAACAACACCCTCAACCACGAGTCGTGGGGCGTGTGGAACTCCGGCAGCGACAACACCTACGAGCAGCTCGACGTCCACGACATCATGGGCCCGGGCGTCTTCCTCCAGGACGGCGGCGGCAACCTGGTGCTGAACACCGACTCCCACGACAACTACGACGCGGACAGCTCCAGCGGCCCGGGCACCAACGCCGACGGCTTCGGCGCCCACATCCCCGCCGGCAACCCCGGCAACGTCTTCCGCGGCGACCGCTCCTGGAACAACTCCGACGACGGCTTCGACCTCATCAACGCCCTGTCGTCGGTGACCATCGAGCAGTCCTGGGCCTGGTCCAACGGGTACGTCCCCGGCACGGCCACCAGCGCCGGCGACGGCAACGGCTTCAAGGCCGGCGGCTACGGCGGGAAGTACGTCACCGGCGGCGTCAAGCACACCGTGCGCCAGTCCGTCGCCTTCGACAACAAGGCCGCCGGCTTCTACGCCAACCACCACACCGTCGCCGACGACTTCTTCAACGACACCGGCTACGGCAACCACCCCGACTTCAACATGCTCGGTGTGGCCCCCGACGGCACCGCCACCGGCCTCGGCACCCTGCGCAACGACGTCGCCTACACCGGCACCCTCACCTCCAACATGACCGGCACCGACTCCGCCGACAACTCCTGGGACCTCGGCCTGGCCCTGTCGGACGCGCAGTTCCAGAGCGTCTCGACCACCGGCTGGGACGCGCCCCGCCACTCGGACGGCAGCCTGCCGACGCTGCCCTACCTGCGCCCGGCCGCGACGAGCGACCTGATCGACCAGGGCACCGACGTCGGGCTGCCCTACAAGGGCGAGGCACCGGACCTGGGCGCCTTCGAGACCCGCTGATCCCGCCGCCGCGCCCGGGCGGCACCCCGGACCGAGCTCGACCGACCGTCCGCAAGGAGGACCTGTGTCCCTTTCCCGACGTACGTTCACCACCCTCACCGGGGCGGCGACCGCCGCGCTGGCGCTCCCGCACGCCGCCGAGGCCGCCTCCGGCTCCGGCTCCGGCTCCGGCTCCGCGGCCGGCGGCATCACCCCGGCCGCCGCGGCCAAGGGCACGGCCCACACGGTCGCCTTCGACCGCTACTCGCTGCTGGTCGACGGGCAGCGCGTACCGGTCTGGTCCGGCGAGATGCACCCCTTCCGGCTGCCCAGCCCGTCGCTGTGGCGCGACATCCTCGAAAAGCTCGCCGCGAGCGGCTACAACGCGGTGTCGGTCTACGCGAACTGGAGCTACCACTCCCCCGCCCCCGGCCACTACGACTTCACCGGCGTGCGCGACCTCGGGCAGTTCCTGGACACGGCCGCAGAGACCGGGCTGTACGTCATCGTGCGGCCCGGCCCGTACATCAACGGCGAGACGGACGCGGGCGGCTACCCCGGCTGGCTGACCGCGACCGCCGCCAAGGCGCGCACCGACGACCCCGTCTACCTGCGGTACGCCGACGAGTGGCTGACCGCGGTGAACGCGGTCATCGCGCCGCGCCAGTACACCCGCGGCGGCGGCACCGTGGTGCTCTACCAGCTGGAGAACGAGTACGCCTCGTACGTCGGCTCCGCCACCGGCAAGGACTACATGGCGCACCTGTACGCGAAGGTGCGCTCCGACGGCATCGACATCCCGCTGTTCCACAACGACAAGGGCCGCAACGGCGACTGGGTGCCCGGGAGCTTCGACACCGGCGGGGAGACCGGCCGCTACCTGTACGCCTTCGACGGCTACGCCAGCGGCAACCCGCCGGACTGGGGCTACTTCGGCACCGGCGGAGCCACCGGCGGCTCGACCGCGAGTCCCGACACGCCCGGCTTCCTCGCGGAGTTCGGCGGCGGCTGGTTCGACGCGTGGGGCGGCGCCGGGTTCGCCGGCCAGGGGTACGCCGGGGCGTGGAAGGCCCGCGACCCGGCCTACGAGCGACGGTTCTACCTGACGAACCTCGCCAACGGCATCAAGATCCACAACGTCTACATGACGTTCGGCGGCACCTCCTGGGGCTGGCTGCCCGCCCCGGTCGTCTACACCTCGTACGACTTCGGCGCGGCGATCAGCGAAGCCCGCCAGCTGACGGCCAAGGTCACCCCGATGAAGCAGATGGGCTCGCTGCTCGCGTCCTTCCCCGACCTCGCCGTACTCGACCGCGCCGCGGACACCGCCGCGAGCAGCGCGTCGGTGCGGGTGTACCACCTGACCGACCCCGAGCGCGGCTCGCACCTGTACCTGCTGCGCAACGACACCGGTGCCGACGTGACGTGCACGGTGCCGGTGGCGACAGCCGCGGGCACCGTGACGGTGCCGGCCGCCTCCGGCGGGCTGAAGGTCGGCGCGAAGGACGGCAAGCTGCTGGCCGCGAACGTCTCGCTCGGCCGCCGCGCGCTGCTCTACACCACCGCCCAGCCGATGTGGCGCGCCTCCGGCGACGCACGCGACCTCGCGGTGTTCACCGGGCGCCCCGGCGACCCCGTCGAGGTGGTCGTCCTGGGCAAGGACGCCCCGACCGTCACCGTCACCGACGGGGCCGCCGCCAGCACGTACGACACGGCGTCCGGCACGCTGCGGATCAACGCGACGCTCGCCGGGCTCACCGTCGTCCGGCTCGACGGCGGCGGCTACGACACCCCGCTCGTCCTGCTGCTGGCCGACGACGACGCCGCGGCGACCCTGTGGCCGCGCACCACCGGCACCGGTTCGGTCCTCGTCAGCGGCCCCGCCCTGGTGCGCACCGCGGCGATCACCGGCCGCAGCGTGCACCTGACGGGCGACACCACCGCGGCCACCGGCCTGAAGGTGTGGTCGCCCGGGGTCCTCAAGGCCGTGACGTGGAACGGCCTGGACATCCCGGTCGCCACCACCGGTTCCGGCGACCTCAGCGCCACCGGACAGCTCCCCGGCCCGGCAGCGGTGTCCCTGCCGGCCCTCACCGGCTGGCGGTACGCCGCGGAGAACCCGGAGTCCGCCGCCGCGTTCGACGACAGCGCCTGGCGGGTGGCCGACCTGACTTCCAGTCACAGCACCACCGCGGTCCCGGCCGGGCAGCCCGCCGTGCTCTTCGCCGACGACTACGGCTTCCACTACGGCGACGTCTGGTACCGCGCGGAGGTCGCGGACGCGAGCACCGCGCAGGACATCGCGCTGTCCTACCAGACCGGCACCCTCGGCCTGCTGATGGCCTGGTGGGACGGCCGCCCGCTCGGCACCCACCGCATGCCGGTCCCCGCCAAGGCGGAGGTCATCACCGGCACCTGGTCGGACACGGCCGCCTTCACCGTCCCCGCCGACCTGCGCGGCAGCGGCCCGCACACCCTCGCCGTCCTGGTCCGGCGGATGGGCCACGAGGAGGACGGCGGCGCCAACGACGCCTTCAAGTCCGCCCGCGGCCTGACCGCCGCCACCCTGGACGGCGCGCCCCTGACCTGGCGCATCCAGGGCGCGGACGGCTACGACGCCGTTCGCGGCCCGCTCAACACCGGCGGGCTGTACGGGGAGCGCAACGGCTGGCACCTGCCCGGCTTCCCCGACCGGGCGTGGTCGCCTGTCACCCTGCCGCACACCGACACCCGGCAGGGCGTCGCCTGGTACCGCACCGCCTTCACCCTCGCCGTCGACGGCGCCACCGACGCCTCGATCGGCCTGGCCTTCACCGACGACCCGGCCCGCGCCTACCGCGTGCAGATCTTCCTCAACGGCTGGAACATCGGCCAGTACGCCAACGACGTCGGCCCGCAGCACACCTTCGTCCTGCCCAACGGCATCCTGCGCACCCGCGGCGCCAACACCCTCGCCCTGGCCGTCCTCACCGACGGCACCGGCCCGGCCGGTCCCGCGCTGCCCGCCCTGACGCTGCTCGCCGCCGCGCGCGGCGGCACACCGGTGGAGACCGTCGCGTCCCCCTCCTACCGCCGCTCCTGACGGCCGTCCGGGCCGCTCGGGCCGTCCGTGCTGCCTGGACGGTCCGGGCGGCCCGGGCGCAGGGTGAGGCCGGCCTGCTCCTCCAGGAGCGCCACGCCGAGGAGTTCGCCGTTCACCGGGCCGTAGCGCGCCAGGGCCCGCTGGTGCACCGCGCGCACCGCCTCCGCCACGGTGTGCGGGGTGCCCAGCTCCCCGGCGAGGGCGGTGACCTCCGCCAACTGGTCGTGGATGCGGTCGAGTTCGTACGAGGGGAGGTAGTCGCCGGCGAAGAGCGCCGGCAGGTGGTCGCGGGTGAAGGCGCCGGCCGCCGGGCCCGCCAGCAGCACCTCCCGCATCAGGGCCGGGTCGATGCCGGCCCGGCTGCCGAGCAGCAGTGCCTCGGCGGTGGCCACCGCCTGCCCGAACCACAGGGAGTTGACGAGGAGTTTGGCGACGTAGCCGGTGCCGGGGCCGCCGACGCGGGTGAGCAGGTCGGGTGCGGTGAGTGCCTCCAGCAGCGGGCGCGCCCGGGTCAGGGTCGCCTCCTCGGCGCCGACGAAGAGCCGGGCCCGGCCGGCGGCGGCGTCCTGCGGGCTGCCGCCGATCGGGGCCTCCAGGGTGTCGACGCCGTGCCGCCGGGCGAGGTCGCGGAGCGCGGCGGCGGCCTCGGGGGTGCTGCTGGACATGTCGAGCCAGATACCGCCCGCGCCCAGGGCGCGCAGCACCGCGTCGTCCACCGCCGCGGCGACGTCGGCGGGGCCGGGCAGCACCGTGACCAGGACGTCGGCGCCCGCGGCGGCCGCCTTCGCCGAGTCCTGCCAGCGCGCTCCGCTCCGCTCGGCGTCCGCCTTCCGCTCGGGCCGGGCGTCGAAGGCGGTCACCGGGTGGCCGGCGCGGGCCAGGCGCGTGCAGAGCGGGCGGCCCATCCGCCCCAGACCGATCAGTCCCACTTTCAACATCCCGGGATCGTATCCGGTGGCCCGCGGCACGCACCGCCGGGCCCGGGCCGGCGGGGGCCTGCGCGGGCGAGCCGCGCGGGCGTTGCTCGGGGCCTGCTCGGAGGCGGCCCGCGGCCGCGCCCGCTACCGTGGAGCGGGCCATGGCGTCGGGTCCGCGCCCTGCGCCCGAGCCGAACCAGGAGGCCGGTATGACCGGTACGAGCAGCTCCCAGGTCGCATCGGCGGCGGGAACCGGCGTCAGAAGCGGGTGACCGGTGTCCCGCCGGGGCCCCGCGGACGACGGCGACGAGCTGCTGGCGCGGCTCGGCTCGCTCACCGCCCGCGCATACGAGCTCGCCGAGCAGCAGCGCTCCCGGGTCGAGCTGGCCGTCGCCCTCCAGCGCGGCATGCTCCCGAGGCGCCTGCCCGCCTTCCCGGGCGTGCGCCTCGCGGTCCGGTACGCGCCCGCCAACCACGGCCTGTACGTGGGCGGGGACTGGTACGACGCCTTCCCCATGGCCGACGGCCGGATCGGGCTGTCCATCGGCGACGTCCAGGGCCACAACATCGAGGCGGCCGCCTTCATGGGCCAGGTCCGGGTGGGCCTGCGTGCCCTGGGTTCGGTTGGCGGGGACCCCGGTGAGCTGCTGGCGCGGACCAACGACCTGCTCCAGGCGCTGGGCGGCGACCTCTTCGCCACCTGCACCTTCATCCGGCTCGACCCGGCCACCGGCGTCATGGAGAGCGCCCGGGCCGGCCATGTGCCGCACATCTGGGCGACCGGGGACGGCCGCTCGGGGATCGACACCGGCGAGGGCGGGCCGCCGCTGGGCATCGTCGAGGGGGCCGCGTTCCCGGTGACCCGGCACCGGCTGCGGGAAGGCGGCGTCTTCGTGCTGCTCACCGACGGGGTGGTGGAGGGCCCGTCGCTCAGCCTCGACGAGGGCCTGGCGCGGGTGGCGGAGCTGGCCCGTACGGCCGCGCTGACCGGCGTCGCGGTGGACGCGCTGGCCTCGCGCGTGGTGGCCATGGCCGGAGCGGTCGGCCACGAGGACGACGCGGCGGTGCTGGTGGTCGGCCACGACGCTCCCGCCGCGGCCGCCTGACGGCGGTGTCGAGGGGTCGCTCGCGTGGCCGACCGCGCGCGGCCGGTGTCTCATGGCGGGGTGGAGGGTGTGGAGGCAGACGCGCGGCTGCGGCGGGCCGGGCTGTTCGCCGTGCGGACGCTGGCCGTCGTCGCCTGCTACTTCCTGGCGGGTCGGCTCGGGCTGCTGCGGCGGCTGGAGGTCGACGGGGCCGTGGTGACCCCCATCTGGCCGCCCACCGGTGTCGCGGTCGCCGCCCTCCTCCTCCACGGGCTGCGGATGTGGCCGGGCATCGCCATCGGCGCGCTGGCGGTGGTCTGCTCGATCGACCCGCCGCAGGCCGACGTGATCGGCACGGTGGCGGGCAACACCGCGGCCCCGGTCTGCGCGTGCCTGCTGCTGCGGGCGGTCGGCTTCCGCACCGACCTCGGCCGGCTGCGGGACGGCCTGGCGCTGGTGTTCCTGGGCGCGCTGGGCGCCATGCTGATCAGCTCGACCGCCGGGACGGGCCTGCTGGTGCTCACCGGCAAGCTGGAGGCGGGCGGCTTCTGGGCGGTGTGGCTGGCCTGGTGGGTCGGCGACGCGATGGGGGTGCTGATCGTGACGCCGGCGCTGCTGCTCGTCGTCGGGGCGCGCGCCCGCCCGGACCTGCGCCGCTGGAAGGAGGCGCTGGCTCTGTCGCTGATCGGCTGCGCGGCGTTGCTGGTGGCGACCCGGTCGGACCTGAGCGTGCTCTTCGTGGTCTACCCGATGCTGATCTGGGCGGCGCTGCGCTTCCGGTTCGCCGGGAGCCTGCTGTGCGCGCTGTTCGCGTCGGTCATGACGACGGTGGCCGCCACCGAGGGCGCCGGGCCGTTCAGGCACCTCTCGCACGTCGAGGTGATGGTCAAGCTCCAGGCGTTCAACGGGACGACCGCGCTGACCGCGCTGCTGCTGTCCGCGGTGATCACCGAGCAGTACCGCACCCGGCAGTCGGTGGAGCACGCCTGCGAGGAGCTGGCCGAGGTGCTCGACCGCCTCTCCGTCGGCGAGACCCGCCAGGACCGCCTCTCCCCCGCCCGCCACCCGCCCGCGTGATCCGCCGGGCCGTCTGCCGGTCCGTCAGCCGGTTCGTCGATCCGCCCGTCAGCCGGCGAACCGCGCGGCGGGCAGGCCGGTGACGTCCAAGCCGCGCACGGCCAGGACGGAGCCGGCGATGTCGCCGGGGGGCAGGTCGAGGCCCTCGCGGGCGGTGGTGACGTAGAGGATGTCCAGGCCGGGGCCGCCGAAGGCGCAGGACGCGGGCTGCTCGACGGGCAGCGGGACCTCGGCGAGGACGTCGCCGTCGGGCGACACGCGCAGCAGGCGGAAGCCGCCCCACATCGCGATCCACAGGCAGCCGGCCGCGTCCAGGGCCATGCCGTCCGGGATGCCCCGGCCGGCGAACGCCGCCAGCAGCCGGCGGCGGGCGAGGCGGGGCCTTACCGGGTCGGTGTCGAAGGCGTTGAGCTCGCCGGCCATGGTGTCGACGAGGTACATCGTGCGCCCGTCCGGGGACCAGGCCATGCCGTTGGGCAGGGTCAGCCCAGTGAGCACCACGTGGCCGGCCCCGTCCGGGGTCAGGACGTGGAGCGCGCCCTGCCCGGGGGCGAAGTCCAGGTCGGTGCTCCCCGCCCAGAACCGTCCGGCGGGGTCGCACTTGGCGTCGTTCATCCGCTGCCCCGGCGGCAGGACGCGCGGCCGCGGCGCGTACCGGCCGTCCGGCCCCACGTCGGCGAAGCCCTCCCCCGTGGCGGCGACCATGCCGCCGGAGGCTTTCGGCACGGCGGCGCCCACCGAGGTCGGCAGGACCGTCGTGCGCACCTCCCCGGCGGCCCCGGCGGCGCGGTGGATGGCACCCGCGGGGATGTCCACCCAGGACAGGGTCGCGGTGGCCGCGTCCCAGTGCGGGCCCTCGCCGACGGCGGCGGCGCCGGGGACGGCGACCTCGACACGGGGGTTCATCCGGGTCCTCTCCAGGGGGCGTGTCCGGGTGCGGGGTGGCGCCGCGGGGGCGGCGGGGGGCGGGGTTCAGGCGCCCGCGGGGGCTTCGGGGGCGGCCGGCGGCAGCGCCACCGGGAGCGCCGACAGCAGCCCGCCGTCGACCGGGACGTCGGCGCCGGTGACGAAGCCCGCGCGGGTCCCGGCCAGGAAGGCGATGGTCTCGGCGACCTCCCGCGGCTCGGCGACCCGGCCCAGCGGATGCGACCGCCCCCACTGCGCCAGCAGGTGCCGCACGGAGGCGTCGGAGCCGTCGCTGAACAGCTCCGCGGAGCGGCGCAGCATCGGGGTGTCGACGGAGCCGGGGCACACCGCGTTGACGCGCACCCCGAAGGGCCCCTCGTCGACGGCCATCGAGCGCACCAGCGCGTTCAGCGCGCCCTTGGCGGCGGCGTACGCGGCGACGTTGGCCTGCGTGGCGCGCGCCTGCACCGAGGAGACCACGACGACGGCGCCGCCGGAGGTGCTGCGCCGCAGGTGCGGCAGGGCGGCCCGGGCGGCCAGGAAGACGCCCTTGACGTTGATCGTGAACACCTCGTCCCACGTCTTGTCGTCGGTGTCGGCGACGGTGCCGTAGCGCTGGACGCCCGCGGAGGTCACCAGGACGTCCAGCCCGCCGTAGGTCTCGACGGTGCGGCGCACCGCCTCGGCGACGGCCGCGCCGTCGGCGACGTCGGCGACGACCGGCAGGGCGCGGCCGCCCGCGGCGGTGATCGCCGCCACCGTCTCGCGGGTGCCGGCGGCGTCCAGCGCGCTGACGGCCACCGCGGCGCCGCGGGCGGCCAGCAGTTCGGCGGTGGCGCGGCCGATGCCGCTCGAAGCGCCGGTCACCAGCGCGACGCGCCCGGCGTGTTCCTCAGCCATGTGTTACCTCTCCCAGCCGCTGTGCGGGCTTCTCGCCCCGATGGATTGCCGCCGCCCGGAGGTCGGACCGAGCGTGCGCAGGTGCGTGATGCGGGTGTGCGTGCGGTGTGCGTGTGCGTGCGGTGTGCGTGTGCCTGATGCGCGTGGGCGCGTGGGCGCGTGTGCGGCGGGGGCGCGGTCAGCCGCGGCCGGCGCCGCCGAGCGGCCGGGTGCAGAAGGCCCCCCCGACCCGGGAGTTGCGCGGCGCCGCCGGATCGAGGTCGTCCGGGGTGAAGGCGCCCGAGGCCAGCAGCGCGGGCAGGTGGTCCTCGGCGTCGTCGCGCGGGTGGTAGCCGATGGCCTCCCCCTCGGCGAGCGACCACCACCGCCGGGTGTTGCGGGAGATCCCCCACAGCACCCGGAAGCCCGCCGGCCGGGCCCGCAGGCACGCCTCCACCAGCCGGGCCGCGTCGTCCGGGGACAGCCAGCCGGCCAGGTCCTCCGGGGCCAGCGGCGCCGGCCGGAACGCCCCGATCCGCAGGCAGCTGACGTCCATGCCGAACCGGTGGTGGTACAGCGCGCCGAGCGCCTCCAGCGCGGCCTTCGAGGCGCCGTAGTACGTGTCGGGGCGCGGCGCGCTTCCGGCGGCGAGCAGCCCGCCCGGGGCCGCTGCCGCCTCCTCGCGGCTGCGGAACCCGGCGGCATGGAGGCTGGAGGCCAGCACGACCCGCGGAACTCCCTGCGCCCGCGCGGCTTCCAGCAGGTGCGCGGTGCCGTCGATGTTGGCCTCGCGCACCCGCTCCCAGGACGCCTCGCCCGCCTCGCCGCCCAGGTGCAGCACGGCGTCGGCGCCGCGGCAGGCCGCCCGGATCGCGTCCGGGTCGGTGAAGGACGCCCGGACCACCTCGACGTCCTCGCCCGGCCCGGCGGGCGCGGTCTCGGCGACGTCCAGCAGCCGCAGGGTCCTGCCGGGCCGGGCCAGCCGCGTCCGCAGCGCCCGCCCGATCCGCCCGGCGGCGCCGGTCACCAGGACCCGCTGCCGCTGCGTCACCACGCCTGCTCCCCCGCGTCCGTGGCCGTGCCCGTGTCCATACGCGTGTCCGTGTCCGTACCCGTGTCCGTACCCGTGTCCATACCCGCAGTCTGCGGCACCGCGGCCGGCGGCAGCTGCTCGTCGTACGGCAGGGGGGCCGTGCCGGGGGGTGCGAACGGCGGCCGGTGGTAGGTGTGGTCGCGGCGGAAGGCCAGGCCCCCCGGCGGGTACCAGTGCCGCGGGCTCGCCGGGTCGGTGTCCACGGCGGCCGACAGCGGTCCGCGGCCGTTGCCGTTCTCCGCGGCGACCGCGTACTGCACGACGGGCGCGGCACCGGCCCGGTCGCCGGCACCGGAGGGCGGCCGCGGTACGCGGTCGGTGCAGGTGAAGCCGGGCCCGGCGTACACCTCGCGGTAGTCGTCCGCGCCGCGCGCCCGCCGGTAGAGCCGGTAGCGGGCGGCGCCCAGGACCTCGCCCCAGGTGGCGGTGACCGTGCCGGGGCCGAGTCGCAGCCGCAGCCCGTCCGGGGGTTCGGGCGCGGCGGAGGTGGCGTGCACCGGGTAGTCGGTGCCGGGCCGGCCGCGCCGGTCGGCGTTGTAGGCGGCGACACGCACGTGGTAGGTGCGGCCGTCGTCCAGGCCGGTGAGCCGGAAGGGCCCGGCCGCCGTGCGGGCGGCCCGCGTCCAGGTGGTGCCGCCGTCGGTGCTCAGCTCCAGCAGGTAGCCGTCGGCGGCGGCGACCGGTGTGAAGTGCACCAGCGCGCCGCCGGGCAGGGTCTCGGTGCGCACCACCCGCGGAGGCAGCGGCTCCGGGCGGCGGGCCGTCAGCTCCCAGCGGTGGCGGCCTGAGGGCAGCGCCACGCGCAGCGCGCCGGGGTGCCGCTCCAGCGGCCGCACCGGGGCGCCGTCGACGTACAGGGCGGTGCCCGCGGCGAGCCCGCCGGGCAGGTCGAGGGTGATCGCGGTGTCCGCGGGGGCGACGTAGCTGCCGGCCAGTTCCGCCGGGTCGCGGTAGGCGAGGCTGATGCCCAGGTCTCGGTCGGCGGTGGTGAGCAGGACGTCGGCGGTGCCCACGGCGGTGCCGTGGAAGAGGGCCAGTTCGCGCCGGCCGTCGTCGAACAGCCGGATGACGCCCGCGGTGCCCTCGAAGCGCAGCCCGTCCCGCGCGAACCGCGCCTGGCCGGGCTCGTAGTGGGTGGCGGCCTCGTACCGGAAGACGTGGTCGACGCTGTGCGGGGTGCGGACGGTGGTGCCCCACGGGGTGGTCCGCGCGGCGGCGACGGTGAGGTCGAAGCGGTGGCTGACCACGGCGAGGGTGTTGCCGCTGCCGCCGTCGGCGCGGCCCTCCAGCCGTACGCCGCGGGTCACGTCGGTGGCGAAGCCCCCGCCGGCGGTGCCGTCGGCGGGCCGCCCGTCCTCCCGCACCCCGCGCACCACGTGCAGGAAGGGCAGCTGCTCGGGCAGGTGGCGGTAGCTGTTGGCGTCGTGCCCGGTGGCCTCGGTCAGCACCGACCAGGTCCACACCATGCGCTGGCCGGCGGCGAACGCGTCGTACGTGACGAGGTAGTCGCTGCCGACGAGCAGCACGCTGCGGCTGAGGTAGAGGTCGGCGACGGGGCTGTCCGGGTCGGGGGTGATCTCGGCGAACTGCGCCGGGTCCAGGTCGTACAGCGGGCGGTCCAGGGTGTGCGGGCCGATGCCGCGGAAGCGGCCGTCCTGCCACAGCGCGCAGGAGGTGGTGAAGGTCGCGTCGGGGACGCGGCGGTCCCCGGCGTCCTCGGGGCCGTGGCCGCTGTAGGAGCGGCCGGCGGCGTAGTAGTAGAGCTGGCCGCAGCCGTTGTCGTCGGCGATGCCCCAGCGGTAGTTGGGGCCGCGGTCGACCTGCTGGAGGAAGACGGCGACCTCCTCCGGCCGGTCGACGGCGGCGCGCAGGGTGACGCCGTAGCCGGTGTACTTGGTGCTGCGCAGCCGGGGGTTGGTGCCGGTGGCGGCGGCGCGGCCGGTCGCGGTATCGCCGCCGGAGCGCAGCAGCACCCGCCAGGTGTCGGGGTCGCCGGGCCTGCTGTCCAGCCGCCGGGCGCCGGGGTCGCTGCCCCACAGCAGGTGTTCGGCGGTCAGGGGGCGGTAGCGGCGCAGCGCCTCGGCGAGCAGCCGCATCTCGATCGGCGGGCGGCGCGGCCAGAACGCGTGCGCGCCCTGGGCGGGGTGCAGGCGGCGCAGGTCGCCGGTGCCGGAGACGTCGACGGGTGCGGTCAGCGCGTCGACCAGCCAGTCGCCGAGTGCGGCGAAGTGCTCGGTGGCGATGCGGTTGCGGCCGTCGGCGTGCTGGGCGAGGGCGTTGCCCTGGGTGAGCGGGCGCAGGAACGCCCACACGTAGGTGGCGGGGCTCTCGGTCCAGCGGCCGGGGCGGGCGCCGCGGGAGGGCAGCGCGGGGCGGGTGTGGAAGGTGCCGGACAGTTCGGCGAACTTCTCGAAGGCGTCCAGCCACCGCCCGGCCGCCTCGTGCTCGGGGAACAGCCAGGCCAGACAGGCCAGCGCGGCCTTGCCGTCGGCGAGGAAGTTGGGGTGCCCGCCGAGCATGCGCAGGGTGGGGCCGATCTCCTCGCCCGCGGAGACGTACGCGGTGAGCAGGAGCAGGGCGTCGACCCGGGTGCGCTGCGCGGGGTCGAGGCGGTCGGCGAACCGGTCATAGCCGTCCAGCAGCCGGTCGTAGAGCGGGCGCTGGCCGATGTTGAGGTAGCCGGCGACCTCGTTGACGCCGTTGGCGAGCAGGCGGGGGCCGTCGGGTCCGGCGAAGAGCGCGTCGGTGAACTCCCGCGGGGTGGCGAACTCGCCGGTGGTGCACAGCGGCCGGGGGCGCCGGCCGCTGTAGGTGAGGGTCCAGTCCTTGACCCGGTCCAGGCTGAGCGTGCCCTGCCAGTGGTGCAGGTCGCGGACATGGGTGGTCTGGTGGGCGGGGCGGCGGCCGGCCTGCTCCTGGCGGCGCAGCGCGTCCAGGTCGCGGCGGTGGTCGTAGAAGGCGATGCCGGTGTGCCGGGTGCCGGTGCGCAGCGGCCAGGTCCAGTGCAGGACCCCGTCGTGGCGGAAGCGGATCTGGAGGGTGCCGGCGGAGGCCCAGTGGGCGTAGCCGCGGTCGTCCCAGCGGGCGTGGTCGCGGATGAACACGCCCATCGCGTCACCGCCGCTCCCGTCACCGCCTGCCGCGTCCCAGAACGTCGCGTGCGGGCGGATGCCCCAGGCGTAACTGGGCGCGTACGGGCCGACGGTGAAGGCCATCGCGGCCTCCGGGCGCTCCCGGCCGCCCGGCCCGGAGAAGGGCGGGTCCTCCCCGCTGTCGCCGACCACCACCGGCTCGTCGATGCCCAGCCAGTGGTACCGCCCGGGTGTGCCCGGCGCGGCGTGGGCCGCGGCGTCCTGCGCGTGGGGCCAGGCGGAGGAGAAGCGGTGGGTGGGCGCGCACCCCTCCCAGTCCAGTTGCCAGCAGGCGCCGTCGGTGTCGAGTCCGGCCATGTCCTCGGCGAGTTCGAGGAAGTCGCAGTCGAGCAGGACCCGGACGACCGCGGTGTAGCGGGCGCCGTCGCGGAAGCGGTACGCCAGCGCGTGGTCGGCGAAGAGCGGCCCGGCCCGCAGCAGCCGCACCTCCAAGTGCTCGGCGGGCCCGGCGGGGCGGCGCAGCACCGAGCCGCCGACCCACCCGCCTCCGCGGTCGAGCCGCAGGACGGGTCCGGGCACCTCGTCGGCGGCGCCGAAGCGGCCCGGGGCGGGCAGGCGGACCCGCAGCGCCCCGCCGTCCACCACGGTGCCGTCGCTGTCCGTGCGGACGCGCACCGTCCGTTCGGGGCGGGCCGGCGGCAGCGAGGCGTCGGCCCGCAGCGTGAAGGTGCGGCGCCCGCCGGCGGGGAGGTCGGCGAAGAAGCACACCGTCGCGGCGGCCAGTCGGCCGCTGTCGCCGGGCCCGTCCGGGTGGGCGGTGTCGGTGAGCTGGAAGGGCACGGCCGCCCCGCCGTCGTCGAGCAGCCGCAGGTCCGCGGCCCGCACGGCGGGGGCCGGCCACCGCACCCGGTAGTGGAGCAGGGTGCGGGGCCAGGCGAACTCGGGCCGGTCGAGCCGGTCGTGCAGCCGGAAGGCGATCTCGGCGGCGCCCTCGGGCCAGTCGGTGGTGGGGGTGCCGGTGGTGCCGGCGGTGCCGGTCACGACCCCCCTCCGAGTTCGGCGCCGCCGGCGCCGGGCGCGACGTTCTGGGCGCCGAGCGTGGCGCCGCCCGCGACGCCCTCGACGAGGTAGCGCTGGAGCAGGACGAACAGCAGCATGATCGGCGCGGCCACGATGAAGGTGCCGGCCGCGATCAGCGGCCAGTTCTGCGCGTACTCGCCGAAGAAGGAGTACAGCCCGCGGGTGACCGGCCACAGGGCCGAGTCCGAGAGCATCACCAGCGGCAGGATGAGGTTGTTCCAGGCGGTGACGAAGCCGAAGATGCCGAACGTCGCCAGCGCCGGCTTCATCTGCGGGATGATGATGGTGAAGATGAACCGGACGTAGCCGCAGCCGTCCAGCGCCGCCGCCTCGTCGATCTCCCGCGGGATGCCGCGGATGTAGCCGACGAAGAAGAAGAACCCCGCGCCCGACAGGCTGGTGAGGATCAGGTACCCGATCATGCTGTTGTACAGGTGGAGCGTGCGGGCCTCGATGAACAGCGGGATCAGGCCGCCGGGCAGGAAGCCGGAGAAGACGAAGAACGTGTACAGGCCGCCCGAGTACTTGAAGTAGCCGCGGGAGATGGGGAAGGCGAGGAACACCCCGAGGACGAGGGTGACCACGTCCGGGACCACCGCGTAGACGAGGCTGTTGACCATCTCCCGGCCGAAGTGCCCCTGGTGCCAGGCCGACGAGAAGCTCTCGGTGGACCACGGGTGCGGCGCCCCGGTCGGGTTCTGGAGGAAGCCGGTGTACGTCTTGAACGCCTGGAGCAGGACGTACACCAGCGGAAGGGCGAACAGGCCGGCGGCGATGGCGAAGCACAGCAGGTTGACGCCCGCCGCCTTCGTCCGGCGGGTGGTGAGCAGGCGCCGCAGCGCGCCCGGGGCGGTCACAGGGCCACCTCCCGCTTGCGCAGGGTGTAGAGCAGGCCGCCGCCGATGACGACGGTCAGCAGGAACTGGAGCATGGCCAGCATCGAGCCGTAGCCGAGCTGGCTGTCCGCGCCGAACGCGGACTGGAACATGTACAGGCCCAGGGTCTTGGTGCCGAAGTTGCCGCCGGTCAGCACCATGATCAGGGCGTACTCGCCGAGCGTGCCCATGGCGGTGAGGAAGACGTTGACCGTGGTGGCCGGGGCCAGCAGCGGCCAGGTGACGTGCCGGAAGGTGCGCAGCCGCCCCGCGCCGTCCATCGCGGCGGCCTCGTACACCGACGCGGGGATGTTCCGCAGCCCGGCGATGTAGATGAGCATCGAGTAGCCGGAGAACATCCAGACGTTCACCATCATCACCAGCGGCAGGGCCAGCGAACTGGAGCCCAGGAACGCCGAGTCGGTGCCGAACAGGCCGTGCACCAGCTTCTCCGTCGGGCCGGAGTACGGGTCGAGCATGAGCGCGAAGATCGCGCCGACCACGGTGACGGAGAAGATCTGCGGCATGAAGATCAGCGCGCGGTAGAAGGTGTACGAGCGGCCGCCGCGGTTGAGCAGCAGCGCCAGGCCCAGGCCGATGGCGTTCTGCAGGACGGTCACGCCGACCACGTAGATCAGCGTGACCTTCACCGCCCCGAGGACCTGGCCGGACAGCGAGGTGACGGCGGCGTGGTAGTTGCACATGCCGCAGAAGTTGAACGGCGTGCCCGGGAGTCCGGAGTAGCGGGTGAACGAGTAGCCGATGGTGGCCAGAGACGGGTACAGCCCGAACAGCAGCCAGCCGGCTCCCGGTATCGCGATGCTGGCCCAGGGGATGAACCGCCGCGTGCGTTGCGTTCCGAAGGGACAGCGTGCCACGCCGCGCCTCCTCTCTTTCTTTGCTGCCTGGTCTTGGGTGCCTAGGCGGCGGTCAGCCCTTGACCGACTTGCGGTAGACGGACGCGGAGCGGTTGAGGATGGTGTCGACGCTGTCCTTGCCGATGGGCGTCATCTTGTAGAAGTCCGGGCCCGCCGCGTCCAGGGCGGCGCCGGCCGGCACCCACGGGGTGCTCAACTGCGCGAACGCGTCGGCCATGTGGGAGTTCTGCCAGTCCATCCACGGCAGGCTGTTGGTGAGCGCGGGCTGGGTGGAGACCGAACCGGTCTGCTTCAGCCACTGCTGGTAGTTCTCCGGCTCGGAGAACATCGACAGCCACTGCATGGCCAGCGTCCGGTGCTTGGCGCTGGTGGGCACCACCCAGGTCAGGTCGGGCTTGAGGGTGAGGCGGTTGGCCGACGCGTCATCGGTGCCGGGCATCGTGAAGAAGCCGGTGTCGAGCTTGGGGTTGGCCTGCTGGATGACCGCGCCGTCCCACGAGCCGTCGAGCAGGAACGGGTAGTCGTCGGTCTTCGCCGCCCACACGCCGGGCGCGGTCAGCTGGGCGACCCCGGCCGCGTTGGGCTCGATGTACTTCATGACCTGCTCGTAGCGGTCGGAGGTCTGGTGGTAGACCGGGTCGTTCCAGGACTGGGTGCCCTTCCAGAAGGCGTCGGCCCGGTCGCTGCCGACCCGCACCGACTCGGCGGGCTTCTTGCCCTGCATGAGGACCTGGTTCTCCACGCCCTGCCACACGCCGCCCTGCATGCCGTCCTTGCCGGACACGAAGATCGGGGTGACGCCGGCCTTCTTCAGCGTGGCGCAGTCGTCCAGGAACTCCTGGAAGGTGGTGGGCACGCTCATGTGGTACTTGGCGAGCAGGTCCTTCTTGTACCACATGGCGCCGGCGGCGGAGTACTCCGCGGCCATCACGCCGTAGATGCCGCCGTTGCGGCCGGCCGCCGCGGCCTGGGCGGCCTGGTCGTAGTGCTTCATGAACGGCTGGTTCTTCAGGTCCACCAGCTGCCCGGCCTGGATGAGCGCGGCCGCGCCCTGGGCCTTCAGGCTGGTGTAGCTCGGGGCGAAGCCGGCCTGCGTGGGCGCCTGGAGTGCCAGCACGTCCACGGACTTGGACTGGAGCAGGCTGTTCCAGAGCGTCCCCCAGGCGCCGTTGGAGGTCGGCGCCTGCTGGAGCTTGACCTTCACGCCCGGGTGGGCCTTCTCGAACTTCGCGTCGAGCCACTGGGTGAACTGGATGGCGCCGGGGTTGGTCCACTCGGCGACGTTCAGCGTGGTCGTCGCGCCGCCGCTGCCGGAGGAGCTGGAGCAGCCGGTCAGCACACCGGCCAGGCATACGGTGGCGGCCGTCAGGGTCACGGTGATACGGGGTCTCATGAGGGTCGCTCCTTGGAACGGACAGCGGGTCGGACGGTAGGGGTGGTGCGGGCGGTCGGGTCGGTTGCGGTGCGGGGCCGGTTGCGGTGCGGGGCCGGTCAGGGGCGCTGGAGGGCGCCGTCGGCGCGCCGCGGCGGCTTCCACGCCCGGCCGGGTGCGGCGGGTAGGCGCGGCGGGTAGGCGGCGGCGAGCTTCTCGTCGAGGTCGACGCCCAGGCCCGGCCGGTCGCCGGGCCACAGGTGGCCGTCGCGGATCTCGGGGCAGCCGGGGAACACCTCGCGGGCCTCGGGCCCGAACAGGTGCTGCTCCTGGATGCCGAAGTTGGGTGCGGCCAGGTCCAGCGCGAGGTTGGCGGCGTGCCCGATCGGCGAGACGTCGCCGGGCCCGTGCCAGGCGGTGCGCACCCCGAACAGCTCGCAGGTGTTCGCCAGCCGCCACGCCGGGGTGATGCCGCCGATCGCGGAGACGTGCACGCGGATGAAGTCGCACAGCCGCTCCTGGACGACCGGGCGGTACTCCGCGGGGTTGGTGAACAGCTCGCCGATCGCGATCGGGGTGGCGCTGCGGGCGCGCAGCACCCGCAGCCACTCGAGGTCCTCCGGCGCGACCGGGTCCTCCAGGTAGAACAGGTCGTACGGTTCCAGGTCCGCGGCGATCCGCACCGCGTCGGTGGGGTGCACCCGCTCGTGCACGTCGTGGATCAGCTCGACCTCGGGGCCGGCGTGCTCGCGCAGGTGGTCGAAGAGCCCCAGGACGGTGCGCCGGTAGGCGGCCGGGTCCCAGGCGTTCGGGGTGAGCGGGCGGTGGGCGCCGGCCGCGGCAGCGGCGGCCGGCGCCCCGTAGGTGCCGGCGCCCGGCACGGCGACCTGGCAGCGCACGTGCCGGTAGCCGTCGGCCATCAGCGCCAGCACCTCGTCGGTGACCTCCTCCACGTCCCGCCCGGCGGCGTGCGCGTACACCGGCACCGCGGTGCGGCAGCGCCCGCCGAGCAGCTGCCACACCGGCATCCCGGCCTGCTTGCCCTTGATGTCCCACAGCGCCATGTCCACCCCGGACAGCGCGTTGTTGAGCACCGGGCCCGACCGCCAGTACCCGCTGACGTGCAGGGTCGCGGCGATGTCGGTGATGTCGGCCGGGTCGCGGCCGACAAGCTGCGGGGCCAGGTACTCATCGACCGCGGTGGCGACCGCCGCGGCGCGCTGGGTGAAGGTGGCGCAGCCGAGCCCGTACAGGCCGGGTTCGCTGGTGTCGACCCGGACCACGACGAGCGTGGTGCCGGCCGGCGCGGTCAGGATCGTCCTGACGCCGGTGATGCGGACGCCGGACGGCTGCGCCCACGGCGGCTCGACCGGCTCGGGGGTGGCGGCTTGGTCGCTCACGGGAGGGACTCCAGGTTCGGTGCGGCGGGGAGGCGGGCGGGCGGGGGATCTGCCGGGGATCTAGCGGCCGATGCCCCAGCGGGTGTCGACGCGGCCGCCGGTGAACTGCGCGCCGGTGCCCCAGAACGGCGCGAAGTTGTAGCAGCCGGAGGTGGGCGGCTCGGTGGCGGTGGTCGAGTAGGTGGCGCCGTGGCCGCCGGTGCCGGCGTCGGTCACCTGGACGGCGAAGGTCGCCGGGGTGACGGTGCCGGGGGTCGCGGCCTGCACCGCGGCCTGGAGTTCGGGCAGTTGGCTCCAGGCGAGGGCGATCTCGTACCGGGTCTGCTTGCCGGTGTCGTCGCGGGAGACCAGGACGCGGCCCTCGGTGCCGCTGCCGGGTGCCGCGTCGAGCGGGCCGAGCGGGGTCGGCAGGTCGGCGTTGGTCGGGTAGTACGTCTGGTAGTTGGTGCCGGGGGCGAGCTGGCGGTGCAGCTCGGAGACGTTGCCGGTGGCCAGCGTCGCGACGTACAGGTGGGAGATCGAGCGCAGGCACTTCTCGTAGTGCGGGTCGCCGGCGAGCAGGTCCTCGGTCTTGTCGGCGACGGCGTCGAAGGCGAGCTGGATGCTGTCGGCCTGGAACGGGAAGAGGTACGCGTTGTCGCCGAACGGCACGTGGGAGAGCTGGACGTCGTCCTCCACGACGGCCCTGACGTACAGGAACGACTGGTCCCAGGCGGCCTGGAAGGCGTACGACTTGGTGTCGCCGGCCGCGGTGGTGCTGGTCAGGGTCACCGGGATGACGCCGTTCCACTGGCTGGCGCTGCCGCCGACGGTGATGGAGCGGAAGGGCAGGTAGGCGACCTGGACGTCCTGGGTGCCGGTCTGGTGCGCCTCCGGGCGGCCGGCCACCGTGGCCTCGTAGCCGACGGGGTAGCGGTTGCTGTCGCTGACGGCGAACGCCTTGACCGGGAAGGACAGGGTGCGGGCCTGTCCGGGGGCGAGCCGGACCGACGGCGACACCGCGGGAGCGAGCTGCCAGCCGGGCGGCGGGGTGACGCGAAGCCGCGCGTCGAGGGGGTGCGGGGTGGTGTTCTCCACCCGCACCTCGATGGCGCTGGTCGCGTCGAGCGGCTTGACGAAGGACAGCGGGCTGATCTTCAGCGGCGTGTCGTAGGCGAAGCACGCGCCGCGGGTCAGCAGGGTCTTCAGCGCGGCGGGGGTCAGGTCGCTGTCGAAGTACAGCACCTCCCAGGGGCGGAGCGGGAGGGTGACCTCGGCGGAGCTGCCGTCGGCGAGCTGCCGGCCGAGGTAGTCGTACACCCGGACGCCGCGCGCGCCGTCCAGGGTGAGCGTGCCGGTGTGGCCGGCGCTCTGGTGCTCCTCGGTGCCGTCGTAGAGCTGGTCGGCGTAGAGCGCGGCGCGGCCCTTGCCGTCGGCGCCGCGGAACAGGAAGCCCCAGGTGGACTTCGCGTCCGGGTACAGCTCGCTCTCCAGCTTCGCGTCCTCCAGCAGGGAGGTCATCGCGGAGTAGGCCACGACCGCGGGCCGCGGGGTCTTGGTGGCGTAGTCGTAGATGTTGAACTCGACGCCGGAGTAGGTCTTGTCGTAGGACAGCGAGAACCAGAAGATCCGGATCGGCGAGTCCTCCTCGGCGCCGGCCAGCATGTGCAGCAGATAGGTCGGCGCCACGGTGCGGGCCACGCCGTAGGGGGCCTGGCCGGCGGGGACGTCGGTGAAGCTGGTGCTCTCGGCGGTACCCAGCTCGGTCTGCCACTGCCCGGCGCGGCCCTTGGTGCGCGACCCCTTGCGGTCCATCCGGATCTGGGTCTTGGTCATCGCGTACTGAGTCGGGTCGGGGTAGCCGTAGGCGTGGTTGACCGAGCCGTCGATGTAGCCGGTGTCCTTCGAGCCCTGCGCGTAGACGATGTCGCGGTTGTAGGTGACCGAGCCGCCGCCGATGAGGTTGACGTCCGGGAAGTCCGGCTTGACGCGGTCCCAGATCAGCTTGCACATGTCGCGGTAGTCCTGGGCGTCGCCGGTCTTCCACGCCCAGCCGTGCACCCACGGCTCGTTCCAGATCTCCCAGTTGGGGACCAGGTCCTGGAGCGGGGCGATGGCGTGGTAGACCATCTCGGCGTGCGCGGCCAGGTCCTTGGGCCGGTTCTGGTAGACCAGCAGCGGCTTGCCGTCGGCGTCGGGCTGCACGTTCCAGGACATGTTGTAGTTGATGAAGCCGAGCGGCTCGATGCCGTGGTCGTGCCAGTCGGCGATCTCCGCGCGGGCGGCGTCGACCTGGGCCTGCTGCCAGAACACGCCCGGCGCCGGGCAGACGGTGTCGGGCTGGACGGCGATGACGCCGCGGGTCCACTTCACCCCGATGCGCTGGGCGATCTGCCGGGTCAGGGCGGTGTCGGACTCCGCCCGGATGCCCAGACCGAACGCCGAGCCGGGGCGGCGGCCCTCGACGGGGGGACGGATGACGCCGAATCCGATGGTCTGGCCGAGGAGTTGGGTGCCGGAGGCGGCGGTGACGGTGGCGGTGACCGCGTAGTAGTCCGGGCCGAAGGAGCCCAGCGGGATGGTGGTGGTGCGCTGCGTGCCGGCGGCGGCGGTGAATCCGGCGGTGCCGGTGGCCACCGGGTCGCCGCCGCGCGGGGCCACCGACCAGGCGATCGAACCGCTCAGCGCGGTCGCCGGGTTGAACACGACGAGCAGGGCGGGCGCCGCCTCGGCGGCGCCGCCGGAAAGCGGGTAGAGCCCGGTCGGGTCGGAGAAGGCCAGGGCCACCGCGGGGGCCGCGGCGGCCTGCGCCGCGGTGCCCTCGGGGGTGGCGGCGCTCGCGGCCGGGGCGGCGGCGAGGTCCAGGGCCCCGGCGGTCGCGGCGCCCACCGCGGCCGCGGCGCCGAAGCCGACGACCGTGCGGCGGCTGACCTGCCCGGGGGCGTGCGCGGCCGGCTCGGTGCGGTCGGATCTGTCGTGGTTGTCGGTCACGTGGGTTCTCTCCAGTCTTCGGCTCTTCGGCTCTTCGGCTCTTCGGAACGGGAGCGGGTGTCGGGTCACGCCGGCCTGACGACGCACAGGCCGGCGGGCGGAACGGCGATGGCGGCGGGCCCCGGGCCCAGGGTGCGCAGGTGCGAGCCCGCCGGGCGGCCGCAGGCGTCGAAGGTGTCGAGCCGTACGGCGGTGGCCGCTCCTTCGACGTCCAGCACCACGCGGTCGGCGGCGGTGGAGTTGACCAGGGCGGTCTCGGTGCGTCCGGCCAGCGGCAGGCGGGCGTGGGTGTGTTCGGCGAAGAAGGCCGCCACGGCCCGCTGCCCCAGCTGCGCGGTGACGGTCGGGTGGAGCTGGTCCGGGCGCCCGGCGTCGATCAGGCCGCCGGTGAGGACATCGCGGTGGCTGCGCCAGAAGTCCAGCCAGAACACGGTCGCCGCGTGCTGGTCGGCGGGCAGGCCGGCCAGCGCGACGGACAGCTGCGGGGTGGCGAACAGCGCGGAGTGCAGCTGGCGTGCGGCGGTCTGCGGGGTGGCGGAGCGGTCCCACATCAGCATGTCCGAGTGGACGGCGCCCGAGGTGGCGAGCAGGCCCAGGTCGAGCGTGCGGACCCGGTTGGCGGTGGCGTCGCCCGGGCAGTCGGCGGCCCGCAGCAGGTTGCCGAAGGCGAGCATGCCGGGCCCGGTGTACGGCTGGCGCAGTTCCACCAGCAGGTCGTCGCCGCGCAGCGCGCGCAGCCGGTCGCGGACGTCGGCCAGCAGCAGCCGCAGCCCCTCGCCGACATCGGCGACGTCACCGGCACCGCCGATACCGCCGGCATCGCCGCCGTCACCGCCGCCGGACGGGGTGCTCCCGGGCGCGGTGGCGGCACCGGTGCCGCACTCGGCGGAGGCACCACCTCCGGCACCGGTGCCGTCATCGCGCCCGGCGGCGCCGGTCCCGCCGACCGGGTCCAGGTCCGCGTAGGCCGCCGCGAGGTCGAGGAAGTCGATCTTCAGCCCGTCCAGGTGGTGGCGGCGGACCAGCTCGACGCAGGCGTCCGCGGCGACCTCGCGGGCCGCCGCGAGCCGCGGGTCCAGCACCCGGCAGCCCAGCCGCGGGATGGCGTGCGGCGCCAGGTGCGCGAACTTCCGGTGGGCGGCGGTGCGTTCGCCGACGATGAGCGGCGCGATCCACGCCATGTACCGCAGCCCCAGGCCCTGCACGGTCCGCACATGGGCCGCGAAGTCCGGGAACTTCGCCGGGTCCGGCGTCCAGTCGCCGCTGCCGGAGTAGCCGGTGCCCTTCGCGTGCAGCTGCCATCCGTCGTCCAGCAGCAGCACCCCGCAGCCCGCCGCGGCGGCGAGCTTCGCCTCGGCCTCCACGTCCGCGGCGCCCACGTCCCGGTGCATCGCGTACCAGGTGGAGTACGCCGGCTCCCGGCCCGCGGGCGGTACGGGCAGGGCGTCCGGCACCGCGAGGGCCGCGCCCAGCGCGCGGACCGCGGCCGCGACCGGCGACCCGGCCGGCTGGAGCACCACCCGGCAGCTCTCACCGGCCCGCAGCTCCACCGCCAGCCAGACCCCGAACCGGGCGGTGTCCTCGGCGAGGCCGAACCGGACCCGCGTGGTGGCGGCGGGCCGGTCGGCGCCGAAGGCCAGCAGCGCGCGCCCGGCCGTGTCGTACAGGCACCCCAGCGGCGCGGACTCGGCGGGCCCGACGGTGCGCCAGCGGCTCGCCCAGTCCGCGGTCAGATGGCGGTCCCAGCCGGCCGACGGGTGCCAGTAGCCGGCGGCGTCGCCGAGCGGGACGTCCAGCCGGAGTACGGCCGTGGTGTCCGCGGCAGCGGACAGCCGCAGCTGCCGCGCACCGGCCGGGCCGGGCTCGACGGCCAGGCGCGCGCCCTCGGTCAGCAGGCCGGCCTGCGCGCCCAGCACCGCCGCCGCGTGGCGGGCGTCGGCCCACAGGCGGGCGGGTTCGGCGAAGCCGGGTACGGCCGTCTCGGCCATCACTGCTCCTTCTCAGGTCGGGTGGCAGGTCGCGGTGTGCGGGTGCTGCGGTATGCGGGTGCTGCGGGAAGCATGCGGCGAACAGGCGGGATAACCTTGTCCCGCGCCGAGCCGCTCGGTGAGCGTGCGAGGCGGTACGAAGTGGCCAGGTCCAACGCCGACGAGGGGCACATGACCGCACGTCAGGGCGACAGGCCGAGTACGGGAACCAAGAGGCGGCCGCTCTTCCGCGGTCGTGCTGAACCATAGCCCGCCGAGACAACGTTGCCTATAGGTTTCGCGCCAGTAGCCGGGAATTACTTCGACGGCCCCGGGGACGAAGGCCGCATCACGGCGTGCACGGCCCCATCACGCCTGTACATCACGCCTGTTGACGCCGCATTCGGCCGCGACAGCCCACGGGAATCCGGCCACCCGGCGGCCGTGCGTGACCAACTCGGGCCAACGTTGTCTCAGCTATGAGGGCGTTGCGCAGCCCGGCCCGGCACAGGCCGTCGAGTCCGCACCAGCCGCCCCACGGGCCGCGCTTCAGTCCGTGAAGTAGTCCGGGTACTGCTCGCGCAGCGCGGGCGCGTAGCGGTGCCCGCGGCCGATGTGCGCCCGCAGCACCTCCTGCCCGCCGGCGGCGTCCCCCGCTTCGAGCGCGTCGATCACGGCCGTGTGCTCCTCGATCAGCTCGCGCACGTTCGACGTCTCCGGCTGAGCGAGCCGGCGCAGCCGGTCGAGCTGGACCTTCATCGGCTGCATCACGCTCCAGGCGCCGCGGTAGCCGCTGATGACGAAGATCTGCTCGTGCAGGGCCTCGTCGGCGTCGAAGAAGCCGGTCAGGTCGCCGTTCGCGTGGCAGCGGACCTGCGCGGCCAGCAGATCCCGGCAGGCGGCCACGTCGCGGTCGGGCCGGCCGCAGGCCACCGCGAAGGCGGCCAGTTCCAGGCTCTCCCGGACGAACCGGGCCTCCTCGACCTCGCGCAGGCTGATCCGCCCCACCGTCGTGCCGACCTGCGGGACGACCGAGACCAGCCCGCCGTCCGCCAGCCGGGCCAGGGCCTCGCGCAGCGGCGTGCGGCTGACCTGGAGGCTGGCGGACAGGTCGGTCTCGGAGAGCGAGGCACCCGGCGGGATGCGCAGGTTGCGGATCGCCGACAGCAGCTCCTCGTAGACCCGGTCGGACGCGCGGACCCGGCCGCGGGCGATGGGCCGAAGGGGGCCGGCACCCGGCCGGGTGTCCGCGGAGGAGCTGCTCACCGATCGATCCTTCTGGGTAGGCGCCTGCCGGAAGTCCGGCAGGGCCCAGGATAGGCGGGACGCGGGCCGGGTCCGGCCCGTGTCCCGCCGGGGCGCTCGGTGCGCGGTCAGGGCTTGGCGCCGCGCCCGGAGCGGCGGCCGTTGCCGCCCGGGCCGCGGCTGGTGACGGTCCAGTCGGAGAAGTCGTACACGACGCACTGGCTGCCGACCCTGGCGGTGAACTTCGTGCCCTGCCGGTCCTGCTGGAGCCAGGGGGTGTCGAAGAGCTTGAACGCGTCGTACCGGATCGGCTTGCCGTCCACCAGGTGGGTCGCGCCGGGGGCCTGGGCGGGGTCGTCGAAGGTGAGGTCGAGGTCGTGGCCGCTCAGGCTGTGGTAGACCAGCCGCGGTTCGGCGTCGCCGATGTGGCTGGTGTCCAGCCGGGTCCTGGTGGTCAGCGCCGTCGCGAAGGCGTCGAGGCTGGCGTAGGTGGAGGTGTCGCCGGTCTCCAGCACCCAGCCGTTGGTGTCGGCCTGGCTGCGCAGGATGTCGTAGCTGTAGCTGAGGGTCGTCGTCGGGTGGATCTGGGTGGTGGTCTTCACCTTGTTCGACGGGTCGTTGGGCGTCTGGTGGTACCAGGTCGCCGGCTGGGCCGTCCTGAACGCGAAGTACATGGTGCCGGTGTCGACGACGGTCCAGCCGTCGACCTGGCGGCGCTCCTTGATGGACCCGGTGTCGGGGAAGAGCGCGTTGAGGTAGTTCTCGGTGCTGTCACCGGAGGACTTGTAGACGCCGAGCGCGGTCGGGCCGTCCTGCATGACGCGCTGCTCGGCCGGGTCGTCGTAGTTGCCGACCGGCGCGTTGCCCTGGTCGATCGAGACCCGGAAGAGCGGGTCCGCCGCGTCGGACTGCCAGCGCAGGTCCAGCGGCTGGTCCTCCAGCCAGTCGTCGGTCCTGCGGTACTGCACCTCGGTGGCCAGGCCCCAGGTCGGCCGGACGTAGCTGGTGCGGTAGATGTCCGTCGGGTCGCCGCTGGAGTTCTGGAGGTTGGTCTTGTAGGCGGTGTAGGACTTGTCGGTCATCCGGCCGATCCGCACCGCGAGGGCGGGCGGCTGGTAGGCGGTGCCGGACCAGGCGAGCAGGCCGACGTACTCCAGGTCGGGGCGGTAGGCGTCGGGCGCCGGGTTGTCCGACTCCCCCACGCCCTCCTGCGCGCGGTGCTCCCCGAAGTACGTCCAGGCCAGCGCGGTGTGGTCGGCCGGGCGCCAGGTCGGGTCGCCCACGGACGCCAGGTCGCCCTTGGCCCGGCTCTCGGAGGAGACCAGGTAGCCGTCGTCCCAGTCGTTGGCCCACTCGAACCACATGACGTCCATGGCCGTCTTGGCCTCGGTGCGCAGCTCCTGGTCGGTGGACCACTGGTAGATCGCGTTGAGGCCGAAGTACGTCATGATCGTGTACTCGGGGCTCTCGTACTCCGCCCAGCCGTCCTTGACCGCCTGCTGGACCATCTCCTCGATGTTGGCCTTGCTCTCGGCCATCAGCTCCGCGCCGGAGGTGCCGTCGGTGTCGGCGACGCCGGGCAGGTACTGGCCGACGAGGTAGCCGGTGACATAGGTGCTCATCCGCAGGTTCTCGGTCTGCGGCAGCTTCTTGTAGCTGTACTGGCCGAAGTAGGTGGCCACGTCCTGGAGCATCGCGGCGCTGTACTGGTCGCCCGCCATGAGGTAGGCGTACATCCGCGACAGCCACTTGTACTCTTCGTAGTCGTAGCCCTTGTAGAGGGTGTCGAGCTTGGTGAGGGCGGCGGTCGTGTTCTCGTGGTCGACGAGTTGCGCGGTGTACTGCGCGACGTTGATCGGCCCGTCCTCCTCCTTCATGGCCTTCGTCTTGTCCCACAGCCACTGGGAGCGGGTCTGCTGGGTGCCCGGGTAGGGCGCGGGGTTGTCGGGCACGTACGCGGAGGTCGTGGCGTGCAGCGGGGCGCTCATGGCGCTGACGTGGCCGAAGGCGTCCTTCGCCCGGACGGTGAAGTCGTAGCCGGTGCCCGGCATCAGGCCGCCGACGACCGCGGTGGTGGTCGAGCCGCTGACGGAGGCGACCTGGTAGCCGTCGCGGAAGACGTCGTAGCCGGTGACGCCGGTGTCGTCGGTGGACGGGCTCCACCCCAGCGGGACGCTGTTCTGCCCGGGGGTGCCGGCGATCAGGGACGTGGGGGCGGTCGGCGGCGCGGTGTCGGTGACGGAGCCGGCGTCGTACACGTCGAGGTTGTCCACGGCGACGGCCTCGTCGGTGCCGCCGGTGTCGACGCGGACCTGGAAGCCGAGTTCGACGGTGGAGACCAGCCGGGTGCCGCCGTTGGGCACGATGGTGAAGCGGTACTGCGGTATGTCGGTGTCCGAGACCGGCTGGAGGGCGCCGGAGGTGTTCTGGTAGGCGGCGGTGGTGGTGAGGCTGACCGGCGGCACGGGGAACTGCGGCACCGTGGCGTTGTCGAAGTTGCCGAAGGAGACGCGGGCGTAGATGTCCTTGGCGACGGGCTTGTCGCTGGCCTGGGTGCGGGCGAGGTCGAAGGTCAGCACGAACTGCTCGGCGGGGCTGCCGGCCGGTTCGCTGTAGACGGCGTTGATCCGGTCCTTGAGCGAGCCGGTGGAGAAGCGGTGGTAGAAGTAGCTGGCGAGGTTGGTGCCGTCGGACGCGTCGCTCAGCTGGAGGGCGTTGTCGCCGCCCACGCTGACGATCTGCTGGCTGCCCCCGGTGGTGGTGCTGCCCTGGGTCAGGGGGCTGGTGCCGCTGTCCATCGTGGTGTCCATGTCCGCCGCGAGCAGGTTGACGGGCGTGTCGTCGGCTGCTGCGGCGGCGACGGCACCTTGGCAGGGTGCCGCGAGAAGCACCGTGACGCACACTGACGCCACGGTTGCGTACAGGACCTTCATGGATCGTCCTTCCATGACGCCGGCCGGCCGGCCGGCTATTTGACGGCTCCCGCGGTCAGGCCCTTGCTCCAGAAGGCCTGTAGGGAGACGAACATCGCGATGACGGGGATGACCGAGAGCATGGCTCCGGTGACGACGGTGGTGTAGCCGATGGGGTAGCCCTGCATCTGGCGCCAGCCGACCAGGCCGACGGTGACCGGTTGCAGCGAGCTGTCGGCGAGCATGAGCGAGGGCAGGAGGAAGTTCGTCCAGATGGCGACGAACTGGAAGAGGAAGACGGTGACCATGGCGGGTGCCATGATCCTCATCCCCATGGTGAAGATGCGCAGTTCCCCCGCACCGTCGATCCGGCCGGCCTCGATGAGCGCGTCCGGGACGGACGAGGCGGCGTAGATGCGGCTGAGGTAGACGCCGAACGGGCTGACGATGCTGGGGATGAACACCGACCAGAAGGTGTTGACGATCCCGGTGTGGCTGAACAGCAGGTAGAGCGGGACGGCCAGGACGGGGGCGGGCAGCAGCACCGCGGCCAGCACGGTGCCGAAGACCGCCTCGCGGCCGGGGAAGGGGAACTTCGCCAGCGCGTAGCCGCACATGGCGGCCAGCAGGGTGGCGACGATGCCGCCGCCGACGGCGTACAGCAGCGAGTTGAGCAGCCAGCGGGAGTAGATGCCGCCCTGCGCGCGGAAGAGCGTCTGGACGTTGTCCCACAGCGCGAAGTGGTGGCCGAACCAGAAGCCGTCGCCGGCGAAGAGTTCGCCGCTGTCCTTGGTGGCGGAGACGACCAGCCACCACACCGGCAGCAGGAAGTAGAGGGCGAAGAGCGTCATGACGCCGAGGGTGACCAGCCGCGTGGTGGGGTTGATCGTCGTCAGCGGGCTGCCGGTGCGGCGCCGGCGCGGGGGTGCGGCGGGGGCGGCGGCCTCGGCGGGGCCGGTGGGGTCGGCGGGCGGGTGGAGGGTGCTGGTCATGAGTCGGTCCTTCGGGCCGAGGCACGGAAGACGGCGACCGACAGCACGCAGATCAGTGCGCCGAGCACCACCGACTGCGTTGCCGCGTAGGTGAAGTTGTTCGAGGACACCGAGCGCAGGGTGGCCATGATGGGCGTGTAGGTGGAGGACAGGTTGGGCGCCACCGACTTCATGGTGGCCGGCTCGTTGTAGAGCTGGAACGTGCCGATGATCGAGAAGACCAGCGTCATCAGCAGGGCGGGGCGGATCTGGGGCACCTTGATCAGCAGTGCGGCCTTCCAGCCGGTGCAGCCGTCCACCGCGGCGGCTTCCATCGTCTCCGGCGGGACGGCCTGGAGGGCGGCGTGGATCAGGATGGTGTTGTAGCCGGTCCAGGCCCAGGTGAGGATGTTGGCGATGGCGAAGGGCAGCGCGGTGTCGGTGACGAAGCCGGCGTGGATGCCGGCGGAGTCCAGCAGCCGTACGACCGGGCTGAGCGAGGGCGCGTACAGGAAGGACCAGACCAGGCCGGCGATGACGCCGGGCAGGCCGTAGGGCACGAAGTACGCGACGCGGAACAGGCGCCCGGTCCTGACCACCGCGGAGTCGAGCAGCAGCGCGAGCACCAGGGCCAGGGCCAGCATCGCGGGCACCTGGATGACGCCGATGAAGGCGACGTGCGCGAGGGAGTGCAGGAAGTCCGTGTCGTGCAGGACGCGGGTGTAGTTGTCGGCGCCGGCGAAGACCGTCCTGGCGCCGGTGAGCCCGAGGCCGGAGCGCTTCTCGGTGAACAGGCTCTGCTCCAGGGCGTATCCGGTGGGGATGAGGTAGATGACGGCGAAGAGCGCGAGGAAGGGCAGGACGAAGGGCGCGGCTCGGCGGAGTTCGCGAAGTCGGCGCCGGCGGTCGGTGGCGGCGGACGTCACGGTGGACACGGTCACCTTCTCTGGGGCGGTGCTGCGGGTCACTTGCTGACGGAGAAGCCCTGCGACTTCAGGGCGCTGACGGTGCTTCGCTGGGCGCCGTCGAGGGCGTCCTGGTAGGTGCCCTTCCTGGTGTGGACCTTGCCGAGGCCGTCGCCGAGGCTGGTGGCGGAGGTGGCCATGATCGGGCCCCACGTCCAGTTGTCGTCGACCTTGGCCGCCTCGGTGCGGAAGAGCTGGTAGATGCGCCGGCCGCCGTAGTAACTCTGGGGCGCGTCGAGCGCGGGGCTGGCCAGTCCGGACTTGGAGGCGGGCAGGATCGCCGCGGCGGAGATCAGGTTGGACACCGAGCCGCTGTCGGTCGACATCCACAGCGCGAAGTCGGTGGCCTCCTTGGGGTGGGCGCAGTCCTTCGTCACGGCGGTGGCCGAGCCGCCGGAGTTGCCGACCGCGTCGGAGCCGGCCCAGCGGGGCATGGGCGCGACGGCCCACTTGCCGGCGGAGGCGGCGGCGTTGTCGCGGATGAGGGAGGCGGACCAGACGGGTCCGACCTCCGCCCAGACCGAGCCCTTGTTCCACGCGGAGTACAAGGTGGCGTCGAAGGCGGGGTAGGAGGTGAGCAGGCCCTTGTCGGTCAGGCCCTGCCAGTAGGCGGCGACCTTGCTGTTGGCGGGGCTGTCGAACGACACCGACCAGGCGTCGTTCTTCGCGCCGAACCAGGGCGCGCCGGCCTGCCAGGCGAACCCGGCGTACAGGTAGGGGTCGCTGGGCGCGTTCATGATGCGCGCGGCGGGGTCGGCGGCCTTGACCTTCGCCGCGGCGGTGGCGAAGTCGTCCCAGGTCTTCGGGACGGCGATGTGCGCCTTGGCGAAGAGGTCGGCGCGGTAGAACATCGCCATCGGCGCGGTGTCGACGGGGACGCCGTAGGCCCTGCCGTCGACGCCCACGTTGTTCCAGACCCAGTCGGGGAACTGGGCGCGGTCCTGCTTGACGTAAGCGCTGACGTCCTTCAGGGCGCCGGCGGCCAGGAAGCTGGCGAAGGTCTCGTAGCCGATCTGCGCCAGGCAGGGCGCGTTGCCGGCCTTGGCGGCGGTGAGCATCTTGTCGTAGCCGCCGGCGCCGCCGTTGGTGATGGCCTGGTACTTCACGTGGACGTCCGGGTGCGCCTTGTTCCACAGCGCCACCGACTTGTCGTAGCCGGCGGCCCAGCCCCAGAAGGTGATCTCGGCGGGGCCCTTGCCGGCGGCGGACGATCCGCTGCCGCCGCCGCAGCCGGTGAGCATGAGGGTGGTGGCAGCGAGGATCGCCGCGGCGGTGAGCCCGGCCCTGTGCTTGGTCATGACGTCGTCCCCTTGGTCTGCTCGTACGGCGCGGTGCACGGGTGCCGCCCGGCCGATGGCGAGGCATACTTGCATACAAGTACACTGGCATGCAAGGATTCGGACATGACCGCTCCCCCACCAGCGCGCATGCCGGAACAGGCGCCGTACGCAACCGCCGGAGTGCTGACGCCGATCAGCCGGGACGGCCGGCGCACCCGCACCTCCGACCTCGTCCACGACGAGCTGGTGGCCGCGATCCGCACCCTGCGCCTGGCCCCCGGCGCCTGTCTGTCGGAGACGGAGATCGCCGAGCGCCTGCACGTCAGCCGCACCCCCGTGCGCGAGGCCATCGCCCGGCTCGCCGACGCCGGCCTCGTCCACGTGGTGCCGCAGGTCGGCACGCGGGTCGGGCTGATCCGGCTGTGGGACGTGGCGGAGGCGCGCTTCGTCCGCGAGAGCCTGGAGGTCTCCGCCTTCGAGGCCGCCTGCCGCAGTCCCGCGCTCGACACCGGCGCCCTGCGCGACCTGCTGGACCGGCAGGAGGACAGCTACCGCGCCGGCGACCACGACGCGTTCTTCCAGGCCGACGAGGCCCTGCACGCCGAGGTGTTCGCCCTCAGCGGCTACCTGCGCGCCTGGCAGGCCGTGCAGCGGATGAAGCTGCAACTGGACCGGCTGCGGCGGCTGGCGCAGCCCGACACCGCCAGCATGCGCGACCTGATCGACGAGCACCGGCTGATCATCGACGCGCTGTCGGCCCGCGACGTCGAAGGCGGGCGCCGGCTCATCAGCCGCCACGCCAGGCGCGCGCTGGAGCGGGTGCCGAAGCTGTGCGCGCAGTACCCGGACTACTTCGCCGACTGACCGGGACGCTCCGGTCGGCGGTCCGGCCCCGTGTCCCCCTTCGCGTCCCCCGTGTCCCCTCCTTGCGTCCCCCTTGTCTCCCCTCCAACCGAACGGATCACCGTGAAGCACCTGCGGGTCGGCCGGGCATGACCATTCGACTCTCCCTCGGCCACATCGACACCTACGACGACCGGGTCGCCACCTTCGCGCACCAACTCGGCCTGACCGGCGTCCAGTTGCACACACCGGACCTGCTGCCCGGACGCGAGGGCTGCTGGAGCCTGGCGGAGCTGCGGGCACTGCGCGAGCGCTGCGACGCGGACGGCCTGGCGATCGACGGGCTGGAGAACGTGCCCCTGGCGCACTTCTGGAAGATCCAGCGGGGCCTGCCGGGCCGGGACGAGCAGATCGAGAACTTCCGCACGACCCTGCGCAACATGGCCGCGGTCGGCATCGACCTGCTCGGCTACAACTTCCTCGCCACCTACGTGTGGCGCACCGACATGGCCGCGGCCGGGCGCGGCGGCGCCAAGGTGAGCGCCTTCGACCTAGCGCGGGTCCCGCAGGGCAACGCGCTGGCCGGCTACCGGCTCACCCCCGACGAGCCGGTGGCGGAGCCGATCAGCGCCGAGGACATGTGGGCCCACCACCAGTACTTCCTGGACGCGGTGCTGCCGGTGGCCGAGGAGGTCGGGGTGCGGCTCGCGCTGCACCCGGACGACCCGCCGGTGGACGAGCCGCTGGGCGGGGTCGCCCGGATCTTCACCTCGCCCGCCGCCATCGCGCGGGCCCGCGCCCAAGCGGGCGGCAGCCCGTCCTGGGGGCTGAACCTGTGCCTGGGCACGGTCTCGGAGATGGCCGGGGAGGAGAGCGTCGACGCCGTCATCGACCTGCTCGGCCCGGCCATCTTCTACGTGCACTTCCGGGACGTGCGCGGCACCGTGCCGAGCTTCACCGAGTGCTTCCTCGGCGAGGGCAACCTCGACCCGGCGCGGGTGATCCGCCGCCTGGCGGCCGCCGGGTTCGACGGCTTCCTCATCGACGACCACGTCCCGGCGATGATCGGCGACCTCGACACCTGGGGCGACATCTCCTCGGCGGCGTACTGCAGCCGCGGCCGGGCCCACGCGATCGGCTACCTGCAAGGGGTGCTCAACGCCCTGGACCTCGACGGGCCGCCGCACCGGGCACCCGGCCGGGCACGGGTCCGATGACCCCGGCAACGGAAGGCGCTCTTGCCCGCTGAGCCCTGACCACGCGCGGGCGGGGCGGACGGCGCTTCGCCCGTCCGCCCCGCCCGTGCGCGTGGTGCGCGTCCGGCGGCCCGGTTCCTTCAGCCGCTCAGGGCGTCCCGGACCTTGTCCGTCATCGCGGCGAACGGCCCGGTCAGGGCGACCATCGCGGGGCGGCCGGCCGCGGACGGGTGCGGGTGCGTGGGTGCGAGCCGCTCCGCCCGCGCCAGCCGCTCCCCCATGGTGTGCCGGTGCTCGGCGGTGCACTCGCGCAGGATCGAGGGGAACTCCTCGCTCTCCTCGTGGTCGGCGTGCTCGCCGACCGCCCGTTCGAACTCCCCGATCGCCGCGTCGAACTCGGCGCTGTCGGGGTCCATCCGCTCCAGCCGCTTGAGCACCTCGGTGGCCTCGGCCTCCTCGGTGTTGCGGTGCTCGGCCTCCTGCTCGCCCGCGGTGCGCTTCGCGACCGGCCGGACGATCAGCTCCTCGGCGACTTCGTGGACCGCCAGCAGCGCGCGCAGCTCGTCGAACGCCTGCCGGCGCGCGTCGCCGCGGGTGCCGCGGACGGTGGCGAACAGGTCGCGGATACGGGCGTGCTGGGTGAGCAGCACCGCGACCACGTCGCCGTCGGGAAGGCGGGCCGCCGCGGTCCGTTCGATGGTGGCGGAACTCATGCTCGGCTCCCTCTCGGGTCGGACGTCGATCTTCGTACGCAGGGGCGCCTCACCCCTCACGGCCCCGCCAAACCCCTTCGGCCCCCGCGCGTCCCCGCTACCCCGCCCGTACCCGCGCCTCCGTGGGCCGCGGCGCGCCGGGCGGGACCGCTCGGGGGACCTCGGGCGGCGGGACGCTCGGCCCGGCCCGGTGCGGGGAACGGATGGCCGGGTGCGCGCCCCCGTCTGCCCACGCGGCCGCCGCACCGGTCCGAGCGGGCCGCCGCCTTGAGGAGAGGAAGCACCAGTGAAAGCACTGACCTGGCACGGCAAGCGCGATGTGCGCGTGGACACCGTTCCCGACCCGGTGGTCCAGGACCCGACGGACATCGTGGTGAAGGTGACGACCACCGGCCTGTGCGGCTCGGACCTCCACCTGTACGAGGTGTTCGGACCGTTCATCGACCCGGGCGACATCCTCGGCCACGAGCCGATGGGCGTGGTGGAGGAGGTCGGCCCCGAGGTCACCGCGGTGCGGCCCGGCGACCGGGTCGTCGTCCCCTTCAACGTCTCCTGCGGGACCTGCTTCATGTGCGGGCGCGGCCTGCACTCCCAGTGCGAGACCACCCAGGTCCGCGAACACGGCAAGGGCGGCTCGCTCTTCGGCTACACCAAGCTCTACGGCCAGGTGCCGGGCGGCCAGGCGGAATACCTGCGGGTGCCCTTCGGCAACACCCTGCCCATCGCGGTTCCGCCCGGCCCGCCGGACGACCGGTTCGTCTACCTCTCGGACGTCCTGCCCACCGCCTGGCAGGCGGTGGAGTACGCCGCCGTGCCCGAGGGCGGCAGCGTGGCGGTGCTCGGCCTCGGCCCGATCGGCGACATGGCCGCGCGGATCGCCGCCCACCGCGGCGCCGGCCAGGTCATCGGCATCGACGTCGTGCCGGAGCGGCTGGCCCGCGCCCGGGCCCGCGGGGTCCACACCTTCGACCTGTCCGCGTACGGCGACAAGCTCACCGACGCCGTGTACGACGCCACCGACGGCCGCGGGCCCGACTGCGTCATCGACGCCGTCGGCATGGAGGCGCACGGCGCGCCGCTGGCCCAGGGCATGCAGCAGATGACCGCGCTGCTGCCGGACCCGCTGGCCGCGTGGCTGATGCAGCGCGTCGGCGTCGACCGCCTCTCCGCGCTGTACCTGGCCGTCGAGCTGGTGCGGCGCGGGGGCACCATCTCGCTGTCCGGGGTCTACGGCGGCATGGCCGACCCGCTCCCGCTGCTCACCCTGTTCGACAAGCAGGTCCAGTTGCGCATGGGCCAGGCCAACGTCCGGCGGTGGGTGGACGACCTCCTCCCGCTGCTGACCGACGCCGACCCGCTCGGTGTCGACGACTTCGCCACCCACCGGGTGCCGCTGGCGAAGGCGCCCGACGCGTACGCGATGTTCCAGAAGAAGCAGGACGGCGCGGTCAAGGTGCTCTTCACGCCGTGACCGGGCGTCAGCGGCCGGGAGCGGGCGGGACCGACGAGTGCGGGGCCGCGTCCACGGCGGCGCGGACGAAGGCCCGTACGCGGGCGGTGGTGCGGGACTCCGCCCAGACCGGCCCCCGCAGGATCGGCGGGGCGTCGGTGATCGGCACATAGGCGATGCCGGGGTGCGGGAAGGAGCCGGGGGTGTGCTCGCCGACCGGCAGGACCCCGCGCCCGAGGGCCACCAGGGAGAGCATCTCGGAGAAGCTCTCCCCCTGCGGGCCCCGCGGCACCGGCCGCCCGCCCGGGGTGCGGCTCGGGGTGCGGTGCTCTTTGAACGACCGCGAGGTGGCCTGCGGGTACTGGATGACGGGGTGGTCGGCGAGGACCTCCAGCGACACGGCCGGCTCGCGGGCCAGCCGGTGCCCGGCCGCCACCGCGAGCACCTGGCGCTCCCGGATCAGCGCGGGGCCGGTGGCCATGCCGTCGAAGGGGAACGCGGCCAGCAGCACGTCGACGGTCCCGTCCGACAGGTGGGCGCGGGTGGTGGCCAGGCGTTCCTCGTGCACCCGCACCTCGCAGTCGGGGTGGCGCCGCTGGAAGAGCTCGACCCCGCGCAGGAGCACCGGCGCGGTGGTCGCGCCGAGGAAGGCGACGTGCAGCACGCCGGTCACCCCGCGGGCCGCCGCCACCGCCCGTTCCAGGGCGGCGTCCAGGCCGCGGACGATCGGCCGCAGGTCCGCCGCGAGCTGCTCGCCGAGCGGGGTGAGCCGGACCGTGCGGCTGGTGCGCTCGAACAGCGGTGCGCCGACCCGCCGTTCGACCGCCTTGATGGTCCGGCTGATCCGGCCGGTGGTCAGCCCGAGCCGTTCGGCGGTCCGGCCGAAGTGGAGCTCCTCGGCCAGCACGAGGAAGGCCGCCATCTCGTGGCGCTCCCACACGAGCCGCCTCCCGCTGATCGCCGACCGTTGTTCCTGGGGCAACGATCCTATGCCGCTTGGTGCTTGGTCCCGCCGGCCGGCCCCGCGAGGGTGGTGCCAGGCAGGCGGTCCGGGCCCCGGACCCCGCCAGTGAACGGAAAGAGGGAACGCCATGCGTGTCACCGGATTCGACCACCTGGTCCTCAACGTCGCCGACGTGGAACGCTCGCTGCGGTTCTACTGCGGCGCCCTCGGCCTCGCGCCCGTCCGCGTCGAGGAGTGGCGCGCCGGCCGCGCGCCGTTCCCGTCGGTGCGGGTGAGCGCGGACACCATCGTCGACCTGGTCGCCGGGGAGCGGGACGGCCGCAATGTCGACCACTTCTGCCTGGTCGTCGAACCGCTCGACTGGGACGAGGTGGTCGCGTCGGGCGCGTGGGACGTGGTCGACGGCCCCGGCCCGCGCTTCGGCGCCCGCGGCACCGCCACCTCGCTCTACGTCCGCGACCCGGACGGCAACGTCATCGAGCTGCGCTGCTACTGATGCCGGGGGCGCCGCTCGTTGAACGCGTCGGCGGCCCGGTCGTTGAGGGCGCTGCCCCAGGCGCGCAGCCGGCGCAGCACCGGGTTGGCCGGCGCCGGATCGACGTCGCGGCCCTCCGCCAGGCCCGGTCCGGGCGCGCCGTCCGTCCCGCCCGAGGGGAGGGCGCGGGCGGCGAGCGCCGTCATACGGACGGTGAGCGCCGGGGCCACGCCGTGGGCGAGGCCCGCCGCCTTGGCCGCGGGCGTCAGCACCAGCCGGGTCCGGCGCGCCTCGACGGCCCGGACGATGCGGTGCGCGGCGCGCTCGGCGTCCATCGACAGCAGCGGGGTGCCGGCCAGCGCCGAGAACCACCCGAACTCCGCGGCCCGGTCGCCGCCGAACTCCGCGGCCAGATGGGAGCCGGTGCGCATCAGCCCCGGGTGCACCGCCGTCACGCTCACCTGCCGCTCCTCGGCCCGCAGCCCCTCCGCGAGCGCGGCCACCGCGGACTTCGCGCAGGCGTACGGCACCAGGTGCGGCGGGGTGACAAGGCCGCCGACCGAGCCGATCAGCGCGAGCCGGCCGCCGCCGGGGCTGCGGCGCAGGTAGGGCAGGGACTCCAGGGCGGTGTGCACGGCGCCCATGAACATCGTCTCCAGCGCCGAGCGGAACTCGTCGGCGCCGATCGCGTCGATCGGGGCGACCTGGATGATGCCGGCGTTGGCGAGGACCACGTCGATCCCTCCGTGGGCGCCGGCCGCCTCCCGCATCAGCGCCCGCACCGCGTCGCGGTCGGTGACGTCGCACACCTGGGTCCGTACGCGGGCGTGTCTCGGGGCGCCGGCGTCCAGGTGGGCGGCGGCCGCGTCGAGTTCGGCCGCGTCGCGGGCGGCGACCGTCACGTCGCAGCCGAGGTCGGCCAGCCGCCGGGCCATGAGCAGGCCGAGGCCGCGGGAGCCTCCGGTGACCACCGCGGACCGGCCGGCGAGGGCGGAGTCCGCGCGGGTGCGGGTATCGGCCATGTCCCTACCTCCTACGGCAGCGGGTGCCGGTGCGGGCGGACAGGTTCCCGACCCGGCGCAGGGTCCCCGGGTACCCGCAGGGGCGGCCGTCTACCGCGGGGCGTGCCCGGAAAGTGCGCGGCCGAGCCGGGCGGCAGGGGTCAGGTCGCGTCGCCGCCGGAGTGGGCGCCGGGGTCGGGGTCGGGTGCGCCGCCTGTGGCGGGGTGCGTGTCCAGGGCGAACACGGCGAGCAGGTCGTCCACGGTGGGGCCGGAGTCGGCCGGGTGGCGCAGCAGGGTGCCCTGCGGGATCTCGTAGCGGTTGGAGCGCCCTATACGGGTGTGCTGGAGGTATCCGTCGCCCTCCAGGTCCGCGATGATCTTCTGCACCGCGCGCTCGGTCAGCAGGCAGCGGGCCGCGATGTCCCGCACCCGTACCCCGGGGTCGCGGGCGATGGTGGCGAGCACCCGGGCGTGGTTGGTCAGGAAGGTCCACGTGGGACGGGAGTCGGTTGGTTCGGGCACGGTCTCACCTTACGGCGGCTGATTTGCGTAGCTCAAGTCACGAACCAAATTTCGTGTATTTCTTGACGTGCTCGAAGCGGGCGGGCAAGCTCTGGGTACAGCCTGCGACGCATTGGAGGTAGGTCGTTGACCGTCATCGAGCCCACGCCGACCCTCGGCAGCAGTAAGCGGGCGCGCACGGGCGGCGCAGCGCCGAGGACGTCCTCGTACCAGGACTTCGACTCGGGCCTGGCCGTCCGCACCGTCGAGAGCGGCGGCCACACCCGGGCCGCGGTCACCGGCGAACTCGACCTGGCCACCGCCCCGACCGCGGGCGACATCCTGACGGACTGCCTCGTCCTCTCCCCCGCCGGGTTGGACGTCGATCTGGGCGACGTCGCGTTCTTCGACTGCGCGGGCCTGAACATGCTGCTGCGCCTGCGGGCGCGGGCGCTGGACCTCGGGGTCGAACTGGCGCTCTCCGCGCTCTCGCCGAGCGTCACGCGGGTGCTCGACCTGTCCGGCACCCGCGAACTGTTCGCCTCCCCCACCAGGACCTGCGAGGCCCGGGTGGTCCGCCCGGCCCGGCCCGCCTGACCGTCTCAGCCGCCACAGCCGCCCCACCCTGAGCAGCCTCCCCACCCGGCGCCGCGCATGATCCGCGGCGCCGGGGGCACCCGACCGGCAGGCTCCGCGCGCCCCGCACGGGGCCGCGGACGCGGGGGCGTACGGCGAAGGAGGGCCACCGCGATGAAGCCGTCCGACGACCGGCAGCCGTCACCGGCGGCGGGGCGCCATGAGAGCGAGGAGGAGCGCGCCGACCGCAGGTGGGGCGATCTCCTCCAGGAGCTGCGCGTCGCCCAGACCGGGGTGCAGATCCTCTTCGGCTTCCTGCTCACGGTGGTCTTCCAGCAGCGTTTCACCACTCTGTCCGCCACCGACCGGCACATCTACGTGGCGACCGTCGTGCTCGGCGCCGCCACCACCGGGGCGCTGGTCGGACCGGTCGCCATGCACCGGCTGCTCACCGGCCGCCGGCTCAAACCGGAGACCGTCGTCCTCGCGTCGCGGCTGACCCTGCTGGGGCTGTGCCTGCTGCTGTGCACCATGGCGTCGTCGCTGCTGCTGGTGCTGCGCGTCGCCGTGCACGACCCGGCCGCCGCCTGGCTCGTCGGCGCCCTGGTCGCATGGTTCGTGCTGTGCTGGATCGTGCTGCCGCTGTGGGCCAGGCGCCGCAACGAGCGCCACGAAAACGACCAGCACCACGAGCGCCACCAGCACGACGATCACCACGACCGCTGACCGCGCCGGGGCGGACCCGCCCCCCACGAGCCGCCCCCCGGCCCGGGCCGCCATCAGGAGGAATCCGGGCCGGCCGGCGGTTCGCCCGCCGCGGGCGGGGCATCCGGACAGGTCGGCGCCCTCGGCGCCACTCCCCTGACCCGACCTCAAGGAGCCGCAGTGAGCAGCAAGGACACCCCGCGCGAGAACATCCCCGGCGCACCGGGCGTGGAGCCGCCGCCGGTGGACGAACCGACGCGGCCGCGGGACCCGCTGCCGCCCAAGGCGGACCAGCGCGGCCCGGCGACCGGCAGCCCCACCGGGCAGCCGACGGGCGCCGACCCGGCGACGGCCGCGCAGGCCGGCGCCTACCTCACCACGGCCCAGGGCGCGCGGCTGTACGACACCGACCACTCGCTGAAGGCCGGTCCGCGCGGGCCGGTCCTGCTCCAGGACCACCATCTGCGGGAGAAGATCACCCACTTCGACCACGAGCGCATCCCCGAGCGGGTCGTGCACGCCCGCGGCGCCGCGGCCCACGGCGTCTTCGAGTCGTACGGCACCGCCGCCCGCATCTCCCGCGCCGCCTTCCTCGCCGAGGGCGTCCGCACGCCGGTGTTCGTGCGGTTCTCGACGGTCCTCGGCTCGCGCGGCTCGGCCGACACGGTGCGCGACACCCGCGGCTTCGCCACGAAGTTCTACACCTCCGAGGGCGTCTTCGACCTGGTCGGCAACAACATCCCGGTGTTCTTCATCCAGGACGCGATCAAGTTCCCGGACGTGATCCACGCGGGCAAGCCGCACCCGGACCGGGAGATCCCGCAGGCGCAGAGCGCCCATGACACGTTCTGGGACTTCGTCACCCTGCACACCGAGGCGACCTTCCACACCCTCTGGAACATGTCCGACCGCGGCATCCCGCGGTCCTTCCGGATGATGGAGGGCTTCGGTGTCCACACCTTCCGGCTGGTGGACGCCGAGGGCGGCACCACGCTGGTGAAGTTCCACTGGAAGCCGAAGCTGGGCGTCCACTCGCTGGTGTGGGAGGAGGCGCAGATCGCCGCCGGCGTCGACCCCGACTTCCACCGGCGGGACCTGGCCGACGCGATCGAGGCCGGCGCGCACCCGCAGTGGGAGCTGGGGGTGCAGACCTTCCCCGACACCGAGGACCAGATGTTCGAGGGCATCGACCTGCTGGACCCGACGAAGATCGTGCCGGAGGAGATCGCGCCGGTGCAGCCGGTGGGCCTGATGACGCTGGATGCGAACCCGTCCAACTACTTCGCGGAGACCGAGCAGGTCGCCTTCCACGTCGGCAACCTCGTGCCCGGGGTGGACGTCACCAACGACGCCCTGATGCAGGGCCGGCTCTTCTCCTACGTCGACACGCAGATCACCCGGCTGGGCGGCCCCAACTTCCCGCAGCTGCCGATCAACCGCACGCACGCGCCGGTCAACGACATGCTCCGCGACGGCATGCACCAGACCGCGGTGCACCGCGGCGTCGCCCCCTACCGGCCCAACTCCCTCGACGGGGGCTGCCCGTTCACGGCCGGCGCGGACAGCGGCGCCTACATCGAGGCGCCCGTCGAGGTCCCCGCCTCGCGCAAGGTCCGCGACGCGTCGGCCTCCTTCGACGACCACTTCAGCCAGGCGCGGCTGTTCTGGCGCAGCATGACGCCCCCGGAGCGGGAGCACATCGCCGCCGCCTACACCTTCGAGCTCGGCAAGTGCTACGAGAACGCGGTCAAGGAGCGCGGGCTGCGGGTGCTGGCGAACATCGACGGCGAGCTGTGCCGGACGGTCGCCGCCGGTCTCGGGCTGCCCGCGCCGGAGCCCACGGTGCCGCCGGCCGATCCCGAGCCGAGCCCGGCGCTGTCCCAGCTGGGCGGGCGCTGGCCGACCGACGGAAGGGTGATCGGGATCGTCGTGGCCGACGCGGGGCAGGACGTGGCCGACGTACAGCAGGCCGTGCTGGCGGCGGACATGGTGCCGCTGGTGGTCGCGCCGACGGGCGGGCCGGGCGTGCAGCGCACCTTCGCGACGGCCCGGTCCATCGAGTTCGACGCGCTGCTGCTGGCCGCGGCCCCGGGGCCGGCCGCCGACGCGGCGCCGGCCCGCGACGCGAAGGCCGACCCGGAGGCGGCGGCCGTCACCGACATCGACCCGCGGGTCCTGCTGCTGGTCACCGAGGCGTACCGGCACGGCAAGCCGCTCGGCGCCTTCGGCGAGGGCGGTGACGTGCTGGCGGCCGTGGGGCTCGCCGCCGGCGGCGCGGGGGTGGTCGCGCGGGACAGCGGGACCGAGGCCCTCGGGCAGGTCGCGGGCCTGCTCGCCGAGCACCGCGTCTGGGACCGCTTCCCGCCGCTGCTGGGCGGCTCGTCGGCCTGACCCGGGCGGGCCCGCCGCCGCTTCCGCGCCCCCGCGTGGGGCGCCCCGCACAGGCGGCGGCGGGCCGACAGGTCAGGAGCCGGGGTCAGGAGTCGGCGGGCGCCGGGTCGTCGGCGGGGGCGGCGGTACGCAGCCGCACCCACACGCGGCCGTCCGTGACCCGCGTGTCGAAGCAGGGCTGCGGGGCGGTGGCCGGGCCGGTGACGTTCCACCCGTCCGACAGCCGGAAGGTGCTGCCGTGCCACGGGCACCGGACGCAGCCGTCGGTGATCTCGCCCTCCGACAGCGGGCCGCCGAGGTGGCTGCACCGGTCGGCGAGCGCGGATAGCGTGCCGTCGGCGTCGCGCAGCACCAGCACCGCGACCTCGCCGACGAGGCAGCGCACCGGGCGGCCGTCGGGGAAGTCCGCGACCGCGCCGACGTCGTGCCAGCCGGGCGGGGTGATCCGGGGCGTGGCCTCGCTGTGGTTGGCGCCGGCCGCCTGGTGGTAGGCCAGGTGGCCGCCCAGGGCGCCGCTGGCCGCCACCGCGGCCAGGCCGAACAGGGCCGTCTTCCGCCCGCGGTGGCCGATCAGGCGGGAGGCCAGCGACATGGTGTAGCAGGAGGTCGCCACCACGTTCAGCAGCGCGTGGCCGAGTCCCACCCGGGCCTGCTCGTCCTCCAGTTCGGCCCAGTCGGCCAGCCCGGCGGCCGCCGCGGGGACCGCGCCGGCCAGGCCGACCGCGATCAGCAGCCCGGCCTGCCGCCGGCCGCCGGGCGTCCAGTCCAGCACCGCGGACGACAGCCAGGCGCCCACCGGCACCTGGACGAGCAGGGGGTGGACCGGGTGGCCGAGGAAACGCCCGTGCAGCAGGTCGCGGACGTCGCCCAGCGCCACGGCGTGCACGCCGCCCCGCAGCGCCCCGATCGCGCCGTCCAGCGCCGTGGTGCGTTCCAGCCTGCTGACGGCGTCGGCGATCCGGCCGGGTCTGGCCCGGTCCGGTGCCCATCGCAGCAGTGGCTGTGCCATGACCGTCGTCGCGCTCCAGCGTGTCATGCCCCCGAGTCTGGGGGCCGGGCCGCGGTCGCGCCCGGCGGCGGGCGGACCTGCCCGCGCGCGTGCCGGTGCCCGCGCGCACCCGCCGCCCGCGCGGGTGCCGGTGTGCGCGCGGGCTGCCGGGGTACGCGGCCCCGCAACGGAGCCGGACGCTTTCCGCCCGCCCGCACCGCCGCCGTTCGGGTGACGTACGGCGCGGCGCGGGACGGCGCGGGAGCACGGCTCCGGGGTGCTTCGAGAATGCACGAGGCGGGCATCGAAGGCGGGCGACGGCGGGAGGCGGCGGGCATGGGGCGGACGGCGGTGGCCGAGGTCGCCGCGTGGTGGGTGCTGCTCGCCGCGCTGGACGTGGTGCTGATCAGCTCGGTCAATCCGGTCGAACTGCTGGTGGCCGCCGGTGCCGCGCTGGCCGGCGCGCTGGCGGCGCACCGGCTGCGGCGCGCGGTGGGCATCGGGCGGCCGCACGGCCGCGGCGCCCTGCGCGCGCTGGCGGCGCTGCCCTGGTCGCTGCTGCGCGGGAGCGCGGCGCTGGCCGGGGCGGTCGTGCGGGGCGGGCGGCGGCCGGGCGGTGTCCGCCGGGTCGTGCTGCGCCCGGGCACCGGCGCGGGCGGCGCGGGGCTGCTGCTGGCCGCCTCCGCGGACACCTGCGTGCTCACGATCGACGAAGACGGCGCAGACGGCACGGACGGCACGTCGGCGGCCGGGGGCGCTCGGCAGGGCGCCGCGGTCCGCGTGCACGCCCTGCGCCGCGCGCCCGGCGCGGTGGAGCGTGCCCTCACCGGTCCGGACGGCCCGCGGTGAACGCGTGGACGGCCGCGGCCCTGGTGCTGCTCGCCGGCGCGGTGCCCGCGTGCCTGTGGGTGGCCGCCGCGGGCTCCGCGGTACGGCGGCTGGTGGCGCTGTCGCTGCTGTCCACCGTGGTGGGCGCGGTGTTCCTGCTGCTGCCGCAGGGGTACGGCCGGTCCTCGTACCAGGACCTGGCGCTGGTGCTGGCGGTGCTGTCGCCGGCCGGGACGCTGGTGTTCACCCGCTTCGTGGTGGCCGGCGGGAGCGACGGGGCCGTTGAGGAGCAGCAGCGTGCCGGCGACTGAGTGCGCGGCGCTCACGGGGCCTGCCCGGGGGCACGGGTGACGGCCGGTCATGTGGCGGCCCTGGTGCTGCTGTGGGCGGGCGTGGGCTGTGTGCTGCTGTCGGCGGCGGCCCTGGTGTGGCTGGACGGGACGCCCGCGCGCCTGCACGCGCTGGCGGTCGCGTCGTGCCTGGGGGTGCCGCTGATCGCGCTGGCGCTCGCGGTGGAGCAGGGCCCCGGGCGCGCGGCGGCCAAGACGCTCTTCATCGGCCTGGTCTTCGCCGCGGGCGGCACGGCCGCCACGATCGCGGTCGGCAAGGCCGCGTGGGAGTCCGGCGAGGTCGGGGCAGGCGAGGGGCACGGGAGCGGGGACGGCAGCGGGGAAGAGGAGGAGCAACGGTGGACACGGCCCTGATCGGTGTCGCGCTCGGCTTCGTGGTGGTGGCCGCCACGCTGGCGGTGCTGTGCCGCGAACCGGTGCGGCAGGCGGTGCTGCTCGGTGTCCTCGGGCTGGCGCTGGCGCTGCTCTTCACGGTGCTCCAGGCACCGGACGTGGCGCTGTCGCAGGTGGCGGTGGGCACCGTACTGACGCCGCTGCTCATCCTGCTGACGGTGCGCAAGGTGCGACGGCGCTCGCTGTCCGGGCCGGAGCATCCCGCCGGCGGCGGCGAGCCGGAGGGACCGGGCGGCGGGGGCGGGTCGTGAACGCCCGTGCGCGGCTCCTGCTGTTCGCGCTGTCCGCGGCGGTGCTGGGAGTCTGCTTCGCCGTCTCCTGCCGCGAACTGCCGCGGTTCGGCGGCGCCGCGCACCCCTACGGCACCCGCGCCGTGGCCGCGGCCCTGCGCCACCGCACCGCGAACGTCGTCTCGTCGGTCAACTTCGACCTGCGCGGCTTCGACACCCTCGGCGAGGAGTCGATCCTCTTCGGCACGGTGCTCGGCGCGACGCTGCTGCTGCGCCTGGCCCGCGACGAGCGCCAGCACCCCGCCGCCTCGGAGCACGTCCTGCCCACCACCCGGCTGCTGGGCGCGGTGCTGCTGCCGGTGACCGTGCTGGTCGGGGTGTACGTCGTGGCGCACGGCCAGCTCAGCCCCGGCGGCGGCTTCCAGGGCGGGGTCGTGCTGGCCACCGCGCTCCATCTGGGCTATGTCGCGGCCGACTACCGGGTGCTGCGGCGGCTGCGGCCGCTGGTCGTCCTGGACATGGCCGACTGTCTGGCGGCGGCGTCGTTCACCGCGATGGGCGTCGCGGGCCTCGCGGCGGGCGGCGCGTTCCTGGAGAACGTCCTCCCGCTGGGCACGTTCAACCAAATCACCTCGGGGGGCATGGTGCCGCTGTTCAACGCGGCCGTCGGCGTGGAGGTCGCGTCGGGGCTGATCGTGCTCGTCGCGCACTTCCTCGACCAGGCCGTCGAGGTCACCGGCAGCACCGAGCAGAAGGAGGGCGCCTGATGGGCGTGTGGGCGTACCTGGCCGCGGGATGGATTCTGCTGGTGGCCCTCTACGGGCTGGTGACCAGCAGGAACCTGATCCACGCGATCGGCTGCCTGGCGGTCGCGCAGTCCTCGACGTACGTCCTGCTGCTCACCGTCGGCTACCGCGACCACGGCACCGCGCCGGTCTTCTCCGACCTGCGGCCCGGCTCGCGGCCGGTGGTGGACCCGGTGGTGCAGGCGCTCGCGCTGACCGACATCGTCGTGGGCGCGACCGTCACCGCCCTGCTGCTCGCGCTGACGATCCAGTTGCGCAAGCGGCACGGCACCGTCGACCCGCAGGCGCTGACCGCCCTGAAGGGCTGACCCGGTGACGGACGCGGTCCTGCTGCCGGCGGCGGTGGCGATCCCGCTGCTCGGCGCGCCGCTGCTGGCGGTGGCCGGCCGGGTGCTGCCGCGGAAGGGCTGCGACGTGCTGGCCACCGCCGCGGCCGCGGCCGACGTGGTCTGCCTGGCGCTGCTGTGGTCGCACCTGCACGGCGTCGCGGTGGCGCGCCTGGCCGGGTGGCCGGTGCGCATCGGCGTGGTGCTCGCCGCGGACCGGGTCGGCGCGGGCCTGGCGCTGCTCGCCGCGTGCCTGGTGCTGGCGGTGCTCGCCTACTCCTGGCGGTACTTCGACGAGCCGAGCGGGGAGCGCGCGGGCCTGTTCCCGGCGATGGTGCTGACCTTCCAGGCCGGCATGGTCGGCTTCGCGCTGACCGGGGACCTGTTCAACGCCTTCGTGTGGTTCGAGCTGATGGGCGCGGCCGGGTACGCCCTGACCGGCTACCGCATCGAGGACCCGCGCCCGCTCCAGGGCGCCCTCACCTTCGGGATCGTCAACTCCCTGGCCGCGTACTGCTCGCTGCTGGGCATCGGGCTGCTCTACGCGCGCACCGGCGAGCTGGACCTCGCGGCGCTGGGGCCCGCGCTGGCCGGCCACCGCGCCGACCTGCTCACCGTGACGGGCTTCGTGCTGGTCGTCACCGCCATGCTGGTCAAGGGGGCGGTGGTGCCGTTCCACTTCTGGCTGCCCGACGCGCACGCCGTCGCGCCCACCCCGGTGTGCATGCTGCTGTCGGGCGTGATGGTCGAGCTGGGCGTGTACGGCGTCGGCCGGGTGTACTGGACGGTCTTCTCCGGCCCGGGCGGCGTCCCGCACGAGGTGTTCCGCCACACCTTCACCGCGCTGGGGGTGCTCACCGCGCTCGTCGGCGCGGTGATGTGCTGGCAGCAGCGGCACCTCAAGCGGATGCTCGCGTACTCGACGGTGGGTCATGTCGGGCTGTTCGTGGTGGGGATCGCGCTGCTCGGGCCCGACGGGGCGGCCGGCACCGCGGTGTACGTGGCCGCGCACGGCTGCGTGAAGGCGGCGCTGTTCGGCCTGACCGGTGTGCTGCTGGACCGCTACGGCTCCGTCGACGAGCACGGGCTGCACGGCCGGGGGCGCGCGCTGCGGCTGCCGGGCGTGCTGTTCGTGCTCGGCGCGCTGGCGCTGGCGGGGCTGCCGCCGTTCGGCACCGGGCTCGGCAAGGCCCTCGGCGAGGCCGCCGCGGGCTGTACGCAGGCGTGGCTGCCGGCGGTGTACGTGCTCACGTCCGCGCTCACCGGCGGGGCGGTGCTGCGGGCGGCGGTGCGGATCTTCTGGGGCGCGGGCGCGGTGCCGGCGCAGCGGCCCGGCGAGGAGGAGACCAGCGGCGAGGGCGAGGAGCCGGAGGTCCGGACGCCGGGGCGGTCGCTGCCGCCGATGATGACGGCCGTGCCCGCGGTGCTGCTCGCCCTGTGCGCGGCCGTGGGGTGCGTGCCCGCGGTGGGGCGCGCGATCGCCGGCGGCGCCGGGGTCTACACCGACCCGGCCGCCTACCGGGCCGCGGTGCTGGGCGGGGCCGCCCCGGCGGTCGCGCACGTCGCGTCGGCGTGGACGGGTGAGGGGCTGCTGCTGGGATTCGTGTCGGCCGCGGGGGCGGCCCTCCTGGCGTGGCTGGCGGTGCGGCGGCCGGTGCGGCTGCCCTTCCACCGGGCGGTGCGCCACGCGGTGACCGGGCTGCGGCGGCTGCACTCGGGGCATCTGGGCGACTACGTCGCCTGGTTGACCTTCGGGGTGGCCGCGCTGTGCGTGCTGATCGCCGCGCAGACCTGACGGCCGGGCCGGCCGGAGGTCACAGGGGACGGCGCAGGGCCGAGCGGCCCGACCGCCAGGCGTCCAGCAGGTGGGCGGCGAGCCGGTCCTCCAGCAGGACGGTGGCGTCGGCGCCGAACGCGACGTCGGCGCCGAGGTGGGGTTCCTCGGCCAGCAGCCCGCCGACGACCTCGTGCCGGACGACCTGCTCGTGGACCGCGTCGGCCGCCACGTGCTCGGTGTAGAAGCGCTCCGCGGCGGGCCCGGCGCCGGTGCGGCGCATGGCGGCGGCCAGCCGGCGGGAGCCGGGCGAGGAGGTGACCTCGACGCAGCCGAAGTGGCCGACGAGCGCGCCGCGCAGGTCCCGCCGCAGGCCGAACAGGGTCATCAGGTTCACGGTGGCGAGGGCGACCGCGGGCGCGGCCTGGGTGTAGCGCCCGTAGGCGGTGTCGAGGCCGAGGTCGGCCATCAGGTCGGCGAAGAGCTGGGCGTGCACGTCCTCGGCCCGGCCGGCGCCGAACTCGTCGTACTCGATGGCGACCATGCCGGCCTTCGCCCGCCCGTGCAGCCGAGGGATGACCCAGGCGTGCGGGTCGGCCTCCTTGAGGTGGTAGAGCGAGCGCAGCGCCGCGTACTCGCGCAGCTGGCCCAGGTCGCCCTCGTGTTCGAGGTGGTGGGTGACGCTGCCGGCGGGGTCGGCGGGCTCGACCAGCAGGTCCGCGAACGCCTCGTCCGGGGTGCGGGCGGGCACGTCGGTGTGCAGGGCCCGCAGGAAGGTCTGCTCCAGGGCGGCCCGCAGCGGGGCGAGCAGCGGGGACCACTCCATGTCGTCGGGGACTTCGTCGAAGCCGCGGTAGTGCAGCTCGTACAGGACGTACAGGGCCAGTTGGAGGTCGTCGCCGTACGGGTCCTCGGTGGTGTGGGCGCGCAGCACGTCCCGCTGCTGCGGCGGCCGGGCGGTCGTCAGCGCCGTGGCGACGGCGTCGGACAGCGGGCCGCGGGCCTGCGGCAGCCGGGGGGCGGTCAGGGTGCCGGCGGGTTCAGGTGTCCGCACGGGACGGGCCTCCTTCGGGCGGGTCGGCGGGGCGGCGGGCGTCCGGCTCGGGCCGCGGCGGCGCGGGCGGGCGCCTGCGGCGCCGGTGGCTGGTGTCGCACCAGGGCGGGGTGCGGGTGCGGCGGCAGGTGCAGATCGCGACCACGAAGCGGTCGCTGACGGCCACGGTCCCGTCGTCCCGCACCACTTCGACCGGGCCCTCCACGAGGATCGGCCCGTCCGGGTCCACCCGGACCCGGACCGGACGCCGGCCGCCGCCGCCCGCACCGGCCGGGCGGGGGGCGTCGTGCCCGGGCTCCCGCGGGTCAGGTTCGCTCGGCACGGACGACCACCAGCTCCTCGTACTCGTCGGCCGGTCCGACCAGGCCCTGGTCCCGCAGCCACGGCAGGCGGCGGCTGAGCACGGGGCCGAACCGGACATGGTCGCGGGCCACGACCTCCGCGGCGAGGCCGCCGGCCCGCAGCCGGTGCAGGCTGGCCTCCACGCCGCACAGCCCGGAGTGCACCATCAGCAGCACGCCCGCGGGGCGCAGCAGTTCGGGGGCGCGGGCGCAGACCCGGTCCACCACGTGCCGCCCGTCGCGCCCGGCGTCCCAGGCGCGCGCGGCCCCGCCGGGCGGCGGCAGGTCCTCGGGCGCGGGCACGTAGGGCGGGTTGGTGACGACCACGTCATAGGTGCGGCCCTGCTGCTTCCCGGCGAGGTCGCCGCGGCGCACCCGGACGCGCTGCCGCTGCCGCGCCGCGTTGGCCCGCGCGGCCAGCACCGCCCGCCACGAGATGTCGGTGGCCGAGACCCGGGCGCCCATCCGCGCGGCCAGCACCGCCAGCGCCCCGCTGCCGGTGCCGATGTCGAGCAGGTCCGCGCCGTCCAGCGGTCTTTCGGCCCGCAGCGCCCGGCCCAGCAGCCGGGTGTCCTCCTGGGGGGCGTACACGCCCGGCAGGGTCCACGGCCCGCGGGGGCGGCGGAAGGCGAGGGAAGCGGTCTGGGCAGCCACGGGGGACCTCCGGGGGTCGGGTGCGATGCGGGCGTGGGCGCTTGCGGTCAGGCGCTGCCCGGTGGTCGCCGGCCCGGCGGGGCCGCGAGCAGGCTGCCGTCGAGAGCGGACAGCAGGTCCCTGGGGCTGTCGTAGACCGCTTCCGCGCCCGCGTCGGTCAGTTCGGCGCGGGAGAAGCCGCCGCCGGTGAGCACCGCGAGGCACCGCACCCCGGCCGCGCGCGCGGCCTGCGCGTCCCACACCGCGTCCCCGACGAACACGGCCCGCTCGGCGGGCACCCCCGCCTTGTCCAGCGCCTCCCGGACCAGGTCGGGGGCGGGTTTGCTGGCCTGCACGTCGTCGGCGGTGGTGGCGGCGAAGAGCACGTCGTCCACGCCGAGCGCGTCGGTCATCACCTTCGCCTCGCCGCTCTTGGCCGAGGAGGCCAGCACCGCCCGCCAGCCGCGCGCGGCGCAGGCGCGCACCAGGTCGGCGGCGCCGTCCAGCGGGGCGAGGCGCGACCAGTACTGCGCGTACAGCGCGTCGTGGGCGGCGCTCAGCGCGCTGTCCTCGTCGTGGTCGCGGTCCTCGCCGAGGAGCGCGTCCAGCAGGTGGTCGCTGCCCATGCCGACGCAAGCCTGGATACGGGCGCCGCGGACGGTGTGGCCGCCCTGGCGCAGCGCCTCCCACCAGCAGACGGTGTGTAGGTGCACGGTGTCCATCAAGGTGCCGTCCACGTCGAAGAGCACGGCCGCGGCCTCGCCGCCGGGCCGGTCGGTGCTCTCGGTGCCGCTCATCGGGTGTCCTCCGGTTTCCGGGTCCGCCGGGTTGCGGGGTCGAAGGGGGTGCGGGGTAGAGGGATGCGGGGGTCCGGCTCAGCTCGGGGGGTAGGGCCGCACGCGCAGCGCGCGGGCCAGGTGCGCGGTGTTGGCCGCGAGCGTCTTCGTGGTGGCGGCGACCGCGTCGGGCGGCTTGTCCAGATCCTGGTAGTCGGTGCCGTGCATGGCCTCGCCGACCCAGTAGGTCGCCGCGCCCGCGGCCAGCGAGAACCCGACGTCGTTCAGGCCCTGGAAGAGGTCCGCGGTCACCTTGTGCGCGCCGTCCTCGTTGCCGACCACGCACACCGCGGCGGCCTTGCCGTAGGTCAGCTGCCGGCCCTCGTCGTCGGTCTCCGACAGCTCGCCGTCCAGCCGCTCCAGTACGCGCTGCGCGACGCTGCACGGGTGGCCCAGCCAGATCGGCGTGGACAGCACCAGGATGTCCGCGGCGAGCATCTTCTCCCGGATCGCGGGCCAGGCGTCGCCCTCCCCCATGTCCACCGCGACGCCGGGCCGTACGTCGTGGTCCGCGATCCGGACCGCCTCGCCGGCGACGCCGTGCTCGCGCAGCGCCTCCAGGGTCTGCTCGGCCAGCAGCTGGGAGCTGGAGGGGGCCGGGGACGGGTTGAGGGTGCATACCAGGGCCAATGCCGTCAAAGCTGCGTCGTCCATGTCCGGTCGGATACCCCGCTGACGGAAATGACACGTGCCCGGAGCCGATCGATCACCCGCGCGCCGCCCGCCGGTCGCCCAGCGCATGGGTGCGATGACGTGGCGTGGCGTACGGCACCGGGTTCAACGAGGCGCCGCCGGTCGGGTCTCACCACACGAGGTCGGCCGCCCGGACCAGCCGCGCGCCCATGTTGCGCTCCATCATCCGCAGCGCGGGCCGCGCCAGGTCGTGCTGGATGTGCGCCACCGCGTCGCGCACCACCGTCACGTCGAAGTGGCGGATGTGCGCGTCGAGGGCGGAGTAGAGCACGCACTGCTCGGTCACCTGGCCGCACAGCACCACGTGCCCGACACCGGTCTGCTGGAGCAGGTACTCCAGCGGGGTCTGGTAGAAGATCGAGTGGCGGGCCTTGACCACGAACAGCGAGTCGGCGTCGGGCAGCACCGGTTCGACCAGGTCGGGGTGGGCTCCGCCGAGCGCGGTCGCCACGAGTTCGTCGTGGTGCGAACGCCAGCGGCCGAAGTTGTCGTTGACGTAGACGACGTCCACGCCGGCCTCCCGGGCCGAGGCCAGGGCGCGCCGCACGCCCGGCAGGGCCTCGCGCACGGAGCGGACCAGCAGCTCCGCGTCGGGGTGGTCGTAGGTGTTGATCATGTCGATGACCACGAGTGCGGACTGCCGTGCGGTGCTCACCCTGGCATGGTCGCCCGCCGCGCCGGCGTCCGCGACCGCGGCGCGGCCCGCGGCCGCCGGGAGGCCGGGCCGCCGGTCACGTCCCGGCCTCCTGCGCCGGGCGGGCGCCGGCGAAGCCGTGCCGGGTGACCAGGGCGAGCAGCGCGGGCATGCCGCCGTCGCGCTCGGCGGCGCGCTGCCGGTCGGCGCCGGTCCCCTCGGCGAGGAACCGCTCGACGCCCGCGGTGACGCGCTCGGTGTCCCCGGACTCCGCGAGCGCGGCGCCGGTGTGGTCGAGCAGGGCGCGCACCACGTCGGCGGCGTCGGCCTGGGTGCCGGAGCGGGGGTCCACCAGCGTGCCGGACAGGCCGTGCCGCGCGGCGTGCCACTCGGCGGCGTGCATGATGCTGGCGGGCGGGTCGAGCGCCCGCTCGGCGTGCTGCGCCTCGCGGATCGCGGTGACCACCAGGGCGCGGGCCAGGCCCGCGAGGGTCACGGCGTCGGCCACGTCCACCTGCACGTCGGGCGCGCGCACCTCGAGCGTGGGATACCGCTCCGACAGCCGGGCCAGCCAGTACAGCTGCTTGCGGTCGGGGGCGACCCCGGTGGCCATCAGCGCCTCGACGCGCTCTTCGTAGTCGTCGGCATCGGTGACGAAGGGCGGCGACCCGCTCACCGGCCAGCGGCCGAAGACGACGGTGCGCCAGCTGCCGAAGCCGGTGTCCTGGCCCTGCCAGAACGGGGAGTTGGCGCCCAGGGCGAGCAGGACCGGCAGCCAGGGCCGGACCCGCCCGAGTGCGGACGCGCCCACCGAGCGGCTCGGCACGGCGACATGGATGTGCATCCCGCAGATGAGCTGCTCGTCCACCAGCCGGCGGGCCTCGGCGTGCATCTTCTGGTAGCGCCGTTCGCGGGTCACCGGGACGTCCTGCCGGCTGGGCACCGGCAGTCCCCCGGTGGCGGCCGGCCGGCACCCCTCGGTCGCGGCGGCGGACGCGACCGCCCGCCGCAGCCGGGTGAGGTGCTCGCCGACCTCGTCCAGGCTGCCGCACACCGGCGTGGCGATCTCCACCTGCGCCTGGAGCAGTTCGCGGTCGACCTCGTCGCGCCCCAGCCCGGAGCCGATCCGGGCGGCGTCGTGCACGCGCTGGGCGCGGGGGCAGGGCAGGTGGGAGCGGGTGTCCAGGAGGAGGTACTCCTCCTCGACGCCCAGGGTGACGCCGGTCGTGTCCATGGCCCTTCGCCTACCCGCCGTGCGCGCGGCCATGACCGCCGCGCGGGACGGGTGTCAGCCGGACCGGTACTCCTCGGCGCGGGCGGCGTGCAGGGACATCCCGTGGCCCGGGGCGCCGGAGGCACCCGGGGCGACCACGCCTCCGGTGGGGTCGCAGCCGCCGGAAAAGAGCGTGTTCTCGATCCTGACGTGGTCGTGGAACCACTCCAGGTGCCGCAGGTTGGGGACGGCCGCGGCCGCGTGGGCGTGCAGGTGGGGCGCGCAGTGGCCGGAGATCTGGAGGCCGTGCGCCTCGGCGAGGGCCGCGACGCGCAGCCATACGGTGATGCCGCCGCAGCGCGTGACGTCCGCCTGGAGGCAGTCCACCGCGTCGGCGGCGAGCATCTGCCGGAAGTACGGCAGCGTGTAGCCGTACTCGCCGGCGGTGACGTCGGGCAGGACGGCGGCGCGGACCTGCGCGAGGCCGGCCAGGTCGTCGGAGGAGACGGGTTCCTCGAACCAGGTGACGCCCTCCGCGTCGAGGTGCCGGGCCAGCCGGACCGCCTGCTTGCGGCCGTAGGCGCCGTTGGCGTCGACATAGAGCTCGGTGCGGTCGCCGACGGCGTACCGGGCGCGGCTGACGCGGGCGCGGTCGCGCTCGGGCTCGCTCCCCCAGGACTCCCCGATCTTGATCTTCACGCGGGTGAAGCCCAGGTCGCCGGTCCAGCCGCGCAGTTGGCGGTCCTGGTCGCGGTCGGTGTAGGTGGTGAAGCCGCCGCTGCCGTAGACCGGGACCTCGGTGCGGGCCGCGCCGAGCAGGTGGACCAGCGGCAGGCCGAGCAGGCGGGCCTTGAGGTCCCACAGGGCGAGGTCCACCGCGGAGACCGCGTGGCCGGCGATGCCGGGGCGGGCGGCGTTGCGCACCGCCCGGGTCATCGCCTCGTTGGCCGCGGGCACGTCCCAGGCGGAGCGGCCGGTGACGACGCCGGCGAGGTGGTCGCGGATCACCGCGGCCGCGGCGGGCGAGCCGTAGGTCCAGCCGAGGCCCTGGGCGCCGCCGGCCCGCACGGTCGCGGTCACGACGGTGGTCGCGTCCCAGCCGAGGGTCCCGTCGGCCTCCGGCAGCTCGGTGGGGACGGTGTAGACCGCGCTGTCCACCGCGTCCACGGCCGGCGGGTCGCCGGGCGCGGTCCCGCCGGCCGCGCCGGAGTCCGGCGGGACCGGCGGGACCGGCGGGCTGCTCACGCCCCGGCCCCGGGGCGGTCCTCGCGGTGGCGGTGGCCGGGCAGCATCTCCTGCACCTTCGCCTTGAACCCCTGCTTGACCACGTCGGCGCGGTCGGGGTCGCCCTGGAGCACGGCGGACGCGGCGGCCTCGATCTGGTCGAGGGAGGCGTGCGGCGGGATCGGCGGCACCGCGGGGTCGGTGCGGAAGTCGATGACGTACGGGCGGTCGGCGGCCAGGGCCCGCTGCCAGGCCCCGCGCACCCCGCCGGGCTCCTCGACGCGTTCGCCGCCGAGGCCGATCGACCGGGCGAAGTCGGCGTAGGGGACGTCGGGCAGCGCCTGCGAGGGCACGAACTGCGGCGCGCCCTCCATGGCGCGCATCTCCCAGGTGACCTGGTTGAGGTCCTGGTTGTTGAGGACCGCGACGACCAGCCGCGGGTCGCGCCACTGGTGGTGGTACTTCGCGGCGGTGATCAGCTCGGCCATGCCGTTCATCTGCATGGCGCCGTCGCCGACGACGGCCAGCGCGGGCCGGTCGGGGTGGGCGAACTTCGCGCCGATCACGTACGGCACGCCCGGGCCCATCGTCGCCAGGGTGCCGGACAGCGAGCCGCGCATGGCGCCGCGCATCCGCAGGTGCCGGGCGTACCAGTTGGCGGCCGACCCGGAGTCCGCGGCGAGCATGATGTCCTCGGGCAGCAGCTCGTCGAGGGCGTGCACGACGTACTCGGGGTTGATCGGGTCGGCGTCGACCGCGGCGCGGCGCTGCATCACCTCCCACCAGCGGGCGGTGTCCTTCTCGATCTTCTTCCGCCACGCGCCGTGCTTCTTCGCCTCCAGCAGCGGGATCAGCGCCTTGAGGGTCTGCGCGGAGTCGCCGACGAGGTTGACCTCGAAGGGGTAGCGCAGCCCGACCATGAACGGGTCGATGTCGATCTGCACCGCGCGGGCCTGGTCGAGGTCGGGCAGGAACTGGGTGTAGGGGAAGCTGGAGCCGATCACCAGGAGGGTGTCGCAGCCCTGCATCATCTCGTAGGAGGGGCGGGTGCCCAGCAGGCCGATCGAGCCGGTGACGTAGGGCAGTTCGTCGGACAGGGCGTCCTTGCCGAGCAGGGCCTTGGCGACGCCGGCGCCGAGCAGGTCGGCGATCTGCTCGACCTCGGCGCGTGCGCCGCGCGCGCCCTGGCCGATCAGGAGGGCGACCTTCTCGCCGGCGTTGAGCACGTCGGCGGCGTGGTGGAGGTCGGCGGGCGCCGGGGTGGGCGCGTAGGAGGAGACGCCCAGGCTCGAGGGCACCATCTTGAACGCGTGCGTCGGCGGGGAGTAGTCGAGTTCCTGGACGTCGGCGGGGATGACGACCGCGGTGACGGTGCGGCGGGCGTACGCGGTGCGCATCGCGCGGTCGATGACGTTCGGCAGCTGCTCGGGGACGGTGACCATCTCGCAGAACTCGGACGCGACGTCCTTGTAGAGGCTGAGCAGGTCCACCTCCTGCTGGTAGGAGCCGCCCATGGCGCTGCGGTTGGTCTGCCCGACGATCGCGACGACGGGCACGTGGTCGAGCTTCGCGTCGTACAGGCCGTTGAGCAGGTGGATCGCGCCGGGTCCCGAGGTGGCCGCGCAGACCCCGACCTTGCCGGAGAACTTCGCGTAGCCGACGGCTTCGAAGGCGGCCATCTCCTCGTGCCGGGCCTGGACGAACTCCGGTTTGTCCTCGGCCCGGCCCCAGGCGGCGAGCAGGCCGTTGATGCCGTCGCCGGCGTAGGCGAAGACCTGCTCCACGTCCCATTCGCGCAGGCGCTGGAGTACGTAGTCGGACACCTTGATCGACACGGGGTACGTCCTTTCTGTGCAGGGGAGGTTCGGGGAGGTGCGGCGGCTAGTGCCGCAGTCGGCGGGTGAGCGCGTAGCAGGCGGCGCCCGCGGCGACCGCCGCGCCGGCGGCCACCAGCCGGGAGACGGCGGAAGGGGGCGGCGCGGGGCGCGCGGCGGCCTTCTCCGGGTGGTCGGCGGGCGCCGGCCCGTCGAGGGCGAGGGCGAGCACCTCGGCGAGGTGCAGCGCGCCCCGGCCGGTGCCGCCCTGCTCGATCTGGGTGCGGCAGCTGAAGCCGTCGGCGAGCACCAGGGCGCTGGGGGCCGCCTCGCGGACCGCGGGCAGCACGCCCGACTCGGCGATGTCCATGGACAGCTGGTGGTGGCCGGCTTCGAAGCCGAAGTTCCCGGCCAGTCCGCAGCAGCCCTCGTCGAGGACGTCGGCGTGGATGCCGGCGCGGCGCATCAGCTCGCGGTCCGCGTCGAACTTGGTGACGGCGTGCTGGTGGCAGTGGGTCTGCACGGTGGCGGCCCGGTTCAGCACCGGCGGCCGCCAGCCGTCCGGGGCGCGCTGGAGCAGCAGTTCGGCGAAGGTGTGGAACTGCCCGGCGAGGCGTTTGACGTCCTCGTCCTTTGGCATCAGCTCGGGCAGGTCGGAGCGGAAGACGGCGGTGCAGGACGGTTCGAGGCCGACGATCGGGGTGCCGGCCTCCAGCCACGGCCGCAGGGTGGTGAGCGTACGGCGCAGCACCTTCGCGGCGGTGTCGAGCTGGCCGGTGGAGATCCAGGTCAGCCCGCAGCAGACCGCGTCGGTGGGGACCGCGACCTGGAACCCGGCGTCTGTGAGGACCTTGACGGCGGAGCGGGCGACCGACGGGTGGAAGTAGGTGCTGAAGGTGTCGGGCCACAGCACGACCGTGCGGGGGTCCGCGGGGTCGGGTTCGGGCGCGCCGCGCCGGCGCCACCACTGGACGAAGGACTCCTCGGCGAAGACCGGCGCGTCGCGCTCCGGTGCCACGCCGGCGAGCTTCTTGCCGAGCGTGGAGATGCCCGGGGCCCGCAGCAGCGTGTTGACCGCGCCGGGCGCGACCCGGGACAGCCGCGCCCACAGCGGCAGCCAGCCCAGCGCGTAGTGCGCCGCCGGCCGCAGCCGCCCCTGGTAGTGGTGGGAGAGGAACTCGGCCTTGTACGTGGCCATGTCGACGCCGGTGGGGCAGTCGGACTTGCAGCCCTTGCAGGCCAGGCAGAGGTCGAGCGCGTCGCGGACCTCGGTGGAGCGCCAGCCGTCGGTGACGGGCGAGTCGGCGTGGCCGCCCATCATCTCGAACAGCAGCCGCGCCCGGCCCCGGGTGGAGTGCTCCTCCTCCCCCGTGGCCCGGTAGCTGGGGCACATCACGCCGCCTTCGTGGCTGCGGCAGTTGCCGATGCCGACGCAGCGCATGACCGCGCGCCGGAAGGAGTGCTCGTCGTCGGGGTAGCCGAAGCGCGTGTCGGCCTCGTCGCGGGGGCGCCAGTCCGCGCCGAGCCGCAGGTGGGAGTCGAGCCGGTTGGGTGCGACGACCTTGCCGGGGTTCATCCGGTCGCCGGGGTCGAAGAGCGCCTTGAGCTCGCCGAAGGCGCCCACCAGCCGCTCGCCGAACATCCGTGTCAGCAGCTCGCCGCGGGCCTGCCCGTCGCCGTGCTCGCCGGAGAGCGATCCGCCGTAGGAGACGACGAGGTCGGCGGCGTGTTCCAGGAACGACCGGAAGGTGGCGACGCCCTCGGCGGTGCGCAGCTGGAAGGGGATGCGGGTGTGCACGCAGCCCTGCCCGAAGTGGCCGTAGAGCGAGGGGTGGTCGTAGCCGAAGTCCGTGAAGAGCTTCTTCAGGTCGCGCAGGTAGGCGCCGAGCTGCTGCGGCGGGACGGCGGAGTCCTCCCAGCCCTCCCAGGTCTCGCGGCCGTCCGGCGGGCGGGCGGTGACGCCGAGGCCGGCCTCGCGGGCCTTGAGCATCTGCTCCTCGCGGTGGGGGTCGTCGGAGAACGCGACGGTGCCGTCCCGCTCGTCGCGGCCCAGGGCCCGCAGCAGGTCGTGGGACTGCCGGTCCACCTCCTCCTGCGTGTCGCCGGAGAACTGCACCAGCAGCCAGCTGCTGCCTTCGGGGAAGGAGGAGAGCGACTCCAGGTAGGCGCCCTCCTCGTGCATGAGCTGCGCCATGCGGTCGTCGAGGGCCTCGATCTGGCTGGGCGAGCTGTGCTCCAGCAGGCGCGGTACGTCGTCGGCGGCCGCGCAGATGTCGGGGTAGCCGAGCACCAGCATCGCCTGCGCGGCCGGCACCGGCACCAGGTCGAGCTCGGCGTGCAGCACCGTGACCAGGGTGCCCTCGCTGCCGACCAGGGCGCGGGCGACGTGGAAGCCGTTCTCCGGCAGCAGGTCGGGGAGGTTGTAGCCGGACACCCGGCGGGGCAGTTCGGGGTAGCCGCGCCGGATGTCGGCCAGGTGCCGGTCGCTGAGGTCCCGCAGGCCCCGGTACAGCTCGGCGCGCCGGCCCCCGGCGGCGGTGATCTCGTCGTACTGCTCGGTGGAGGTGGCGCCGACCCAGGTGCGGGTGCCGTCGTAGGTGAGGATCTCCAGCCGGCGGACGCTGTCGGCGGTCTTGCCGTACGCCTGCGCGGAGGCGCCGCAGGAGTTGTTGCCGATCATGCCGCCGAGCGCGCAGTGGCTGTGGGTGGACGGTTTCGGCCCGAACATCAGGTGGTGCGGGGCCAGTTGGCGGTTGAGCTCGTCCAGGACCATACCGGGTTCGACCACGCAGGTGCGCGCCTCGGGATCGACGGAGACGAGCTGGTGGCAGTACTTCGTCCAGTCCACGACCACCGCGGTGTTGGTGCACTGCCCGCCCAGGCTCGTGCCGCCGCCGCGGGACAGCAGCGGGGCCCCGAAGCGCGCGCACACCGCCACCGCGGCGGCGCCGGCGTCCACCGTGCGGGGCACCACCACGCCGATCGGCACCTGGCGGTAGTTCGACCCGTCGGTCACGTAGGCGCCGCGACTGCCCGCGTCGAACCGGACCTCGCCGTCCACGGCCTCCCGCAGTGCGGCTTCCAGGGCCTCGACGTCCAGTTCGCGGGCTTCGCCGTCCTCGATCGCGCTCATACGTGCTTTTCCCTCCGGATACGGGGATACGGGGGCCAGGGGACCTACGGGGAGCGGCCGGTGCGGTGCCGCCCGCCGGTCCGGTCGGCAGCGGCGCTCAGCGGCCCAGCGCCCGGCTCAGCTCGGCCTTGTTCATGTGCGAGCGGCCCTTGATGTTCCGCTGCTTCGCCTCGTTGTAGAGCTGGTCCCTGGTCGGGCCCTGCGCCCCGGAGTGCGAGCGCTGCCCGCCGCGCCGGGAGGAGGACATGTCCCGGGTGGAGGTGCGGCTGGCGGTCCGGGACTCCCCGGACCGCGCCCGCTCCTTGTTCACCGTGCGGGCGGCGATCTCCTCCGCGCGCCGGGGCGACTCCCCGCGGTCGCGGGCGCTGTCCTTGATGTGCTCGTACTGGCGTTCCCGCTTGGCGTTGGAACCTCGGGGCATCGCTCTCACCTTCCGTCACGTCTCGGTGTTCCGATCCGGCGCGGGCGCCCCACCCCCCGACTGCCGACCCGCGACACGTTGTCGGGTGCCCGGCCGGGCGCCGCGCATTCCTCGCCCGGCGGACCGGAATTCCCTTGCGCACCGCGGGTACCCGAGAAGTGGCCGGTCAGCGGGTGGGCGGTCGGCGCACCCGCGCAGGAGAGAGGGGCCGCACATGGCGGACACGGACCGCACACCGGGCGTCGCGGGCGCTCCCGGCCCGGCGTTCGCCCCGCACGTCCTGCGCGACTACGCGCTGCTCGCGGACGGGGAGCGCGGCGCGCTGGTCGGCCCGCACGGGGACATCGCCTGGATGTGCGCACCGCGCTGGGACTCCGACGCGGTGTTCTCGGGCCTGATCGGCGGCGGAGGGACCTACGCGGTGACCCCGCGCGACCCCCGGCACGTGTGGGGCGGCTCCTACGAACGCGGCAGCCTGATCTGGCGCAGCCGGTGGCTGACCTGCGACGGGCCGCTGGAGTGCCGGGAGGCCCTGGCGTTCCCGGGCGCGCCCGACCGCGTGGTGCTGCTGCGCCGGGTGCTGGCCGTCGGCGGCCCGGCGCGGGTACGGGTGCTGCTCGCGCCGCGGGCGGGCTTCGGCAGCCACCGCGACGAGGACGTGCGGCTGCGGGACGGCGTGTGGAGCGGCCGCAGCGGGCCGCTGCACTGGCGGTGGAGCGGCGCGGGCCAGGCGCGGGTGCGGCCGGCGGGGCCGGAGCGGTCCCTGCTCGCGGCACCGGATCAGGACCAAGGTCAGGACCAGAGCCAGGACCAGGGTCGCGTTCCGGGTGCGGACGGCGGCGGGCCGCTGCTGGCGGTGGATCTGACGGTCCCCGCCGGCGGCCACCACGACCTCGTCCTGGAACTGTCCGAGCAGCCCCTGACCGGGCCCCCGGTCGACCCCGAGCGGGCCTGGCACGCCACCGAGGAGGGCTGGGCCCGCGCCCGGCCGGCGCTGCCCCGGGTGCTCGCGGCCCGCGACGCCCGCCACGCCCACTCGGTGCTGCGCGGCCTGACCAGCGGCAGCGGGGGCATGGTGGCCGCCGCCACGATGAGCCTGCCCGAGCGTGCCGACTCCGGGCGCAGCTACGACTACCGGTACGCGTGGATTCGCGACCAGAGCTACGCCGGGATCGCCGCGGCCGCGGTCGGCGCCACGGACCTGCTGGACCGCGCCACCGCCTTCGTCACGCACCGGCTGCTGGCCGACGGGCCGCGGCTGGCACCCGCCTACACCGTCACCGGCGGCGCGGTGCCCGCCGAGCACCGGCTCGGCCTGCCCGGCTACCCCGGCGGCACCGACAAGGTCGGCAACTGGGTGAACGGGCAGTTCCAGCTCGACGCGTTCGGCGAGGCGCTGAGCCTGCTGGCCGCCGCCGCCCGCCACGACCGGCTGGACCGCGACGGGCGGCGGGCGCTGGGCGTCGCCGTCGACGCGGTCGAGCAGCGCTGGTCGTCCCCGGACGCGGGGATCTGGGAGCTGGAGGACCGGCACTGGACGCACTCCCGGCTGGCGTGTGTCGCGGGCCTGCGGGCGGTGGCGGCGCTGCCCGGCGACGGGGCCGGGGCGGGCCTGGGCCCGGACGGCGCCCGCTGCTCGGCGCTGGCCGACGCGATCCTTTCCGACACCACCGCCACCCACCTGCACGCGGACGGCTTCTGGCAGCGCAGCCCCAAGGACGGCACCGTCGACGCCGCGCTGCTGCTGCCGGCCGTGCGCGGCGCCCTGCCCGCCGCCGACCCGCGTACGCGCGCCACGCTGGCCGAGGTGCGCCGGCGCCTGGTCGACGACGGCTACGTGTACCGCTTCCGGCACGACAGCCGGCCGCTCGGCGAGGCGGAGGGCGCGTTCCTGCTGTGCGGGTTCGTGATGGCGCTGGCCGAGCACCAGCAGGGGCGCACCGTCAGCGCCCGGCACTTCTTCGAACGCAACCGGGCCGCCTGCGGGTCGCCGGGCCTGTTCGCCGAGGAGTACGACGTCGCGCAGCGGCAGCTGCGCGGCAACCTGCCGCAGGCGTTCGTCCACGCGCTGCTGCTGGAGTGCGCGGGGCGGCTGGCCGGGGACGCCCCGGCAGCGCGGTGACGCCCGCAAGCGCAAGGACCGCAAGCCGAGAAGGGAACCGTCGAACCATGGCACAGAACGTAGTGATCACCGGAGCCAGCGCCGGCATCGGCCGCGCCACCGCGCGGGAGTTCGGCCGCCGCGGTGCGAACGTCGTGCTGCTCGCCCGCGGACAGGAGGGGCTGCGCGGCGCGGCGCGGGACGTCGAGGAGGCCGGGGGGCGGGCGCTGGCCGTCCCGGTCGACGTGGCCGACCACGCGGCGGTGCGGGCCGCCGCCGAGCAGGCGGAGCAGCGCTTCGGGCCCATCGACGTGTGGGTCAACGTCGCCTTCGCGTCGGTGTTCGCGCCCTTCACCGAGATCGGTCCGGAGGAGTACCGGCGCGTGACCGAGGTGGCGTACCTGGGCTTCGTGCACGGCACGATGGTGGCGCTGGAGCGGATGAAGCCGCGCGACCGCGGCACCGTCGTGCAGGTCGGCTCGGCGCTGGGCGGCCGCAGCATCCCGCTCCAGTCGGCGTACTGCGGTGCCAAGCACGCCGTGAACGGCTTCACCGAGTCGGTGCGGTGCGAGCTGCTGCACGAGCGCAGCAACGTGCGGATCACCGTGGTGCAGATGCCCGCGGTCAACACGCCGCAGTTCTCCTGGGTGCGCTCCCGCCTGCCGCGCCACCCGCAGCCGGTCCCGCCGATCTACCAGCCCGAACTGGCCGCCCGCGCCGTCGCCTTCGCCGCCGACCATCCGCGCCGCAAGCAGTACTGGGCGGGGGCCAGCACCGCGGCCACGCTGCTGGCGCAGAAGTTCGCCGCGCCGCTGCTGGACCGCTATCTCGCCCGCACCGGCTACGACTCCCAGCAGACCGGCCGCAGGGAGGCGCCGGGCCGGCCGGACAACCTGTGGCAGCCGCTGGACGCCGGTCCGGGCGAGGACCACGGCGCGCACGGCACCTTCGGCGACCGCGCGCACGGCCGGAGCCCGCAGATGTGGCTGTCCCGGCACGCGCTGCCGGTCTCCGCGGTGTCGGTGCCGGCGCTGGGCGCGGCGGCCGCCCTGTTCCGGCACCGGCTGCACGCGCACGGCGTCCGGTGACCGCGCGGGCGGTCACCGGACGGGGCTCGGGGGTCTCAGTTGCTGCGGATCGCGAAGACGACGCCCACGAGGAAGACGGCGGCGATGATCGCGTACCAGATGATGTCGTCCTGGACGGAGCTGCTCAGGGCCAGATCCCACGCGTGACCAGCCATGGCGGTACCTTTCGCCGGATATGTTCGGATAGGCTCGGATACAGCCATTTTACGCTTCGCCCTCCCGGCGCCGTCGCTCCGGCACCGATATCGTGGAGGGGAGAATGCGCAATTCGGGCCATCCGGGCGGTTCGCCACGGAGGAAGAGGTGCGGCTCATGGGCACCGGGACGCGCGCGGGGGCGCTGGGTGAGCTGCTCGCGGCCAGTCAGCTGATGACGCTGGAGCAGGTTCCCGGCGCGGTCGCGGCGTACGCGGCGCGGGCCGGCTGGCCCGACGTGCTGATCTACGTGAGCGACCTGGAGCAGGAGCAGCTGCACCTGCTCACCGGCGTTGACGCGGACGGCGGCGGCAGCGAGGACAGCGGCAGCGGCGCCGGGGCGATCGGAAGCGCACCGGCGGACGTCCAGATCGAGGGCACGGTGGCCGGCCGCGCCTTCCAGCTCGGCCAGGTGCTGCCCGCCTCGGCGTCGTCGCGGGGCCAGTGGTGGGTGCCGCTGCTGGACGGCAGCGAACGCCTGGGCGTGCTGAGGGTCGGCCGGCCCGGGGCGGCGGTGGAGATCGGCACGGACGTCGGCCGGCTCGCCGTCCTGATCTCGCTGCTGCTGGTCAGCAAGCGCGGCACCAGCGACTGGTACGGACGGCTGGTACGGCGGCGGCGGATGGAGGTCGCCGCGGAGATGGAGTGGCGCCTCATGCCGCCGCGGACCTTCGCCGCCGACCGGGTGCTGATCAGCGCGATCATGGAGCCGGCCTACGAGATCAGCGGGGACGCCTTCGACTACGCCGTGTCCGGCGACACCGTGCACCTGTCGGTCTTCGACGCGATGGGCCACGACACCGCCGCCGGCCTGACCGCGAACCTCGCGGTCGCCACGTGCCGCAAGTACCGCCGCCAGGGCGCCGACCTGGGGCAGATCGCGGACCGGATCGAGCAGACGCTCAGCGAGCAGTTCGACTGCAACCGCTTCACCACCGGCATCCTGGCCGACCTGGACATGGACACCGGCCGGCTGGCGTGGACCAGCCGCGGCCACCACCCGCCGGTGGTCATCCGCGGCCGCCGCACCATCGTGTCCCTCGCCTGCCCGCCGGCCGGCCCGATGGGTACCGGCCTCGGCCTGCCCACCACCATCTGCGAGGACCAGCTCGAACCGGGCGACCGGCTGCTGTTCTTCACCGACGGCGTCACCGAGGCGCGCAACCGCGACGGGCAGGAGTTCGGCCTCGACCGGCTGACCGACTTCCTCATCCGCCACCACGCCGACGACCTGCCGGTGCCCGAGACGCTGCGGCGGCTCGTCCGGCACCACCTCGACTACCACGACGGCCTGCTGCGCGACGACGCCACCGTCATGCTGCTCGAGTGGCACGGCCCGACGCCGTACCACCCCTCGGCGCTCCAGGAGCGGGTCGGCCTGCCCCCGTCGATCGCGCCGTCCGGCCCGCAGGCCGCCGTGTGGTCCGGGCGGTCGCGCCTCGACGACGGAGCCTGAGCGCGGGCACCCGCCTCGGCGCGGTGTGCGCCGACGCGGGTGCCCGCCGCCTCACGGGTTCAGCAGGGGAAGGTGCCGCTGTAGAGGGCGTGGCCGGAGGAGGAGGTGCCGGCGCCGAAGCCGTAGATGCCGTCGTCGCTCCAGACCGCCTCGCGCGAGCCGGCGGTGCAGGTGGAGGTGGGGGCCAGCGCGAAGCCCTCCAGGTTGTCGACGGGCATGACGGTCGGGTTGGTGTAGGCCACGTCGGGGACGATCGCGCCGGACGCGTCGACCTTCAGGAAGGTGTGGGTCTCCCCGCAGGTGTTGTCGCAGGTCGCGACGATCCGCTGGGTGCCCGCGTCGTAGGTCACGTCCATCACGGACGGCTCGCCGGTGGCGATCGTGCCGAAGGTGGTGAAGGTGCCGTCGGAGTTCAGGCCGTAGACGTGCAGGGTGCCGTCCCACTCCAGGCCGGCGAAGAACAGGCCGGAGCCGTGCAGCGGGTAGTCGGCCGGGTCGTAGGCGGCGCCGGTGCGCGGGTCGACCCAGCCGCTCGCGGTCAGCCAGCTGTCCGGGACGTAGCCGACGCCCTCGAAGCCGAGGTTGGCGTCGTCCTTGCTGCCGGTGTCCAGCTGCGGGAACTGCGCGGTCATGTCCCATTGGTGGACGGGGGTGAGGGTGGAGCCGGTCGCGGTGGGGTCGAACTCCATGACGGTGTCCTTCGGGACGCTGTTGTCCGCGTTGTCCCGCTCGGAGGTGACGTACACATGGCCGTTAGCGCCGACGGTCAGCCCCTCGGAGTCCGGCTCGCCGGTGCCGCCGGCGAAGCGGATCTCCTTGCCGGACGCGCTCCACGACGGGTCGGGAACCCACTTGCCGCCGCTCTTGACCAGCTTGTACAGCCAGTTCTTGTTCTTCGCCGCCCACAGCACGGACGGGTTCGACGGGTCGAACGCCAGCCCGCTCACGTCCCGCCCCTCGGGCCCGGTGGACGTGGTGAACGCGCACACGTTGTCGGCGATCGTGACGTCCTGGCCGCCGGGCCACGCCAGGGTGCCCGCCGGGGTCGAGCCGGTGCCGGAGGGCGCCTCGGGGGTGCAGCCGCTGGTCAGCGAGCCGCCGCCGCCCAGCAGTTGGCCACCGCCGGTGCCGCCGCCGGTGCCGCCCCCGCTGCCGCCGCCCGCGCAGGAGTTGGCGGCGCCGGGCGTGGCGGTGGCGGACGTCTGGAAGGGCCCGGTGCCGTCGGCGCAGCGCTGGTCCGACGGCTTGGCGCCGTCCGTCGCCCAGGTGACCGAGTCCACGGTGGTGCCGCCGGCGTCGCGCAGGAAGAGCGAGTCGTTGTCGCCCAGGCCCAGGGTGGAGTCGAAGGTGGCGTAGCCCCCGGCGGGAATGCTGGTGGCGCTCGGCGAGGAGGCGGAGATCTTCGCGGCGGTGTGGCCGGTGTCGCTGTCGACGTAGGTCCACGACCCGACGGCGACCGCGCTGGTCCCGCCGTTGTACAGCTCCACGGTGTCCGAGCCGCTGGAGGTGACCTCATTGATGCGCACCTGGCTCGCCGCCGGCAGCGCCGCCGGGCAGCCCGCCGCGTTCGCGCTGCCGAAGGTGGCCGCGGCGGTCTCGGGCACCCAGGTCCCGCTGCCGTCGCCGCCGCACCGCGCCATCGCGGGCTTCGCCCCGCCGGTGGCCCAGTCGACGCGGTCGACGACGGTGCCGCCGGAGGTGGTGACCACCACGCTGTCGGCGTCGCCGAGGCCCTTGGGCGAGTCGAAGGTGACGAAGCCGCCGGCCGGGATCGTGCTCGCCGACGGGGTGAACTTCTGCGCGGAGAAGGTGTTGTCGGCCACCTGCCAGCCGCTGATGCTCACCGCGGCCGCGCCGGCGTTGTACAGCTCCACCGTGTCGCTGCCCGCCGAGGTGACTTCGTTGATCCGTACGTTCTGGTAGCCGGCCGGGTCCGCGGCCGCCGCCGACTGCGCGGCGAGCACCCCGGTGACGAGCAGTCCTGAAAGCGTCAGGGCCGTGGCGCACACCGAAGCGACGCCGGCCCGCGAGCGTGAAGTAGGCACGGGGAGCAATGGTGACGCGTCGACGTTGCGTCAGTCTGTACGGCGGTTGAACGCTGCGGCGTGCGCCGGCCGCGCCCGCGTCACAGCCGCACCACGATCAGCGCGATGTCGTCCGGGCCGCCGTCCGCGACGCCCAGGCCCGCCAGCAGCTCGTCCGCCAGGTCGTCGGGGCCCAGGCCGGTGCTGCGGGCGAGGATGTCGGTCAGGCGTCCCAGGCCGACGTCGATGTCCTCGCCGCGGCGCTCGATCAGGCCGTCGGTGTACAGCACGAGGGTGTCGCCGGGGGCGTAGCCCACGCTGGCCTGCGGGCGCGGCATGCCGTCGACGCTCAGGCCCAGCGGCGGGTCGGTGGCCTGGTCCAGCAGCTCCGAGGTGCCGTCGCGGCGGCACAGCACCGGGGGCGGGTGGCCCGCGCTGGTGTAGGTGATGCGCCGGGCCCGGGTGTCGATGACGGCCTTGGCGGCGGTCGTGGCCAGGGCGCCTTCGAAGGTGCGCGCGTACACCCCGAGGACGTCCATCGCCCGGCCCGGCTCGGGGATGGCCCGCACCGCCGCGGACAGCGCGCTGCGCAGCATGCCCATCACGGCGGCGGCCTCCAGGCCGTGGCCGACGACGTCGCCGACGGCCACGGTGAAGGTGTCCTCGGTCAGGTCCACCACGTCGTACCAGTCGCCGCAGACGTTCAGCGAGCGGACGGCCGGCATGTAGCGCAGCGCGATCTCGCGGTGCCCGGCGAGGTCCGGGGAGTGCAGCATGGCCCGCTGGAGGGTCAGCGCGGTGCGGCGCTCGCGGTCGTGGGCCACGCGCAGTTCGTCGTTGAACCGCTGGAGCTCCTGGGCCCGGTCGAACAGCTCGGACTGCGTCGCGGACCCGGTGGCCGCGCGGCCGGCCACGGGGTCCACGGTCTGCGCGTGGCGGAGCACGAAGTCGGTGAGGTCCTCCACGCGGTGGATGATCCACGCCACCTCGCCGTCGGGCCCGAGGACGGGGGTGTTGATCGGCGACCACCAGCGGGCGCGGAAGATGTCCGGCCGGCCGGGGGCGGGAATGTCGTACTGCTGGACGGCCATGGTGTCGGACCGCTTGGAGCGCAGCACCCGCTCGAGTGAGGCGCGCAGGTTGCTGACGCCGTCGGCCAGCGGGTCACCGGGGTTGTCCGGGTGGACCTGGAAGATGTTGCGGCCGACGAGTTCCCGCCGGGTGCGGCCGGTGGCCCGCAGGTAGGCGTCGTTGGCGTCGGCCACGACGAAGTCGGGGGCGAGCAGCAGGCTGGGGCTCACCAGGGCGGCGAAGACCGCCCGGTAGTCGATCCGCGGTGGTGCGGGCACGGTGCTGCGTTCCCTTTCGGTCGTACGGCTGCTGCGCTGGTACGACTATGCGCCCGGCGCGGTCCGCGTGCCGCTCGGCACGCCGGGCACCCGCCGCCCCGGGGCAGGCGGCGTTCCCGGGACCCGGGCGGCGCGGCCGGGCGGCGCGGAGCGCTGCGCGGGTCTGGCGCCGGGATGTCACCGCACCGGCGCAGGACAGACGCCGGACCGCCCTAAGCTTTCGGGCATGGACGTTCCCGCCGCGGCGCCGCGACCCGCCGAGCGCATGTCGACCGCCGACATCCGGGAGGCCAACGTGGCCGCCGTGTGCGGGGCGCTGCGCGACCACGGCGGGCTCACCCGCGCGCAGCTGGGGCGGCTGACCGGCCTGACCCGGCCCACCGTGATGGCGGTGGTGCGGCAGCTGGCCGCCGAGGGGCTGGTCGTGGAGGAGGGGCAGCTCAAGGCCGCCGCCGGCGGCGGGCGGCCCGGCACCCTGCTGCACTTCCGGCCCCGGGCGCGGGTGGTGTCGGCCGTCCGGCTGCGCAGCGCCCGTGTGGAGGTCACCCTCGCGGACATGGCGGGCAACGTCCTGGCGCACAGCCTGGCGCCGGCGGCGCCCGAGCCGGATGACTGGCGGGAGCTGGTCGCGTCGTTCGCCGAGCGCGTCACCGCGCTGCGCGACGCGCACCCGGACCTGGGGCCGCTGGCCGCGGTGGCGCTCACCCTGCCCGGCTCGATCGACCGGGCCCGGGGCCGGTGGACGGTGGTCCGGTCGGAGGGCTGGTCGGACCTGCCGGCCGCCGACGAGCTCGCCGGGATGCTCGGTGTGCCGGTCGCCGTGGTGAACGTGGTGGCCGCCACGCTCATCGGCCGGCTCGCGCAGGAGCCGGCCGCCGCGGACTCCGCGGCGCTGGTCTACGTCGGCCACGGCGTCGGGAGCGCGGCGACGGTGGGCGGGCGGCTGATCGACGGCGCGACCGGCAGCGCCGGCGAGCTCGGGCACTGCGTGCTGCCCGGCGTCGACGCGCTGTGCCGGTGCGGGCGGCGCGGCTGCGTGGAGAGCGTCACCTCCGCGCCGCACCTGCGGGCCGAGTTCCAGCGGATCACCGGACGGCCCGCGCCGCCGACGCTGGCCGGGATGGAGGCGTGCGGCGACGCTGCGGTGCTCGGCATGCTCGACCTGGCCGCGCACCGGCTGGCGCTGGCGGCGTCCTGGCAGGTGAACGTCGTCAACCCGGCCGTGGTCTACTTCGGCGGGAACGCCTTCACCGACGGCGGTACGCGCTTCTTCGAGCGCTTCGCCGAGGAGCTGCGGGCGCTGGCCTACCGGCCCAACGCCGCCGGGCTCGCGGTGCGCCCGCTGTCCTCCGAGGCGACCGTGCGGGGCGCGATCCAGGTCGCCTCGGAGCTGCTGCCGTCCTTCCTCAGGCCGGCGCTGCGCGTCGTATGCTGACCCCGGCCCGGGACCCGGGCCGGGGCCGGGGCCGGCCGGCAGCGGTCACCCGGCGGCGGGCGGGAAGAAGGCGACCTTGGTCAGGAAGTCCCGCACCAGCAGGCGCCACGCGTACCAGGAGTGGCCGCCGTTGACGTAGTCGGGGGTGACCGGCACGCCCACCGCGGCCAGGGTGGCCACCTCGCTCGCGTGGTAGTAGTGGCTGGGGTCCTGCCAGCCGCCGCCGACCATGATGTTCGCGTCCTTCATCGCCGCGACCTGCGCCGCGCTGAGCGACCCCGCGTCCGGCAGGCTGAAGTCGCCGTTGATGCCGGGGCTCATCACGCCGTAGGAGCCGAAGTGGCCCGGGTGGTCGAAGAGGAAGGAGTTGGTGATCGAGGCGCCGTAGCCCAGGCCGCCGATGGCCCGCTGCGCGGCCGAGGTGGACACGCGGTAGTGCGCCTCGACGTAGGGGATCGCGGCGGTGAGCAGGTCGGCGTCGAAGGAGGCGTAGGAGTCGGCGGCGAAGCCCTGGGTGTCGGGCATGACGACGACCATCGGCTGGATCTCGCCGGTGCCGATCAGGTGGTCCAGGATGTTGCCGAGGGCGCCCTGGGTGCTCCAGTCCATCTCGTTGCTGCCGCCGCTGTTGAGGTAGACGGTCGGGTAGGGCTTCGCGCGCTTCGGGTCGTAGCCGGGCGGGGTGTAGACGGCGAGGTAGCTGCGGCCGGCCGGGGCGGTCGAGGCGGGCGCGGGGTAGCTGACGTCGCGCAGGGTGCCGTGCACGCGGGCGGGGCCCTGCCAGGACAGGTCGGTGGCGGCGGACTTCGGGTCGGCGGGGACGTAGACCTGGCTGACGGACTCCGGTGAGCCGGTGGTGTGCCCGCCCCGCACGTTCCACGCCGGGTTGGCCGGGTCGGGGACCTCGGTGCAGCCGGTCTGGGTGCTGCTCGCGCAGTCCACGTAGAAGCCGTAGCTGAAGACGCCGGAGGGCAGCGGGGTGGTGTACGACCAGATGCCGGTGTGCCGGTCCTCGGTCATGGTGGTGACCGGCCAGTTGGCCGCGGAGGAGTTGGGCGAGCCGATCGGGATGTCACCGGGCCGCCACTGCGCGGGGGTCGTGCCGGGGGTCTGCACGACGCTGGTCGCGGTGCCCGCGAGCGCGGAGAGCCGGTAGGGGTCGGCGAAGTACCACTCCCCCTTGATCTGCACGCTGTGTGCGGTGGGCGCCTTGAAGTGGAAGGTGACCTGGTAGCCGGTCGGGCCGGTCCCGGTGTGCACCACCTTCGGCGCCAGCGGGCTGCCGGCGGCCGTGGCGGTCTGCCCGCCGTGCGCTGCGGCCGGGCCGGTCGCCGAGGCGTCCGGGGTGGCGCCGGTGGCCAGCCAGGCGGCCAAGGCGCCCAGGCAGGCGAGCAGCGCCGCCGTCCGCCGTCCGTTTCCGCGCATGCGGCATCGTTCCTTTCCTGGGGTGACGCGAGGGGCGGGCGCGGTGGGCGCCGGTCGTACGGCGCCCACCGGCCCGGAGAGGGCGGTCGGTGGCGGGTGTTACGAGGAGCTGCCGTTGTAGCGGCGGTCGCCGCCGTAGACCGAGGTGACGGTGCCGGTGGCGCCGTGCGGGAGGACCGCGGTGGCGGTGCCGCCGTGCAGGGGCACGGCCGCGCCGAGCGGCTTGCCGTCCAGGAGGAAGCGCACCGTGCCGGTCGGGGCCGCGGGCTGGGCGGTCGCCGGGGTCACGGTGGCGGTGGCGCTGCGGCCGTGGGTGCGGACCGCGACGGTGGTGGCGCGGAAGTCGACCCGGGTGAGGGAGTCGCGCAGCGCCTGGCGCCAGTAGGCCCAGTTGTGGCCGCCGTCGGTGTTGTAGGAGGTGAAGGGCACGCCGTTGGCCGCCAGCAGCTGCTGCTCGGCGGTGGTGTTGCCCTGGGCGAGCCCGCCGAGGTCCTGCCGGGCGACGCCGATGTGCAGGCCGAGCAGCTGCTTCAGCTGCGGGTCGGCGGCCTGCTGCGCGGTGGGCAGGCCGCGCGGCGCGGACCAGACGCTGTAGGAGCCGAAGGTCGGGGTCCGGCCGTAGAGCAGGTCCTCGACGACGGTGGCGCCGCCCGACAGCCCGGCGAACGCCCGCCCGGCGGCGGTGGTCTGCACATGGAGGTGCTGCTGGACGTACGGGATGACGTCGTCGGTCATCTCGTCGTCGGTGGGGTTGTTCGGCATGACGACGACCATGGGCTGGATCTCGCCGCCGGCGATCAGCTGGTCCATGATGTTCTTCAGGTCGCCCTGGGTGGACCAGTCCATCTCGTTGCCGCCACCGCCGTGCACCAGGTACAGGGTGGGGTACGCCTGCCGGCGGCGGGCGTCGTAGCCGGGCGGGGTGTAGACCGACAGGTAGTTCTCGCCGTCGGGGCCGGTGTGCCCGGGCGCGGGGTAGGTCAGGTGGGTGAGCGTGCCCTGGTCGGCGCGGGCGGCCGGGCCCTGCCAGGAGTAGTCCGCCTGCTGGAAGCGGCGGTCGAAGGGCACGTAGACCTGGCTGCTCGGCTCGGCCGAACCGGCGGTGCTCCACGGCGCGGCCGCGGGGTCGGCGGCCGGGGCGCAGCCGGTCAGGGCGGGCGCGGCGGCCGTGCAGTCGCGGTAGAAGGCGTAGTTGAAGACGCCGGAGGGCAGCGGGGTGGTGTACGACCAGACGCCGGTGCGGTCGTCCTTGGTCATCTGGGCGACCGGCCAGTTGGCGGCCGATCCGGCGTTGGGCGTGGCCAGCGGGAAGTCGCCGGGCTGCCAGTCGGTGCCGTAGCGGGGGCTGGAGTTGGCGGGGTCGGCGGCGATCTGCGCGGCGGACGCGAAGGACCACTCCCCCTTGATGCGCTCGCTGGTGGCCGTGGGGTCGTAGACGCGGAAGGTGACGGAGTATCCGGTCGGGCCCTGGCCGGTGTGGACGACCAGGGGGCCGAGGTCGGCGGGTGCGGCGGGGCCGGGGCGGGCGGTGGCGGTGCGGGCCTGGGCGGCGGGGGCCGCGACCAGCAGGGCGGCCGCCGCGGCGGTGCCCGCCGTGAGCCAGCGGCGTCGTTGCCGTCTGACGGACATGTCGTGCGCTCCTTGCGTGCGGGGGCGGATCGCGCCGGCCCGGCAGGAACCGGGGCAAGCATGTCGCTGTCGGCGTGGAGCGAATCTAGAGTTACGTAATGACCTTGTCAATATTCTCGAGCGGGGCCGCCAGCGGGGCTGGCGACAACCTGGCTGCGCGACCGTGTGGAGTCGTGTTGAATTGGGCGCCGAGACCCGCGTCAAAGAAAACATGTTCCAACGCCCTGGCAGGCCGCGCCCCGTCGCCGGCCGCCCCGAACCGCCCAAGGACACCCGTGAACGACGTCTTCTCCGGCACCCGCTACTCCGCCATGCCCTACCGGCGGCTGGGGCGCAGCGGACTGCGGCTGCCGGCCGTGTCCCTCGGCCTGTGGCACAACTTCGGCACCAGCACCCCGCGGGCCACCTCCCGGGCGCTGCTGCGCGGCGCGTTCGACCTGGGCATCACCCACTTCGACCTGGCCAACAACTACGGGCCCGAGCCCGGCGCCGCCGAGTCGACCTTCGGCTGGGTGCTGGCCCGGGACTTCCGCGCGCACCGCGACGAGCTGGTGGTGTCCACCAAGGCGGGCTTCGACATGTGGCCGGGCCCGTACGGCGACTGGGGCTCCCGCAAGTACCTGCTGGCCAGCCTCGACCAGAGCCTGGGGCGGATGGGCCTGGAGCACGTGGACGTCTTCTACCACCACCGCCCGGACCCGCAGACCCCGCTGGAGGAGACGATGGGGGCCCTGCACAGCGCGGTGCGGCAGGGCAAGGCCCGCTACGTCGGGGTCTCCAACTACCCGGCCGCGCTGACCCGGCAGGCCGCCGAGATCCTCGCCCGGCTGGGCACCCCGCTGCTGGTCCACCAGCCGCGCTACTCCATGGTCGACCGCTGGGTCGAGGACGGACTGCTGGACGTGCTGCGGGAGACCGGCACCGGCAGCGTCGTCTTCTCGCCGCTCGCCCAGGGGCTGCTCAGCGACCGCTACCTCAAGGGGGTGCCGCAGGACTCGCGCGCGGCCGGCAGCAGCCCCTTCCTGACCGCCGACGGGATCTCGCCGGAGATGCTGGCGCGGGTCCGCGCGCTCAACGAACTGGCCGCCGGGCGCGGCCAGTCGCTGGCGCAGATGGCCCTGGCGTGGGTGCTGCGGCACGAGGAGGTCACCTCGGCGCTGGTCGGCGCGAGCACCGTGGCGCAGTTGGAGGCCAACGTGCGGGCGGCGTCCGGCCCGGCCTTCACCGCGGACGAGCTCGCCGAGATCGACCGGGTCCTCGCGTAGGCGTACCGATCACGAGCGTCGTCCCGCCCCGAGGGCGGGGACCGACGGGCCTGGTTCGCGCGCCCGTGCGGCTGCGGCAGGCCCCGGACCTCGGGTTTTTCCGCCTATCATGTGCGGTCGAGCGATCGAAGTGGGGAAGCGCGCCATGAGTGAAGCCGTGCAGCATCCGCCGTCCTGCTGTGCGCCCGGACGCGGCGAGGGGCCGGCCGCCGGGCCGGGTGGCCACCGCGCGGGCGCACCCGACGGGCTCCTGTCGCTCGGCCCGACGGTGTCCGCGCCGCCCGCCGCACCCGCCGCATCGGCCGCATCAGCCGCACCCGGCGACGGCCCCGGCGGCACCGTCCTGCTGCCGGGCGGCCGCTTCCTGATGGGCACCGAGGACGCCGAGGGGTTCGCCGCCGACGGGGAGGGCCCGGTGCGGCCGGTCACGCTGCGCCCGTTCCGGATCGACGCCTGCGCGGTGACGAACGAGCAGTTCGCGGCGTTCGTCGCCGCCACCGGCCACGTCACCGAGGCGGAACGGTTCGGCTGGTCGTACGTCTTCGCCGGCTTCCTGCCCGCGCACCTGCGCCGGGGCGCCGCCCGCCCGCAGCACACCCCGTGGTGGTGCGGGGTGCCGGGCGCCTGGTGGCGGGCGCCGCTCGGGCCGGGCAGCGGCCTTGCCGGCATCGGCGGGCACCCCGTGGTCCACGTGTCGTGGGCGGACGCGGCCGCGTACTGCCGGTGGGCCGGGGGGCGGCTGCCGACCGAGGCGGAGTGGGAGTACGCCGCGCGCGGCGGGCTGGAGCAGCGCCGCTACCCGTGGGGCGACGAGCTGAGGCCCGGCGGCACGCACCGCTGCAACATCTGGCAGGGCCGCTTCCCCACGAAGAACACCGCCGAGGACGGCTACGCCGGCACCGCGCCCGCGGACGCCTTCGCGCCCAACGGGTACGGCCTGTACAACATGGCGGGCAACGTGTGGGAGTGGTGCGCCGACTGGTGGACCACCGACCATCCGGCCGGTGCGCGCAGCAACCCCGCCGGCCCGCCGCGCGGCACCGCCCGGGTGATGCGCGGGGGTTCGTACCTGTGCCACCACTCGTACTGCAACCGCTACCGGGTCGCCGCCCGCACCTCCAACACGCCCGACAGCACCACCGGCAACCTCGGCTTCCGCTGCGTCCGCGACGTGTGAACCGGGCTCCCGGACGGGTGGACCGGGCTCCCGATTGTGAACCCCCGTGAAGCCCGTGTAACCCGCTCGATAAGGATCGGCCGGTCGCAGGAGCCCTGATGTCACGTCATATACGGCGCTGAGCTGGGCCGTTGCATGGCGCCGACGCACCTGTGCAATGTCCGGTTCTTTTTTCCGGAGCATTGACGAAAAAATCCCGGGTCCGCATCCTGTCGGCATGCAGCAACAAGACGGCCTCCTGTCCCGGTTGCGGCGGGGCCACGAGCAACTGGTGCTGGACCTGCTGCGCACGCACGGCCCGCTCAGCCGCGGCGAGCTGGGAGCGCGCTGCGGGCTGTCCCGCACCACGCTGTACGACATCGTCGGCGCGCTGGTCGGCAACGGCGCCGTGGTGGCCGCCGCGCCCGAGGCCGGCCCCCGCAAGCGCGGCCGGCCGGTCGAGCGGCTCGCCCTCAACCCCGACGCCGGGCTCGCCATCGGCATCGACTTCGCCCGCCGCGCCGTCCACGTCTCGGCCGTCAACGTCGCCCACGAGGTGGTCGGTTCGGCCACCCGCCCGCACGGCCCGGACCTGGGCTGGGCCGAGCGCGCCGACCTCGCCGAGCACCTCATCCGCGGCCTAGCCGGGGACTCCCTGCGGCTGGACGCGCTCAGCGCGATCGGTGTGGGCGTGGTCGGCCCGGTGGTGGGCCCGCCGGTCACGGCGGCGGACGACGCCCTGTCCGGCGCCGGCCCCGCCGCACCAGCCGAAACCGCCGCACCCGCCGGCCCCAGCACCGCCGGGGACGGGTGGGACGCCGTCGCGCGCCTGGTGGGCGGCCGCTTCGACGTACCGGTCTTCGTGGACAACAACACCCGGCTGGCCGCGCTCGCGGAGTCGACGTGGGGCGCGGCGGCGGGCGCGGGCGACGTGCTGTACCTGCGGCTGTCGCACGGTGTCGGGGGCGGGCTGATCGTGGGCGGGGCGCCGCACCGGGGCGCGTACGGGATGTCCGGGGAGTTCGGCCACATCACGGTCGTGCCGGACGGGGCGGCGTGCGAGTGCGGCGGCACCGGCTGCCTGGAGACGGTCGCGTCGGTGGGCGCGGTGCTGGAGGCGTACCGGGCGGCGGGCGGCCGGGCCGGGGACATCGCCGAGGTGACGGCGGCCGCGCGCGACGGCGAGGCAGTCGCGGTGGGCGTGCTCGCCGAGGTGGGGCGGCGGATCGGCACGGTGCTGGCCGCGGTGTGCAACGCGATCGGCCCGGGTGTGATCGTGGTCGGCGGTGAACTCGCCGCCGCCGGAAAGGCGTTGACCGGCCCGGTGGAGGACGCGCTGGCCGCCGGGCTGCTGCCGGTGGCCCGGGACCGGATCGACCTGCGCCCGGCGGCGCTCGGCGAGGTGGGGGCGGCCCTCGGCGGCATCGCGCTGGTGCTGCGGGACTCGCCGCAGCTGCACGGCCACCCGGTCGCCCGGGCGGCGGGCGCGCACGGAGGTACCCGATGAGCCCGATGAGCCCGATGAGCGGCAACGAACGGAGCGAGGCGACGATGGACCTGGCGACGACCGAGCAGGACAGTGCGCTGTCCACGGGGGCGCCGACGGCGGGGAAGGACGCGGCCGGGCCGCGCCGGGCGGTGGACTGGCGGCGCGGCGCGCCGCGGCTGCTGCTCAACGTGGTCGCGGTGGCGGTCGGGGTGGGCGTGTGGGCGCTGCTGGCCGCGCGGGGCGTGCACGACGTGCCCGGCCCGGTGGCGGTCGCCCGCAGGGCCGGGCAGCTGCTGGGCGACGGCACCTTGGAGGGCGACATCGCCGCGAGTCTGCGGCGGGTGCTGACCGGCTTCCTGCTCGGCACCGTGCTGGCGGTCGTCATCGGCTTCCTGATGGGCTGGTACCCGGTGGCGCGCGGGCTGTTCGAGCCCTATGTGCAGTTCTTCCGCACGGTGCCGCCGCTGGCGCTGATCCCGCTGGCCGTGGTGCTCATGGGCATCGGCGAGACCCCGAAGATCTTCGTGATCTTCCTGGCGGCGTTCCTGTCCAGCGTGGTGGCGACCTTCCAGGGCGTGCTGGACGTGGACCGCACCCTCATCGACGCCGCCCGGGTGCTGGGCGCGCGCGACCGGACCATCTTCCTGAAGGTGGTCATCCCGGCGTCGGCGCCGTTCATCCTGGTCGGCATGCGGATCGGGCTGGGCGCGGCCTGGTCGACCCTGGTGGCCGCGGAGCTGATCGCCGCGCAGGAGGGCCTGGGCTTCCGGATGCAGCACGCCGAGACCTACTACGACCTCGACACGATCTTCGTGGGACTGATCACCATCGGCGTGCTGGGCCTGGTCATGGACCGGCTGCTGCTGCTCGCCGAGCGCCGTCTCACCGGTTGGCAGGAGCGACGATGACACCCAAGATCTCCTTCCGGGACGCCGTCAGGACGTACCCGGTCAAGGGCGGCACCTTCACCGCGCTGGGCGGGGTGTCGCTGGACATCGGCGAGCGGGAGTTCGTCACGGTGGTGGGGCCGTCCGGCTGCGGCAAGAGCACGCTGCTGGGGATGGCCGCCGGGCTGGTCGAGCCGACGTCGGGCGAGGTGTCCGTGGACGGCCGGCCGGTCACCGGGCCGGGCCCCGACCGCGGGGTGATCTTCCAGCAGTACGCGCTCTTCCCGTGGCTGACGGTGCGCCGCAACGTGGAGTTCGGGCTGAAGCTGTCCTCGATGCCGGCCCGGGAGCGCCGGGCGCGGGCGGACCACGCGATCGAGCTGGTCGGGCTGACGGACTTCGCGGACGCGCTGCCGAAGACGCTGTCGGGCGGCATGAAGCAGCGCTGCGCGATCGCCCGGGCGTACGCGGTGGACCCCGAGGTGCTGCTGATGGACGAGCCGTTCGGGGCGCTGGACGCGCTGACCCGGGTGCAGCTCCAGGACCAGCTGCTGGAGACCTGGAGCAAGGAGCGGCGCACCGTCATGTTCGTCACCCATGACGTGGAGGAGGCCGTCTACCTCGCCCAGCGGGTGGTGGTGATGGCGGCGAAGCCCGGGCGGGTGCACACGGTGGTCGAGGTGGACCTGCCCTATCCCCGCACGGAGGAGATCCGGCTCTCCCCCGAGTTCGCCGCGCTGCGCAACCAGGTCTGGCAGTCGGTGTACCACCAGGGTCCGGCCGACCCGCCCCCGGCGGCGAATCCCGCACCGGACGCCCCGGCCGCCTGAGTCGGACCCCCGCTTCCTTTTCCGCGCACCGCACGCCGTACCCGTAACCCCGTACCCCGTTTCCCGTACCACTTTCCCGAAAGGACCCCCGCCATGGCCCCGTTGAGCCGGCGCGGCTTCGTCACCGCACTGTCCGCATCCGCTCTGTCACTCACCGCTGCCGCCTGCTCCTCCAGCAGTTCGGGCGGTTCCGGTGGCGGCTCCAAGGTCCGCTTCGGCTACATCGGCGACTTCAACGGCTCCAGCCTGCTGGCGATAGCCGACGACCAGGGCCTGTGGAAGAAGCACGGCCTCAGCGCCGACGTGAAGGTCTTCACCAACGGCCCGATCCAGATCCAGGCGCTGGGCTCCGGCGACCTCGACTACGGCTACATCGGCCCGGGCGCGCTGTGGCTGCCCGCCAGCGGCAAGGCGAAGCTGATCGCCATCGACACGCTCACCTACGCCGACCGGGTCATCGCGCAGCCCGGCATCACCTCGATCGAGCAGCTGAAGGGCAAGAAGGTCGCGGTGACCGAGGGCACCTCCGGCGAGATGATCCTCGATCTGGCGCTGGCGAAGGCCGGGATGAAGATCTCCGACGTCAAGAAGGTGGCGATGGACCCGGCCACCATCGTGTCGGCGTTCTCCTCCGGGCAGATCGACGGCGCGGGCTTCTACTACCCGCTGATCGACACGATCAAGAAGCGCAAGCCGAAGCTGGTGGAGCTGGCCGCCGACCGGGACTTCCCCGACCACGCCTTCCCCACCGCCTTCGTCTCCGGCCCGAAGGCGGATGCCGCCCGTACCGCGAAGGTGGTCAAGGTGCTCCAGGAGGCGAACGACTGGCGGTCCGCCCACAAGGACGAGGCGATCAAGCTGTCCGCGAAGATGCTCCAGGTCACCGAGGCGCAGACCCGCGCGGACGCGGCCAACGTCGAACTGCTCACCACCGCGCAGCTGGTGGCGAAGACGAAGGACGGCACCGTGGACAAGTGGCTGAACGGCCTGGCCGACTTCTTCGTGAGCACCGGCCAGCTGAAGAAGGCCCCGGACCCGTCGTCGTACTACGACGGTGCCGCGTTCACGAAGGCGTCCGGCAAGTGAACATCCTGTTCCTGATGACCGACCAGCACCGGGTGGACACCCTGGGCGCGTACGGCAACCCGCACGTGGCCACCCCGCACCTGGACCGGCTGGCGGCCGGCGGCACCCGCTTCGACCGCTTCTACACCCCCACCGCGATCTGCACCCCGGCCCGGGCGAGCCTGCTCACCGGCCAGGCGCCCTTCCGGCACCGGCTGCTCGCCAACCACGAGCGCAACGTGGGCTACCTGGAGGACCTGCGCGAGGACGTCTTCACCTTCCCCGCGGCGCTGGCCGAGCGCGGCTACCAGCTGGGCCTGGTCGGCAAGTGGCACGGCGGCACCGAGCGCAACGCCGCGTCGTACGGCTTCGAGGGCCCGGACCTGGCCGGCTGGCACAACCCGGTCGACCACCCGGACTACCTGGCCTACCTCGCCGAGCGCGACCTGCCGCCGTACCGGATCTCGGACCTGGTGCGCGGCACCATGCCCAACGGCAACCCCGGCAACCTGCTGGCGGCGCGGCTGCACCAGCCGGTGGAGGCCACCTTCGAGTACTACCTCGCCACCCGGACCATCGAGCAGCTGGAGCGCTACGCGGCCACCGGGCGGCCGTTCTTCCAGGCCACGCACTTCTTCGGCCCGCACCTGCCCTACCTGCTGCCGGACGCCTACTTCGACCGGTACGACCCGGAGCTGGTGGAGCTGCCGCCCTCGATAGCCGAGACGTTCGAGGGCAAGCCGCCGGTGCAGCGCAACTACAGCGCGCACTGGACGTTCGACACGATGCCCATCGAGGTGACCCGCAAGCTCATCGCGGTGTACTGGGGCTATGTGACGCTCATCGACGAGCAGATCGGCCGTATCCTCACCCGGATCGAGGAGTTGGGCCTGGCCGACGACACCTCGGTGCTGTTCACCGCGGACCACGGCGAGTTCACCGGCGCGCACCGGCTGCACGACAAGGGCCCGGCGATGTACGAGGACATCTACCGCATCCCGGGGATCGTCCGGGTGCCGGGCGGGCCTCCGCAGGTGCGGCAGGAGTTCGCGACGCTCACCGACTGCACCGCGACCATCCTGGAGCTGGCGGGCTGCGATCCGTCGCCCGCGGTGGACAGTCGCAGCCTGCTGCCGCTGGTGCGGGGCGAAGCGCCGCCGTGGCGGCAGGAGTTGCTGGCGGAGTTCCACGGCCACCACTTCCCCTACCCGCAGCGGATGATCCGCGACGACCGCTACAAGCTCGTGGTCAACCCCGAGTCGGTCAACGAGCTGTACGACCTGGCGGCCGACCCGTACGAGCTGGCCAACCGCTACCCGCACCCCGAACTCGCCGATGTCCGGCGCCGCCTGATGCGCCGGCTGTACGGGCTGCTGCGCGAGCGCGGCGACAACTTCTACCACTGGATGACCCCGATGTACGACATCGGTACGTCCGACTACGACCCGACCCTGAGCGCCTTCGAACCGGAGACCACCGCGTAGCGCCGTAGGGACCTTTCCGCAGCGGGCGCACCGCCGCTCGTCCGGGTACGCCGCCACGGCCCCGTCGTGGCGGCGTACGCGTTCCCGGGCGCGGCGGGCACGCGCGCGGGCGGGCACGGCGGGCGCGCGGGTGCCGACATGCCGCCGCAGCACAGGGTTCACAGACGCGGAGCAGGATGGTTCCCGGCTCCCGCCGTCCCCCGTCGAGCCCTGCTCCGGGATTCCCCAGGAAGCGAGTCGCGCATGTCCCAGGAAGATCCGCCGCGCTCCGGCGACGGCATGCCCACCGCCCCGAAGTCCCCGCACCCGGCGCCGTTCCCGGTGGTGGTGGCCGGCGCCGGGCCGACCGGGCTGCTGCTGGCCGGCGACCTCGCGGCGGCGGGGGTGCCGGTGGAGGTCCTCGAACGGCGCCCGGAGGGCGTCAGCAACCTCACCCGCGCCTTCGGGGTGCACGCCCGCACCCTCGAACTCCTCGACGCGCGCGGCCTGACCGACGAGCTGGTGCCCACCGGCCAGGTCATCCGGGAGCTGCGGCTGTTCGGCGCGATCCCCTTCGACCTCGGCACGCTGGCCTCCCGCTACCCCTTCCTGCTGGTCACCCCGCAGTACGAGGTGGAGAAACTGCTGCTGCGCCGGGCGCTGGAGCACGGCGCGGTGATCCGCTACGGCGCCGAGGTCACCGGCCTGGCGCAGGACGCCGACGGGGTGACCGTCTCGGTCCGCGAGACCGGTGACGGGGCGGGCGAGGTGCGCACCGTGCGGGCGTCGTACCTGGTGGGGGCGGACGGGGTGCGCAGCGCGGTGCGCGAGGCGCTGGGGCTGCCGTTCCCGGGGAAGGTCGTGATCCGCTCGGTGGCGCTGGCCGACGTGAAGTTCACCGAGCGGCCCGAGCTGGTGGTGCGCGTGCACGGCACGGGGGACGCGTTCGGCTTCATCGCGCCCTTCGGCGACGGCTGGTGGCGGGTGGGCGGCTGGGAGCGGTCCGGCCGCGAGGCGGCGGAGGACGCGCCGCTGGAGTTCGAGGAGCTGCGGTCGATCATCGAGCGGGCCTTCGGCAGCGACTTCGGCATGCACGACCCGCGCTGGCTGTCCCGGTTCCACAGCGACGAGCGGCAGGTGCCGCGCTACCGGGTCGGCCGGGTGCTGCTCGCCGGGGACGCCGCGCACCAGCACTCGCCGGCCGGCGGGCAGGGCATGAACACCGGTCTTCAGGACGCCGCCAACCTCGGCTGGAAGCTGGCGGCGGTGCTCGGCGGCTGGGCCGGCGACGCGCTGCTCGACAGCTACCACGACGAGCGGCACCCGGTCGGCCGGGCGGTGCTGCGCACCAGCGGGCTGAACCTGCGGCTGGCGATGGCGCACAACCCGTTCGAGGTGGCGCTGCGCACCGTGCGGAAGCTGGTCGTCACCCATGTGCGGCCGGTGACGCGGCAGGCGGTCGGCGAGATCACCGGGGTCGGCTACGCCTACCCGGCGCCGCGCGGCGCGCACCGCCTGGTGGGGCGGCGCGCCCCGGACCTGCCGCTGGAGCGGGGGCGGCTGTACGAAGTCCTGCGCGGGGGGCGGTTCGTGCTGGTGCTCCCGGCGGCGGACGCGGCCGGTTCTGACGGCGGGGAACTGCCGGGGGCCGCCCGCCGCAAGGACCGGCTGGTGGTGGCGCGGTCGGCCGGCGGCGACCTCGCGCCGGGCGAGGCAGCCCTGGTGCGGCCGGACGGCTACTTCGCGTGGGCGGGGCCGGCCGGCCCGGGCGCGATCGAGGCGGGGATCTCACCCTGGGTGGGGTGAGGGTCCCGGGCCGCGCGGGGGACGTGCGGCAGCAAGGCGAAGGCCCGGGTCCGCCGCTGGAGGGCGGGCCCGGGCCTTCGTGCGGCCTCAGTGCGGCAGCGGGGAGAGCGTCGGCAGGTGCGCGAGGAAGCCGCCGTCGACGGGCAGCACCTGGCCGGTGATGAAGGACGCCGCCGGGGAGGCGAGGTAGGCCACCAGCTCGGCGACGTCCTGCGGGGTGCCCAGCCGCGGGATGAGGTTGGCGCTCTGGAACATCTCCTGGACCGGCAGCGGCATGTCGGCCTCCAGCGCCGGGGTGCGGATCAGCCCGGGCGCGACGGCGTTGCACCGCACGCCGTGCGCGCCGTACGCGGCGGCCACGAACCGGGTCAGGGCGACCAGCCCGCCCTTGGAGCTGCCGTAGGCGACCATCACCCGGTCGCCCGACAGCCCCTGCCCGCTGGTGATGTTGACGATCGAGCCGCCGCCGCGCCGGATCATCACCGGGACCGTGTGCTTGCACAGCAGCATCGGCCCGCGCAGGTTGACCGCCATCACCTGGTCCCACAGCTCGACCGGCATCGTCACCACGTCGCGGTCGGCGCGGATCGCCGAGGTCAGGGCGGCGTTGTTGTCCAGCACGTCGATGCCGCCGAAGGTGTCCACGGTGAAGTCCACCAGGTCGCGGACGCTGTCCTCGGCGGCGACGTCCACGGCGCGGCCGACCACGGACAGGCCCTTGGCGGCCAGTTCCGCGGCGGCCTTCGCCACGGCCTCCTCCTCGACGTCGGCGAGCACCACGTCGGCGCCCGCCGCGGCCAGCGCCTCCACGGTGGCGGCGCCGATGCCGCCCGCGCCGCCGGTGACCACGGCGACCTTCCCGGCCAGGGACCGCGCTTCGTTGCCCATGGGTGGACCACCTCTCATGTCGCGTGCGAGCCCGGGCGGCCGGCGGCCCCCGGTCGGAATCTCAACGCCTCGGTAGGTGCGTGCTTCTGACGGTGGGGCTGCTCGGTCCCGCGGTCCGGCTCAGCCGGCGCCCGTACGGCTCAGCCGGCGACGGGCGCCGACACCCCGAACAGCTCCGCGTAGCGGCCGACGAGCAGGTCGCCGCCCTTGTAGCGGACGGTCTCCTCCGGGCCGAGCACCAAGGGGCCGTCTGGGCCGGGTACCTGGGAGGCGCCGCCGGTGGCGCCCAGCGGCACCAGCACGGCGTCGCCGCCCGGCTCGTACGCGCGCTGCGGCGGCCGCCCGGCCGCCAGCGCGGTGATGTTGGCGGCGACGACGGCCGCGTGCTCGGAGGCGGCCTTGGACCGCTTGGGCTCCGGCACCGCGGTGACGTCGCCGATCGCGAAGACGTTCGCGGCGCCGGCCACCCGCAGGTGCGCGTCGACCTCCACGAAGCCGTCGTCGCGGCGCGCGGCGGCCAGGCTCCCGCCGAGCATGTCGCTGAGCGGGGAGACGCCGTAGCAGCGGAACCACAGGTCGGCCTCGACGGCGACGCCCGCGGCGGTGTGGACGGTGAACGGCTCGCGGACGCCGGACGGCACCTCGGGTTCGGCGGCCAGCGCGCTGCCGAGGACGAACTCCACGCCGCGCGCGGCCAGTTGCTCGCGCAGGGTGGCGCGCAGCTCGGGCAGGTAGCGGCCGCCGAGCACGTCGTCGGCGGGGTCGACGAGCACCACGCGCAGCCGCGGCCAGCGGTCGGTGATCTCCCCGGCGAGCTCCAGCCCGACCGGGCCGGCGCCCAGCAGCAGGACCCGCTCGGCGGCGGCCAGCGCGGCCCGGGTCGCGGCGTGCCGCTCGCGGGCGGCCGCGGCGTCGTCGGCCTCCTGCTTGGCGGGGTAGGGGTAGGCGGAGCCGGTGGCGAGCACCACGTAGTCCGCGTCCAGGCGCAGGCCGCCGGCGGTGGTGACGCCGCGCTCGTCGACCTCGACGGCGCGGTCGCGTACGTGCCGGCCGCGGCGCAGCAGCCCGTCGAAGCCGAAGTAGATGCGCTGCGACCAGTCCTCGTCCACCAGGCCGCGCAACGCGGCCACGGTGTGGACGAAGGCGTCCTTGGGGTCGACCAGCACCACGTCGAAGTCCGCGTCGAGCAGGTTGGCCAATGCCGCCCCGCCGTATCCGCCGCCGACGACGACAACCGTGTTTCCCATGCGATGTGCTCCTTGTCTGTGCCGCGCTCCGCCAGGGGGTGCGCCGGTGCGCCCGAGGGGCGGTGCAGGCGCGCGGTGCGGGCCGAATGCCGAACCACCGACGGAAAACAGACGATCCGTCGGACTCGGGTCGAGCCTAGCCAGCGCCTTAGGTAAAGTGCAATCTGCATGGCATTTTCGCCGAGTGGGCCGGACCGGTGCGCAAGCCCGCGCCGATCCGCCCGCCGAAACGCCCTGCTCCCGAAGTCCGCCCACCGGATTCCGCCCGAGCGGAACCGCTTGAGAACACCGGGGAAACACGTGCAGAAGGCTTATGTCCACAGCTACTTCGGCGGCCCGGAGGCCGAGCACTTCGCCGATCTGCCGATACCGGCGCCGGGGCCGGGGCAGTTGCTGCTCGCGGTGCGCGCGGCCGGGGTCAACCCGGTGGACTGGAAGCGCCGTTCGGGCCGCCGGCCGGCCGGTGCGCCCGAGGTGCTGCTGCCGGCCGTGATGGGCGGGGAGGCGGCGGGCGAGGTCGCCGCCCTCGGGCCGGGCGTGACCGGTTTCGCGGTCGGCGACGCGGTCCTGGGCGGGCCGTCGACCGGCGGGTACGCCCAGTACACCCTGCTGGCCGCCGACGCGGCGGTGCGCAAGCCCGCGGAGGTGTCCTGGACCGACGCCGCGGTGCTGCCGATCGCGGCGGCGACCGGCTACGGCGCGGTGCGCCGGCTGGCGCTGCCGCGGGGGGCGACGCTGCTGATCACCGGGGTCGGGGGCGGGGTCGGGGTGGCCGCCGCGCAGGTCGCGCGGCACCTCGGGCTGTCGGTGGTGGGCTCGGCCGCCGAAGGCAAGCGGGCGGCGGTCGAGGCGCTGGGAGTGGTGCACGTCGCCTCCGGCCCGGGGCTCGCCGCGCGGGTGCGGGCGGCGGCGCCCGCGGGGATCGACGGGGTGCTGGACCTGGTCGGCGGTCAGGTGCTCCATGAGGCGGCCGGGCTGCTCGCGGACCGGGAGCGGCTGGTCAGCGGCGCGGACCGGGCGGCGGTCGGCGCGCTGGGCGGCGCGCCGGTGGGCCCGGTACGCGACCCCCGACTGCTGGGCGCCGTCGTGGAGTTGGTGCGCACCGGCGTGCTCGACCCGATGGTGACGCGGGTGGTGCCGTTCGCGCGGGCGGCGGAGGCGGTGCGCGCGGTGGAGGGCGGCCACACGCTGGGGAAGGTGGTGCTGGAAATGCCGCCGCCCGCGGGCCCGCCCGGGGTGGCCGCGCCATAGCCGCCGGGCGGAACGCAATCGCCCCCCGGGCCTTTTCGAGACCGCCGGCTGCGGCGGTTTCCGGGGGGTCGGCCCCGGCGGTTTCCGGGGTGCCGCGCGGGCGGGCGCGGCCGCGTATTCCGCTGCGGGCCGCCGGATCTTCCGGCGCGCCCGAAATTCCTGCCCGCCGTCGAATTCCGTCATCTTCCGACCGCCTTTCACATGCTCATCCCGACGCCCCGCAGGAGGCTTCTCCCGGGCATTCCTGCGGAATCTCCGGATTTCCCGACGCGGCCATTTCGAAGAGTTCGTCGAGGTCGTATTCGGCGCGCTGCGGGCTTCCGTAGCGGGTGATCTTCCCGCGGCTCGCCCATTTCCTGATGGTCGCCGGGGAGACGCCCATGGCGAGTGCGGCGAGTTCGGTGGGCACGGTGCGCGCCGGGCGCCGGTCACCGCTCACCGGCCGGCACCCCCGCCCCCGCGGCCCCCGGCCGGCCGGCGCCGGCCGGCGCGGGGCGCCGTCCGTCCGCGCCGCGCCGGCTGCGCTCGGCGAGCAGGAACCACTGGCGGGGCGGCACCCCGTGGCCGTACTCGCAGCGCACCTGCCGGGCGGCGGGCGCCTGGCCCGCGGCGGGCACGGCGGCCGCGGCGGGCGCCCGCAGCGTCCCCCCGCAGCCGGGCTGCGGGCAGGGGCCGAGCGGCGCCGCCTGCTCCGCGGCCGCACCCCGCCCGGCCGAGGCCAGCAACTCGGCCACCTCATCGGCGAAGTCGGGCCCGGCCGGATGGCCCGCCAGCCACTCCAGATGGACCACCAGGTACCGCAGCAGCCCTCTGACCTCGGTGTCCGTGACGGCGGGCACCCCTCGTTCATCGGCGACCAGGCGGGTCCAGGACAGCAGCAGGGCGCGGATCGCCGAGCGCACCGCCACCGCGTCGTCGTCCAGGACGATCCCGAACGACCGGCTGCCGCTGACACGTTGGCGCAGCGACGCCGGGGTGCGGACGAGGGCGCGCTCGGTCTCCTCGTGCAGGGTGAGCACATGGCACAGGTCGGCGCGCAGCCGCTCCACGCACGGCCCGCACAGCGCGGGCCGGGACGGCGAGCCGTGTCCGGCGCTGCCGACCCCGCGACGGCAGCGCGCGCACTCGGCGGTGGCACGGCCGGCGGCACCTCGGTCGCCGGCCTGGACGGTTCGAAGAAGCGGTGCGTGGGCCTCGGGGACGCGTAGGGGCCGGCGCATGGTGACACCCTTTCCGTCGGCGGCCGGTCCATCCGAATTCTGTCCGGTCGCAGAGATGGGATCGAATGGCCGTTCGCAGCTGGGTCGGCAGCACAGTAAGCAGCGCCGAGGCACGGCGTCAAGGAAAGCAGAGCCCGGCGCCGGGCGATCTCCGGGCGCAAATGTTGCGCCCAATTACGTGGGCGTGAAGCACATGTGAGGACGCCCGGCGGCGGGGCGGCGGAAGCGCGCCGCGATCACGCCGCAGCAGGTTTCCCGAGGCCCCTGATCGCGATTCAGATCTGCTATTGACAGCATCCGAAGCGGGCTGTCACACTCATTTCACGGCGCAGCTGTGCCCACTTCGCGCCGCGTTACCGGCACGTGCGGGAGACCCCTGGCGGTCCCGCACCGACATGCCGTTCCCCCTCCCGGGACCCGGGCCCTGACCGATGGTGTTCCAGGCGCCCCGTCGTTCCCTCTCCCTCCCCTTCTCCGCCCCTGCCGCGGCCCATGACGCCCATGACGCCCATGACAGCTGTGGCATCCGCGGCACCGGCGCCATCCGTGGCATCGCCGCTCCCCCGTCCCACCGTGTGGAACCAATGAGAGGAGGCACCCTCATGGACGCTGCCGTGATCGTGGTCGGCGCCGGCCCCACCGGGCTGATGGCCGCGGGCGAACTGCGGCTGGCCGGCGCCGACGTCCTGCTGCTGGACCGGCTCGCCGAGCCCAGCGGCGAGTCCCGCGGGCTCGGCTTCACCCCGCGCACCATGGAGGTCCTGGACCAGCGCGGCCTGCTGCCGCGGTACGGACCGCTGGACACCAGCCCGCTGGGCCACTTCGGCGGCGTACCGGTGGACTTCGGCGTGCTCGACGGCGCGCACTTCAGCGTGCGGGGCGTGCCGCAGCACCGCACCGAGGCCGTACTCGGCGGCTGGATCGAGGAGTTGGGCGTCCGCGTGCTGCGCGGCACCGAGGTGGTGGGGCTCGCCGCCGACGGCGAGGAGGTCACCGTCACCGTGGACGGGCCCGCCGGCCGCCGTACGCTGCGCGCGTCCTGGCTGGTCGGGTGCGACGGCGGCCGCAGCACCGTGCGCAAGCTCGGCGGATTCGCCTTCGAGGGCACCGAGTCCACCATGGAGATGTTCCTCGCCGACATCGCGGACTGCGCGATCGCGCCGCGCCCGATCGGCGAGGCACTGCCGGGCGGCATGGCGATGTCGGTGCCGATCGGCGCGGGCGCGCACCGCATCATCGTCTGCGAGCGCGGCGCCCGGCCGCGCCGCCGGCCGCAGGGCCTGGCGTACGGCGAAGTGGCCGCCGCCTGGCAGCGGTTGACCGGCCAGGACATCAGCGCGGCCACCCCGCTGTGGATCAGCGCGTTCGGCGACGCGGCGCGGCAGGCGACGCAGTACCGGCGCGGGCGGGTGCTGCTGGCGGGCGACGCCGCGCATATCCATCTGCCCGCGGGGGGCCAGGGCATGAACACCGGCGTGCAGGACGCCGTCAACCTCGGCTGGAAGCTGGGCGCGGTGGTGCGCGGCGACGCGCCGGAAAGCCTGCTGGACACCTATCACGACGAACGGCACGCGGTCGGGCGGCGGTTGCTGGTCAACACCCGGGCGCAGGGCCTGCTCTACCTCAGCGGCGCCGAGGTGCAGCCGCTGCGGGACGTGCTCGCCGGGCTGGTGGTCCACGACGCGGTGGGCCGCCACCTGGCGGGGATGGTCAGCGGCCTCGACATCCGCTACGACGTCGGGCCCGGCACCCACCCGCTGCTCGGGCGGCGGCTTCCTCAAGCGCGGCTGGCGACCGCCGCCGGGCCCGTGGACACCACCGCGCTGCTGCGCACCGGCCGGGGCCTGCTGCTGGACCTCGCCGACGACGCCGGGCTGCGCCGCCGGGCCGCGGCCTGGAGCGACCGGCTGACCGTCGTCACCGGCGCCCCGCAACCGGCGGACGACCCGGCCGGCAGCGGCGGCGCGCACCGTACCGGCGGGGGCGGGGTGCCGGCCGGCACCGGCGCCGTCCTGGTCCGCCCGGACGGCCACGTCGCGTGGACCTCTCCGGGCAGCGGCCTGGGCGTCGAGGAGAGCCTGGCCCGCTGGTTCGGCCCGGCCCGCCGCCCCGCGCCGGCCGCCGCGGCCTGACCGCCGAGCTCCCCCGGAACACCCCCGTACACCCCGCACCTGCCCCCGCACTGCTGTACCCCAGGGCCCGACGGCGTGCCCCGCTCTCTTGTCACCACCCCCCGGAACGACCGAGAGAAGGACCGATGCACAGCACCCTGATCGTGGCGCGGATGGAACCCGGCCACGCCGCCGACGTCGGCGCGCTCTTCGCCGACTTCGACCGCACCGACCTGCCGCACCGGATGGGCACCCGGCGCCGCCAGCTGTTCTTCTACCGCGGCCTGTACTTCCACCTCCAGGACTTCGACGAGAACGACGGCGGCAGCCGGATCGAGGACGCGAAGACCGACCCGCGCTTCGTGCGGATCAGCGCCGACCTCAAGCCCTTCATCGGCGCCTACGACCCGGCCACCTGGCGCTCCCCGGCCGACGCGATGGCCACCCGCTTCTACTCCTGGGACGGCTCGGCATGAGCGGGCGGCGCGTGGTCATCACCGGCATCGGCGTCCTGGCCCCGGGCGGGGTGGGCGTCAAGGACTTCTGGGGCCTGCTCGCCGAGGGCCGCACCGCGACCCGCGGCATCACCTTCTTCGACCCGGCGCCGTTCCGGTCCCGGGTCGCCGCCGAGATCGACTTCTGCCCCGAGGCGCACGGCCTGGGCCCGCAGGAGATCCGGCGGATGGACCGCGCGGCCCAACTGGCGGTGGCCGCCACCCGCGAGGCGCTGGAGGACAGCGGGCTGGACCTCGGTGCCCTCGACCCGCACCGGGTCGGCGTCACCGTCGGCAGCGCGGTCGGCGCGACCACCGGTCTCGACACGGAGTACCGCGTGGTCAGCGACGGCGGGCGGCTGGCGGAGGTCGACCACCGCTACGCCGTACCGCACCTGTACGACTACCTGGTGCCCAGCTCGTTCGCCGCGGAGGTGGCCTGGGCCGCGGGCGCCGAGGGGCCGTCGGCGGTGGTCTCCACCGGCTGCACCTCCGGCATCGACTCCGTCGGCCACGCGGTCGAGCTGATCCGCGAGGGCAGCGCCGACGTCATGGTCGCCGGGTCCTCCGACGCCCCCATCTCCCCCATCACCGTGGCCTGCTTCGACGCCATCAAGGCCACCACACCCCGCAACGACGACCCCGAGCACGCCTCGCGCCCCTTCGACGGCACCCGCAACGGCTTCGTGCTCGGCGAGGGCGCGGCCGTCTTCGTCCTGGAGGAGCTGGGCGCGGCGCGGCGCCGCGGCGCGCGGATCTACGCGGAGATCGCCGGCTACGCCTCCCGCTGCAACGCCTTCCACATGACCGGCCTGCGCCCGGACGGCGTGGAGCTGGCCGAGGCGATCCGGGTCGCCCTGGACGAGGCGCGGCTCGACCCGAGCGCCGTGGACTACGTCAACGCCCACGGCTCGGGCACCAAGCAGAACGACCGGCACGAGACCGCCGCGTTCAAGCGGAGCCTGGGCGCGCACGCCTACGAGGTGCCGGTCAGCTCCATCAAGTCGATGGTCGGGCACTCGCTCGGCGCGATCGGCTCGATCGAGATCGCCGCGTCGGCGCTGGCGATCCGCAACGACGTGGTGCCGCCGACCGCGAACCTCCACACCCGCGACCCGGAGTGCGACCTCGACTACGTGCCGCTCACTGCCCGCGAGCACCGCACCGACACCGTGCTGACCGTCGGCAGCGGCTTCGGCGGCTTCCAGTCGGCGATGGTGCTGGCCGCGCCGGAGCGGAGGGCGGCATGAGCGAGGCGCTGGTCACCGGGCTCGGCGTGGTCGCGCCGACCGGTCTGGGCACCAAGGAGTTCTGGTCGGCGACCGTCGAGGGCCGCAGCGCCATCGGCCCGATCACCCGTTTCGACGCGGCGGGCTACCCCGCCCGGCTGGCCGGGGAGGTCACCGGCTTCACCGCCGAGGAGCACCTGCCGGGGCGGCTGATCCCGCAGACCGACCGCATGACGCGCCTCGCGCTGGTCGCCGCCGACTGGGCGCTGGACGACGCGGGCATCGACCCGGCCACCGACCACGCCGCGTTCGACATGGGCGTGGTCACCGCCAGCACCTCCGGCGGCTTCGAGTTCGGGCAGAACGAACTGCGCAAGCTGTGGAGCCAGGGCGGCCAGTATGTGAGCGCCTACCAGTCCTTCGCCTGGTTCTACGCCGTCAACAGCGGCCAGATCTCCATCCGCAACGGCATGAAGGGGCCCTCCGGCGTCATCGTCAGCGACCAGGCCGGCGGGCTCGACGCGCTCGCCCACACCCGCCGGCTCATCCGCAAGGGCACCCCGCTGATCGTCTCCGGCGGTGTGGACGCCGCACTGTGCCCGTGGGGCTGGGTGGCGCAGCTGGCCAGTGCCCGGCTCACCACCAGCGACGACCCGGACGGCGCCTATCTGCCCTTCGACGCGGCGGCCTCCGGCCATGTCCCCGGCGAGGGCGGTGCGATCCTGCTGGTCGAGGACGCGGCCACCGCGCGGGCGCGGGGGGTGGCGGGCTACGGCGTCGTCGCCGGCTACGGCGCCTCCTTCGACCCGCGGCCGGGCTCCGGCCGGGAGCCGGGGCTGCGGCACGCGATCGTGGCCGCGCTGGCCGACGCGCGGGTGGCGCCGGACGAGGTCGACGTGGTCTTCGCCGACGCCGCCGGGCTGCCCGCGCTCGACCGGGTCGAGGCCGACGCGCTGGCGGCGGTGTTCGGGCCGTCGGCCGTCCCGGTCACCGCGCCGAAGACCGCCACGGGCCGGCTCGGGTCGGGCGCCGCGCCGCTCGACCTGGCCGGGGCGCTGCTGGCGCTGCGGCACGGCGTCATCCCGCCGACCGTCCATGTCACCCCCGACCCGGGCTACCGGATCGACCTGGTCACCGGGGCCGCCCGCGAGGCGGCGCTGCGTACCGCGCTGGTCGTCGCCCGCGGCTACGGCGGCTTCAACTCCGCGGTCGTCGTTCGCGCCGCCGACCCTATCTGACGCCACGTCAGTTCGATCCGGCCCGGCGCCGCGTGCGCCCCGACCCGTACCTCGACCGCACCCCCGACCGCCCCACCGGTCCGCTGCCGCGCGGGCCGCCGCACCTACACCCACCCGTCCCGCTGGGAGGACCCCATGGCGCACACCCCGTTCCGCCTCGACGACCTGCGCAGGATTCTGCGCGAGGGCGCGGGCGCCGACGAGACCGTCGACCTCGAGGGCGAGATCCTCGACACCGACTTCGGCGCGCTCGGCTACGAGTCGCTGGCCCTGCTGGAGACCGGCAGCCGGATCGAGCGCGAGTACGGCATCGCGCTCGGCGACGACGCGCTGGCCCCCGACACCACCCCCCGGGCGCTGCTGGCCGCGGTCAACGGCGAACTGGCCGCCGCGGCGCCGCAACCGGCCGCCGAGGAGGAGCAACCAGACCCGGCCGCGGGGGACGTCGGCCGGGTCGCGGTCGTGACCGGCGGCACCAGCGGCATCGGGCTGGCCGTCGTCCGGCTGCTGGCCGAACAGGGCCACCGGGTCTTCCTCGGCGCGCGCACCGCCGAGTCGGTCGCCGCGACCGTCAAGGAACTGCGGGCCGAGGGGCTCGCGGTGGACGGCGCCGAGGTCGACGTGCGCGACCCGCGGTCGGTCCGGCCGTTCGTCGCGCAGGCGGTGGCCGCGTACGGGGGCGTGGACATCCTCGTCAACAACGCCGGGCGCTCCGGCGGCGGTGTCACCGCCGACCTCGCCGACGACCTCTGGTACGACGTGATCAACACCAACCTCAACAGCGTCTTCCTGGTCACCCGGGAGGTGCTGACCACCGGCGGGCTGCGCGGCCGGCCCTGGGGCCGCATCGTCAACATCGCGTCCACCGCGGGCAAGCAGGGCGTCGTGCTCGGGGCGCCGTACTCCGCGTCCAAGCACGGCGTCGTCGGCTTCACCAAGGCGCTCGGCAACGAACTGGCGCCCACCGGCATCACCGTCAACGCGGTCTGCCCGGGATACGTGGAGACGCCGATGGCGCAGCGGGTCCGGCAGGGATACGCCCAGGCGTGGGACGTCAGCGAGGGCGATGTGCTCACCCGCTTCCAGGCGAAGATCCCGCTCGGCCGCTACTCGACGCCGCAGGAGGTGGCGGGCCTGGTCGGCTACCTGGTGACGGACGCGGCCGGCTCGGTCACCTCCCAGGCGCTGAACGTCTGCGGCGGCCTGGGCAACTTCTGACGACCGCCCGGCACCTGCCGCCGCACCACCCCTCACCCCGTCCGGCCCTCCCGGGCCGCCTCACCACCTACGGAGGTCCCATGCCGCAGCGCGGCACGCACGAGACCGAACACACCATCACCGTCGCGGCCCCGGCCGCGACCGTCTACGACCTGCTCGCCGACGTCGCGCGCTGGCCGGTGGTCTTCGCGCCGACCATCCACGTCGACCACCTGGAGCGCTCCGGCGGCCAGGAGCGCATCCGGATCTGGGCCACCGCGAACGGCGAGCCGAAGAGCTGGACCTCGCGCCGCACCCTGGACCCCGGCGCGCTGCGGATCGACTTCCGGCAGGAGGTCTCGACCCCGCCGGTGGCCCGGATGGGCGGCACCTGGATCGTGGAGCCGCAGGGCGCGGTCGCCGCGCGGGTGCGGCTGCTGCACGACTACAGCGCGGTGGACGACAGCCCCGAGGGCCTGGCGTGGATCGACCAGGCGGTGGACCGCAACTCCCGCACCGAACTGGAGGGCCTGCGGGCGAACGTCGAACGCGCTCACCACGAGGCGGAGTTGACGTTCTCCTTCGAGGACGTGGTGCACGTCGACGGCACGGCGAAGGACGTCTACGACTTCGTCAACGACGCCGGCCAGTGGGAGAGCCGGCTGCCGCACGTCGCCCGGGTCCGGCTCACCGAGGACACCCCGGGCCTCCAGACGCTGGAGATGGACACCCGGGCGAAGGACGGCAGCACCCACACCACCAAGTCGCACCGGGTGTGCCTGGCGCCGCACCGGATCGCCTACAAGCAGGTCACGCTCCCGGCGCTGCTGGCGCTGCACACCGGGCTGTGGACCTTCACCGACGACGGGAACGGCGTCGCGGCGGCCTCCCGGCACACCGTCGTCCTCAGGCCCGACGCGATCGCCGGCGTGCTCGGCCCGGACGCGGACGTGGCCGCGGCACGCGACTACGTCCGCGGGGCGCTGAGCGCCAACAGCCGGGCCACGCTGGAGCTCGCCCGGGCCTACGCGGAAGGCGGGCGGTGACCATGGCCCCCACCCAACGCCCCGCCGCGGACGCCGCGTCCGCGCCGGAGGAGCCCGACCTGCACGCCGACGCCGTCGTGGTGGGCGCGGGACCGGTCGGCCTGCTGCTCGCCGCGGAACTGCGGCTGGGCGGCGCCGACGTACTGGTCCTGGAGCGGCTGGTGGAGCCCACCACCGAGTCGCGCGCCTCCACCCTCAACGCGCGCACCCTCGAACTCCTCGACAGCCGAGGCCTGTTGACCGCCTTCGGCACCCTCCCGCACGAGCCGCGCGGCCACTTCGGCGGCATCCCGCTGGACCTGGCGGGCCCCGGCCCGTACGCCGGGCAGTGGAAGGTGCCGCAGACCACCACCGAAGCCCGACTCGCCGCCCGGGCGGCCGACTCGGGCGTGCGCGTGCTGCGCGGCCATGACGTGTACGGCGTCACGCAGGGCCCCGGCCACGTCGACCTGCTCGCCCGCACCCCCGACGGCGCCGCCACCCGGATACGGGCCCGCTACGCCGTCGCGGCCGACGGGCAGGACAGCACCGTGCGCGAGCTGCTGGGGGCGGACTTCCCCGGGCAGGGCGCCGAACGGGAGCTGCTGCGGGGGGACGTGGCGGGCATCGACATCCCCGACCGCCGCTTCGAACGGCTGGACCGCGGCCTCGCGATCGCCGCCCGGCGGGCGGACGGGGTGACCCGGGTGATGGTCCATGTCTTCGGCTCCCCGCCGTCGGCCGCCGGCTCCCCCGACGGCGCGGTCGGGTTCGCGACCGTCGCGGACGCCTGGAAACGCGTCACCGGTGAGGAGATCGGACACGGCACCGCGCTGTGGGCCGGCGCCTTCGACGACGCGGCCCGCCAGCTCGCCCGCTACCGCGAGGGCCGGGTGCTCTTCGCCGGGGACGCGGCCCACCGGCACCTGCCGGTCGGCGGGCAGGCCCTCAACCTGGGCCTCCAGGACGCCTTCAACCTCGGGTGGAAGCTCGCCGCGGCGCTGCGGGCGCAGGACGCGGGCGCACCCGCGTTCGCCGACGCCCTGCTGGACAGCTACCACGCGGAGCGGCACCCGGCCGGGCACCAGGTCCTCACCTCGGTCCGGGCCCAGGCCCTGCTGCTGCTCGGCGGGCCCGAAGTCGACCCGGTGCGGGCGGTGTTCGAGGAGCTGATCGCCCTGCCCCCGGCGCGGCGGCACCTCGCGGGGGAGGTCAGCGGCCTCGACACCCGCTACGACCTGGGCGGCGGCCACGCCCTGACCGGCGGCCTGCTCCCCCACGTCCCCCTGTCGGCGCCGTCCGCCACCACCACCGCCGCGCTGCTGCGCGACGGCCGCGGTGTGCTGCTCGACCTCACCGGCGACGCCGCCCACGGCGAACGGCTCGCCCGCGCCCTCGCGCCCTGGGCCGACCGCGTGCACCACGTCCGGGCGCGCGCCACCGGGCCGGACGCGCAGCGGCTCGCCGGGGTCGGCGCCGCACTGGTCCGCCCCGACGGCCATGTGGCCTGGGCCGCGGGCCCCGACCCCACCCCCGCCCGCACCCTGGCCGCGGCCCGCAGGGCGCTGCGCCGCTGGTTCGGCCCGCCGCCCCGCGGCCCGCGATGAGCGCGCCCGGCCTGCCGCGCGCCCACGGTGCCGCCGCCGTCGCCGAACTGCTCGACCGGGCCGAGATCAGCGGCCTGCTCGACCGCTATCTGCTCGACTTCGACGACCTGGGCACGGTGGCGCGCGACGACACCTGGTACGGCACCCTCTTCACGCCGGACCTGGAGCTGGTGTTCCCGGTGGGCGGGCACCACGGGCTCGCCGGGCTCGCACAGTTCCAGCGCGCGGCGAAGGCGAACTGGGCGCGCACCCACCACGCCAGCACCAACCATGTGGTCGAACTGGCCGGGGACGCGGCCGAGTTGACCGCCAAGCTGCTGGTGACCCACGTCCACCCGCCCGAGTCCGCCCGGGCGGACCTGCGCACCGGCAGCCGGGTCGCGGCCCGGGCGGTGCGCACCCCGGACGGATGGCGGCTGAGCGCCCTCGCCATCCACCTGGTCTGGAGCCGCGGCGACCTGCCGCCCCGCCCCGGCCGTCCGTAGAAACCCCCGCCATCAAAGCGCCGGACATCACCCCACGCACACCCACCACCCCGACACACCCACCACTCCGGCGGCCCCGCGCACCACCGTGCTCGCCACGCCCCGCGCGCCGACCGCCCCGCCGCCCCGGACCGTCCGGTCGTCAGTTGACGCCCTGCTCAGGCATGTGTCACGCTTTCCGGGCGGCTTCGCCCTGCCCGGAAACAGACGGTTCGTCAACCTCCTTCCGTGCAGCGCCTTTCAGGAGCCTTCTCTCCCGGCTCCGCCAGCCGCAGCCCGCTTCCGCACCCCGTACCCCGCCCCGTCGCGCCACCGTGTCCTCGCGTCCGCGCGAGACCGTTGCCGCGGGCCGGGCCGTGCGGCGGACACGGGCAACCCCCTTTCATGGAGGCTGTTCCGCCATGCCCGCTTCGCTTCCACCCCCTGTACGCATCCTCCAGCTGGCCACCGCCGGGTGGATGGCGCAGGCCGTCAGCGCCGCCGCCGAACTGGGCGTCTCCGACGCCCTCGCCGCCGGGCCCCGGACCGTCGAGGAGGTCGCCGAGGAGGTCGGCGCCCACGCGCCGACCCTCTACCGGCTGCTGCGCGCCTGCGCCGACATCGAGCTGTTCGAGGAGCGCCCGGACCGCGTCTTCTCGCTCACCGAGCTCGGCGACGCGCTGCGCACCGACTCGCCCGTCTCGCTGCGGGACTTCGCCGTCTGGACCGGTCTGCCCGCCGAGCGCGACACCTGGACCCGGCTGGCCGACAGCGTCCGCACCGGCGCCCCGGTCTTCGAGCGCGTGCACGGCACGTCCGTGTGGGACCACATCCGCGACCGCCCCGACGTGCTGGGCGTCTTCGACCGGGCGATGACGCAGACGTCCCGCCAGATCATCGGCTCGATCGTCGCCGCCTACGACTTCGGCGGCCTGCGCACGCTCGTCGACGTCGGCGGCGGGCGCGGCGCGCTGCTGTCGGCGGTCCTGGCAGCCAACCCGGGCCTGCGCGGGGTGCTCTACGACCAGCCGGAGGTCGTCGCCGAGTCCGGTCCGGTGTTCAAGGAGGCGGGCGTCGCCGAGCGCGCCACCGCGCAGGGCGGCAGCTTCTTCGACGCGGTGCCGCCGGGCGGCGACGCCTACCTGCTGTCGAACATCATCCACGACTGGGACGACGAGCCGTCGGTCCGGATTCTGTCCAAGGTGCGGGCGGTGCTGCCCGCGGACGGGCGGGTGCTGCTGGTGGAGGCGGTGCTGCCGACCGACCGGCCCGCGCTGAACGTCAAGCTGATGGACCTGGACATGCTCGTGCTGTGCGGCGGCCGGCAGCGCACCGAGGCGGAGTTCGCCGCGCTGCTCGCCGGCGCCGGGCTGCGGCTGACCCGGATCGTGCCGGGCGGCCACTGCAGCGTCGTCGAGGCCGTCGCGGCCTGAGCCCGAACATTACCTGATCCACCGTCACCTTCCGCTTCACACAGTGGAGTTCGCAGCCCTTTCCGGGCTCCTCCGCCGTGTCCGCCGCTGCCTTCCGACCGGAGACCGCCATGCCTTTCCTCTCGCCCGACGACGGCTACCTGACCGTGCTCAACCTCTTCCGCACCGAGACCCAGCAGGGCCAGGACCGCCTGCTGGACGCGATGCGGGACATCATCGACCACGCCGACTACCCCGGCTGGATCTCCTCCACGCTGCACAGCGGCCAGGACGCCCGCGGCACCGCCAACTACATCCAGTGGCGCAGCCTCGAGGACCTCCAGGCCCGGTACGCCGGCGAGGGCTTCAAGCACCACACGGTGCCGCTGTTCAACGAACTCGCCACGTCCATCCGCCTGCTCCAGACCGAGGTGGTGGCCACACAGCTCCACCCGGGCCTGGCGAAGGCGGAGTTCTCCGCCGAGCGCGACGACTACACGGTGATCGTCGTCTTCGACGTCGACCCGGAGCACCAGAAGGACCTGGTCGACACGCTCGCCGAACCCGAGGAGTGGGTCCGCACCTACCCCGGGCACCGCTCGCACACGATCCTGCGCGGCCTGGACGGCAAGACCGTCGTCAACTACGCCCAGTGGGACAGCAAGGAGGCGTACGACGCCTTCCACCTGCTGCCGGAGGAGGAGCGCCCGGCGAGCGTGCGGCGCGGCCGGGAGCACGCCCGTTCGCTGGTGACCGGGCGGGACGCGAACACCTACACCGTCGTGCACAGCCGGTCCGCGGCCGGCTGACGGCGCACCGCCCGGCCGGACCCGCCAGACCGGCTCCACCGATCTGATCGCCCGACCCACCGCCCCCTTCACGAAAGGAGTGCGCGTCGATGACGCAGCGCACCACGTTGTTCGGATTCGCCCCCGGGACCGAGACCGCCCGCGCCGCCGAGATCGTCCGGCTCGGGGTCCAGGCCGACCGCTCCGGCCTCGACCTGTTCTCCACCTCGGACCATCCGTACTACGGGCAGCGGCTGGACGCCTACTCCACGCTGGGCTTCGTGCTCGGGGCCACCTCCGGCATCGCCGGGCTGGCGAACGTCACCAACCTGCCGAGCCGGCCCGCGCCGGTGCTCGCCCGGGCGGTCACCTCGCTGTCGGCGCTGTCGGGCGGGCGGATCGTGCTCGGCATCGGCGCGGGCGGCTTCTGGGACGAGATCGAGCGGTTCGGCCGGCCCCGGCTCGGCCCCGGCCAGGCGGTCCGGGCGCTCCAGGAGGCGATCACCGTGGTCCGCGCGCTGTCCGGCGGGGGTGAACCGGTCACGTTCCAGGGCGAGTTCAGCACCATCCGCGAGATCGAGCCGGCCGACGTGCCCACCCCGCAGATCTGGACCGGGTCGCTCGGCGAACGCTCCCTGGCGGTCACCGGGCGGCTGGCCGACGGCTGGATACCCGGCCACGCCTCGGACTGGGTGAGCCGGCGCTACCTCGACTCGCGTCCGCTGGTCGACCGGGCCGCGGCCGAGGCCGGGCGCGACCCGTCGGAGGTCGCCACCGTCTTCAACCTGCCGGGCCGGATCACGAGCGCCGCGCTGGACCGCACCCGGGACCCCGACGGCCGCTGGATCGGCGGCTCGGTACGGCAGTGGGTCGAGGAGCTGACCGGCGCCGTACTGGAGCACGGCGCCGCCGGGTTCATCCACTTCGCCACCGACGGCGGCCCGCTCGACGTCGCGCTCGGGCGGTGGGCGGAGGAGGTCGTGCCCGCCGTCCGGGAGAACCTCGCCAAGGCCTGACCACCCGCCACAAAACCGATCCCCTCCCCCCGCACAGCACGACCCGCACCACCCGCACCACCCTGACGGCCGGGCCGCACCCCAGCGGCCCGGCCGTCGCCCTCGCACCCACCAGGTACCTACGGGAGACCCGCATGTCCCGCCTCAGCCGCAGACCCGTCCCGCTCGCCGCCGCCACCGCGGCCATACTCCTCGCCGCGGCCTGCGGCGGCGGATCGGGGTCGGGCGGCAGCACCACCTCCACCGGCAAGCCCGTCTCCGGCGGGTCCCTCACCTACGCGGTCGACACCGAACCGGTCTCCTGGGACATCGACGTCAGCCAGCAGGACATCACCGGCTCCATCCAGCGCAACGTCTTCGACTCACTGGTCTACCAGGACGACAAGGGGCAGTTCCACGCCTGGCTCGCCTCGTCCTGGAGCGTGTCGAAGGACCTGCGCACCTACACCTTCCACCTGCGCAAGGACGTCACCTTCACCGACGGCACGCCCTTCAACGCGCAGGCGGTGAAGACCAACTTCGACCGCATCGTGGCCCCGGCCACCAAGTCCCAGTACGCCGCGGGGCTGCTCGGCCCGTACGCGGGCACGAAGGTCGTCGACCCGTACACCGTGCGGGTCTCCTTCACCAAGGCGTTCGCGCCCTTCCTCCAGGCCGCCAGCACCCCCTACCTCGGCTTCTACTCCCCCGCCGCGATCAAGAAGTACGGCTCCAAGCTCGGCGCGGGCGGCCCCGCCGACGTCGGCACGGGCCCGTTCGTCTTCTCCTCCTACACCAAGGGGCAGAGCGCCGTCCTGACCCGCAACCCGAAGTACGACTGGGCCCCGTCCACCGACGCCCACCAGGGCCCGGCCTACCTGGACAAGCTCACCTACCGCTTCCTGAGCCAGGACTCGGTCCGGGTCGGCGCGCTGCGCAGCGGACAGGTCCAGGTCGCCAAGTCCGTGCCCCCGACGGACGTGAAGACCCTCAAGCCGAGCGGCGGCCTCACGGTGATCTCCAAGCAGGCCCCCGGCGGCGTGTACAACCTGGTGCTCAACGCCTCCCGCGGGCCGTTCACCGACAAGCGGGTCCGCGAGGCGGTGCAGCGCGGCATCAATGTGGACGCCGACGTCAAGAGCGTCTACTTCGGTGCCTACCAGCGCGCCTGGAGCCCGCTGTCGCCCGCCACCGTCGGCTACGACTCCTCCCTGACCGGGACCTGGCCGTACGACCCGAAGCTCGCGGCGAAGCTGCTGGACCAGGCCGGCTGGACCGCGCGGGACTCCGCCGGCTACCGCACCAAGGACGGCAAGCGGCTGTCCCTCGAGTGGCCGCTGATGCCGCAGAACCTCGTCAGCCAGCAGCACGACATCCTCGGCCAGGCGGTGCAGGCGGACCTGAAGAAGCTGGGGATCGAGGTGAAGCGGCCCCGGCAGGACGTCGGCACCTTCGTCAAGCAGCTCTTCGGCGGCAAGGACGACATCTCCGACTACAGCTGGTCGCGGGCCGACCCGGACGTGCTGCGGCTGTACTTCAACAGCGCCGAGACCCCGGCCAAGGGCGGCGCCAACGGCACCTTCATCAAGGACGCCGACCTCGACACGTGGACCGAGCAGGGGCAGACCACCCTCGACCCGGCCGGCCGCGCCGCGTACTACACCAAGGTCCAGCAGCGGGCGGTGGACCTCGCGCTGGTGGTGCCGATGTACGTCGTCTCCTCGGTGTACGGCGCCTCCACCAAGGTGCACGGCATCACCGCCGACGCCAACACCTGGCTGGAGTTCCACGACGCCTGGCTCGGGAAGTGACGTGACGCCGACACACCTGCTGCGGGCGGTGGCCCGACGGGTGGCGGCGGCCGTGGCGGTGCTGCTGGGTGCCGCCACGGTCGCGTTCGCGGCCCTGCGGCTGATCCCGGGCGACCCGGTGACCACCATGCTCGGGCCCTTCAGCTCCGCCACGCCCGAGGTCCGCGCGCGCATCCGCGCCCAGTACGGGCTGGGCGACCCGGTCTGGCAGCAGTACCTGCGCTACCTCGGCCACCTGCTGCGCGGCGACCTCGGGGAGTCCTACCAGGTGCAGCGCCCGGTCGGCTCGCTGATCACCGGCCAGCTCGGCCCCACCGTCCAACTCGCCCTGTCCGCACTGGCGCTGGCGCTGCTGCTGGCGCTGCTCAGCGCGGTCGCGACCGCCGGGCGGCGCCCGGCGCTGCGCGGCGCCGCCTCGCTGCTGGAACTGCTCACTGTCTCCAGCCCCTCGTACTGGACCGGCATCCTGCTGCTGACGCTGTTCTCCTTCCACTGGCAGCTCTTCCCGGTCGCCGGGGCGCAGAACGGCACCGCGCTGGTGCTGCCCGCGCTGACCCTCGCGCTGCCGATGACCGGGGTGCTGGCGCAGGTGCTGCGGGAGGGGCTGGAGACCGCGCTGCACCAGCCGTTCGCCGTCACCGCCCGCTCGCGCGGCCTGAGCGGCACCGCGGTGCGGCTGCGGCACGCGCTGCGGCACGCCGCGCTGCCGCTGGTCACGCTCACCGGCTGGCTGGCCGGGTCGCTGCTGGGCGGCGCGGTGCTGGTGGAGACCGTCTTCGGGCGGCCGGGCATCGGTGCGCTCATCCTCCAGGCGACCACCAACAAGGACATGCCCCTGGTCATCGGCCTGGTGCTGCTGTCGGCGGCGGTGTTCGTCGTGCTCTCGACCCTGGTGGACCTGCTCTACCTGGTCATCGACCCCCGCCTCAGGACGGACCAGGTGACACCATGACCGCACCGCTGACCCTCGACGCCGCCGCGCCGCCGGCGGCCGCCGCGCCCGTACGGCGCCGGATCTCCGGCCGGGTGCTGCTGCTCCTGCCCGCGCTGGCCTTCCTCGCCCTGCTCGTGCTGGCCGCCGCAGCGCCGGGCGTGTTCGCCTCGGCGGCGCCCAACACCACCGATCCGCTCCAGGCGCTGCGCCCGCCCGGGTCCGGCCACTGGTTCGGCACCGACCAGCTCGGCCGGGACCTGTACACCCGGGTGGTGTACGGCACCCGGCTGTCGCTGCTGCTCGGCGCCGGCGCCACCGCGCTGTCGGTGCTGGCCGGCGCCGTCCTCGGCCTGGCCGCCGGGCTCGGCGGGCGGGTGGCCGACCAGGTGCTGATGCGCCTGGCCGACGTGCTGCTGGCGCTGCCGCCGATCCTGCTGGCGCTGCTGGCGGTCGCCGTCCTCGGCAGCGGCACCGTGAACGTGGCGCTCGCCATCGCGGCCGCGTTCGCACCCGGTTACGCGCGGATCGTGCGCGCCGAGACGCTCGTCGTACGCCGCTCCGGCTACGTCGAGGCCGCGACCACACTGGGCCTGTCCCGGCCCGCGCTGGTGCTGCGGCATGTCGTGCCCAACGCGCTCGGGCCGCTGCTGGTGCTGGCCACGGTCGGCTTCGGCTCCTCGCTGATCGCCGCGTCCGGGCTGAGCTTCCTGGGCCTGGGGCCGCAGCCGCCCACCGCGGAGTGGGGCGCGATGCTCGACCAGGGCCGCGACTTCCTTCAGACCGCCTGGTGGCTGGGCGTCTTCCCGGGCGCGGCCATCACCCTGACCGCGCTGGTGGTCAACGTCGTGGGCCGCCAGGCCCAGGCCCGCTTCACCCGGAGGACCGGCCGATGAGCCCGCTGCTGACCGTCGACGGCCTGGACGTGTCCTTCGGCGCGCTGCGCGCCGTACGCGACGTCTCCTTCACGCTGGACGCCGGGGAGTGCCTGGCCGTGGTGGGCGAGTCCGGCTCCGGCAAGAGCGTCACCGCCCGCGCGCTGGTGGGCCTGGCCGGCGCCGGCGCGCGGGTGCGGGCCGGCACGCTGTCGTTCGACGGCCAGGACCTGACGTCCCTGCGCGAGCCGCAGTGGCGCGCGCTGCGCGGGCGGCGGGTCGGCCTGGTCCTCCAGGACGCGCTGTCCTCGCTGGACCCGCTGCGCACCGTGGGCGCGGAGGTCGCCGAACCGCTGCGGGTGCACGGGGTGCTGCCCCGCGCCCGGCACGCCGACCGGGTCCGGGAACTCCTCGCCGACGTGGGCGTGCCCGAGCCGGAGCGCCGCGCCGCGCAGTACCCGCACCAGTTGTCGGGCGGGCTGCGGCAGCGCGCCCTGATCGCGTCCGCCCTGGCCGCGGGCCCCGACCTGCTCGTCGCCGACGAGCCGACCACCGCGCTGGACGTGTCGGTGCAGGCGCAGATCCTGGACCTGCTCGACCGGTTGCGGCGCGCGGGCACCGCGCTGCTGCTGATCAGCCACGACCTGTCGGTGGTGGCGCGGCTGGCGGACCGGGTCGCGGTGATGTACGGCGGGCGGGTGGTGGAGACCGGCAGCGGCCGGCGGGTGCTGGAGCGCCCCCGGCACCCCTACACGCGGGCGCTGCTGGACGCGGTGCCGGCGCTGCACCCCAAGGGCGCCCGGCTGTCGGCGCCGCCGGTGCCGCGCCCGCCGGCCGGTCCGGACGGCTGCCCGTACGCCCACCGGTGCGCGGCCGCCGACGACACCTGCCGTACGGCGCTGCCGCCGGCCGCCGGACCGGACACCGCGCTGTGCCACCACCCGCTGGACGGCGCCGCCTCGGTGACCTCGGCGCCCTCGGTGACCTCGCGGGCGAAGCCGCCGCTGACCGTACGCCGCCGCGAGCCGCCCGCCGCCGCGCCGGGCGCCGCGCCGCTGCTGGAGGTCGACGCGGTCTCCAAGAGCTTCCGCGGCCCGGACGGGGCGGCCCACCAGGTGGTGCGGGAGGTGTCGCTGCGGCTGGACGCGGGCGAGGCGGTCGGCGTGGTCGGCGAGTCCGGGTCGGGGAAGACCACGGTGGCGCGGATCGCGCTGGGCCTGCTGGCGCCCGATGCCGGGCAGGTGCGGTTCGGGGGCCGCCCGTGGAGCGGGGTGCCCGAGCGGGAGCGGCGTGCGGCGCGGCCCCGTATCCAGACGGTGCAGCAGGACCCGCTCGGCTCCTTCGACCCGCGCTACGGCGTGGAGCGGGTGGTGGGTGAGGCGGTGGCCCGGGCCGGGGTGCGCGGCCGGGCCGAACGCCGGTCCCGGGCCGCGGAGTTGCTGGACCTGGTGGGGTTGCCGGCGGCCGTGCTGCGGCGGCGGCCGGCCGAACTGTCCGGCGGGCAGCGGCAGCGGGTGGCGATCGCCCGGGCGCTGGCCACCGCGCCGGACGTCGTGGTCTGCGACGAGCCGGTCTCGGCGCTGGACGTCTCCGTGCAGGCGCAGATCCTGGACCTGCTCGCCGACGTCCGGGACGAGACGGGCGTGGCGCTGCTGTTCATCTCGCACGACCTGGCGGTGGTGCGGCACGTCAGCGACCGGGTGGCGGTCATGAAGGACGGGCGGGTGGTGGAGACCGGGCCGGTGGAGGAGGTGTTCGCGGCGCCGTCGCACCCGTACACGCGGGCGCTGCTGTCGGCGGCGGCACCGGGGGGCGCGGCGGCCGGGGTAACGGGGTCCGGGTCTACGGCCGCCGGGGACGCGAAGCCCGGCGGCGCCTCGGCCGGGGCGCCGGTGTCCCCGCTGCACGGCTCCGGTTCCGCCTGACCGCCGCGCCGCGGCGCCGCTGAAAGGGCCCTGGGCCACGGGATGTTCCGTGGCCCAGGGCCCTTTTCTGCGTGCCCGCGGTCCGGGGGCGGTCAGGCGCCCGCGGCCTCCGGCTGCGCCGGGGTGTCGGCCGGGGCCGGGCGCGCCGGCGGCGGCACGAAGTCCTTCTGCCGGATCAGCAGCGCGCTGAGCACCGCCGAGACGATCGCCACGACCGCGCCGATCCACAGGATCAGGTTGAGCCCGCCGGTGAAGCCGTGGTGCGCGCTGCGGGTGGTGAACACGGTGCCGAGCACCGCGATCGCGGTGGCCAGGCCGACCTGCCGGGCGGTGGCGTTCACCCCGGAGGCGACCCCGGCCTGGGCCGGGGCGACCACGCCGACCGCGGTGGAGGCCAGCGGCACCGTGACCATGCCCGCGCCCAGCCCGGAGACGATCATCCCGGCGAGCAGGTGCGTCCACGTCGAGGACTCCGTCACCCCGGTCATCAGCACGATGCCGACGGCGATGAGCACGAACCCGGCGCTGATCATCAACCGCACCGGCACCGCGGAACTCAGCCGCCCGGCGGTGGTGGACGCCACGAACATCGCGCCGGTCAGCGCCAGCAGCCGCAGCCCGGCCTGCGCGGGCGTGTAGTGCAGGTCCTGCTGGAGGTAGAGCACGAGGTAGGTGATGAGCGCGTAGATCGAGGCGTTGAGGCCGAACGCGGCCACCAGCCCGCCGTTGAAGGTGGGTTTGCGGAACAGCGTCAGGTCCAGCATGGGGTGCGCGGTGCGCCGCTCCTGGACGCCGAACGCGGCCAGCAGCACCGCCGCGCCCGCCAGCGTGCCCCACACCTTCGCCTGCGACCAGCCGTCGGAGGCGTTGATCAGCCCGTACAGCAGCAGTGACAGGCCGCCGCTGAAGGCCACGAACCCGGCCCAGTCCGGCCGGGCGGCCGACGGGTTGCGGGACTCCTCCAGCTTCAGCAGGGTGATCGCCACCACGGCGACGCCGATCGGCACGTTGACCCAGAAGATCCAGTGCCAGCTCAGGCCGCTGGTGAGCGCGCCGCCCAGCACCGGGCCGACGGCGACCGCGATGCCGAGGATGCCGCCGTAGATGCCGAAGGCCAGGCCCCGTTCACGGCCCTGGAACGCCTGGCTGAGCAGCGCCAGCGAGGTCGCCCACACCACGGCGCCGCCGATGCCCTGGCCGGCCCGGGCCAGCGCCAGGAAGAGCGGGCCGGTGGCCAGGCCGCACAGCAGCGAGCCGATCGTGAAGACCGCGGTGCCCGCCGCGTACAGCCGCCGCCTGCCCCATAAGTCGGCGAGCGAGCCGCCGGTCAGCAGCCCGGCCGCCAGGGCCAGCGCGTAGGCGTCGATGACCCATTGCAGGTCGGACAGCGACGAGTGGAAGTCGTCACTGATGTCGGGCAGGGCCACGTTCACGATGGTGATGTCCAGGACGAGCATGAACACTCCGGCCACCACGGCCACGAGCGTCCACCATTTGCGTGCCATGCGGGATCTCTTCCTCTCGGATCAGGTCAGGTGGGGCCCGCCGGGCCGCGGCTTCGCGGCTCGGCGGGCCCGCGGGGCCGGGTCAGGCCCGGGCGAACTCGGCGCGCACCAGCGGGGCCACCTCGGCGGCGAAGCGCTCGCGGTCCTCCGCGTGGTCCAGGCCGAACAGCAGCGGGAAGGTGAACCCGGCGCGCACCACGGCCGCGAGTTGCTCGGCCACCTGCTGCGACGACCCGGCGACGACGCGCCCGCCGGCGGCGGGCCCGCCCAGGCGGATCTGCACGTTGCAGGCGCAGGTGAGGCTGTCCGGGTCGCGTCCGGCCGCGCGGGCGGCGGCCCGCACCCGGTCCCGCAGCGCCACCGCCTCGGTCAGGCTGAGGCGTTGCAGCGAAGGCAGCCAGCCGTCCGCGAGGCGCCCGGTGACGGCCAGCGCCCGCGGTCCGTAGGTGCCCAGCCACACCGGGACGGGGTGCGCGGGGCGCGGCTCGATGCGGGCGTCCTGGACGGAGAAGTGCCGGCCGCGGAACGTCGTCCGGGGCTGCCGCCACAGGGCGCGGATGATCTGCACGGCCTCGTCGAGGGCCGCGACCTTCTCGCCCGGTGTGCGGGTGCTCAGCCCGAAGGCGGCGAACTCGGCCTCGTAGCCGCCGTTGCCCAGGCCCAGCACCAGCCGCCCGCCGGAGAGCCGGTCGAGGGACTCGGCCATCTTCGCCAGGACCGCGGGGGCGCGGTAGGGCAGTCCGAGTACGTCGGTGGCCAGGGTGATCCGGTCGGTCGCGGCGGCCAGGAAGCTCAGCGCGGTCCACGGCTCCCAGGTGGCGCGGTCGCTGTGCAGGTGGTCGCTGAGCGCGAACAGGTCGTAGCCGAGCTGTTCGGCGTGGCGTGCCTCGGCCACCAGCAGGTCGGGGTCGGGGCCGCGGTAGTGGGAGACGAGGCCGAAGCCGAGCTGCGTTCCTTCGACGGGGCTCATCGCGCGGCCTCCCCGGTCGCGGGCGCTCCGGTCACGGGCGCTCCGGTCGCGGGCGCTCCGGTTCCGTCGGCCGCGAACGGCCGGGTGCCTTGCACCACCGGGCGGTCCGGGTCGGCCGACCACGCCGACCAGGAGCCGACGAAGAGCGCGGCGTCCGGCAGCCCGGCCAGTTCCACGGCGAGCAGGTTGTGGCAGGCGGTGACGCCCGAGCCGCAGTGGAACACCACCTCCTCGGCCGCGGTCAGGCCGAGTGCGGCGAACCGGGCGCGCAGTTCGGCGGGCGGGCGGAAGAGGCCGCCGGCGGTGAGGTTGTCCTGCCAGGGGGCGCTCAGCGCGCCGGGCAGGTGCCCGGTGCGGGTCTCCCCGGCGTGGGCGTCGGCGCCCGAGTAGCGGGCGGCGGCGCGGGAGTCCAGGAGCAGGGCGGTCGGCGTGCGGCCGGCCGCGGCCGCCTCGTCGGCGTCGCGCAGCAGGTGGGCCGGCCACGGCGTCACCTCGCGGGTCACCGGCGCCCGGGTCACCGGTCCGGTCTCCAGGGTGCCGTCCCACGCGGCCAGGCCGCCGTCGAGCAGGGCGGCCCGGCGGCCGGTGCGCCGCAGCAGCCACACCAGGCGCGCGGCGAACCCACCGCCCTGGTCGTCGTAGGCGACCACCACGCTGTCGTCGGCGATGCCGAGCCGGCCGAGCCGCGCGGCGAACTCCTCGGCCGCGGGCAGCGGGTGGCGGCCGCCGGCCGCGGTGCCGGGCGCGGCCAGGTCGGTGTCGACGTCCACCCATACGGCGCCGGGGAGGTGCCCGGCGAGGTAGGCGTCGCGGCCGGAGCGGCCGTCGAGGTACCAGCGGACGTCGGCGAGTACGAGGGCGCCGTCCGAGGCAGGGCCCGGGGTGCCGTCCGAGGCGGTGTCCGGGGTGGCCGCCGTACGCTCCCGTACCCAGGCGGTCGGGACGACCGGCGGTATCTGCGGGGCGGTGCGCGCGGGTATGTGCGCGGGTATGCCGTCCGGGGTGCTCATACGGCGCCCCCGACCTGGGCGACCGAGGGGGCCGGAGCGGCCGGGCGTGCGGCGACGGTGCCGCCGGTGGGGCGGTCCGCGCCGAGGCCCGCGACCTGCGGGATCACGTCGGAGGCCACCAGCTCCATGGCGCGGGCGACCTTGGCGTGCGGGATGCCGCCGATGTCGACGGACAGCAGGTGCAGGTCGTGGCCCCACAGGTCGTGGAGCCGGCCGAGCTTGTCGACCACCTCGGCGGGGCTGCCGCAGATCGCCGAGCCGGGGCCCACCAGGTCGTCGAAGTCGAAGGCGAGCGGTCGGGCGCCGACCGGCAGCTTCGCGCCGCGGAAGTAGTTGGCGTAGTACTCCCGCCACTGCTCGCGGGCCTGCGCGGTGGTGTCGGCGACGAAGACGTGGCTGGCGGCGCCGGTGCGCGCCTGCTCGGCCGGGCGGCCGGCCTTGGCCCACAGCTCGCGGTAGAGCGCGAACATCGGGGCGTGGGTCTGCGGCGGGCGGGCGGTGGTGCCGAAGACCATCGGCAGCCCGGTCTCGACCGCCAGGTGCACCGAGTCCGGCTTGGAGCCGCCGCTGACCCACACCGGCGGCCGCGCCTGGTACAGCCGCGGCTGCACCCGCACCGCGTCCAGCGGCGGGCGGAAGGCGCCCTGCCAGGTCACCTCGGGCTCGTCCTCGGACCACAGGCGCAGCAGGAGTTCGAGGTTCTCCCGCTTGCGGTCGGCCTTGCTCTCCGGCGGCTGGGCGAAGACGGTGTAGGGGTCGGGGAAGAAGGAGGCGCCCGCGATGAGCTGGAGCCGCCCGCCGGAGAGCTGGTCGAGCGTCGCGTAGTCCTCGGCGACCAGCACCGGGTCGCGGTTGGCGACCAGCGTGGTGCCGGTGGCCAGGGTGATGGTGGAGGTGCGGGCGGCTATCGCCGCGAGCACCACCGGGGGCGCCGATATGACGTCGCGCTCCCCGAAGTGGTGCTCCCCCACGGTGAACCAGGAGAAGCCGAGCCGCTCGGCGAGCACCGCGCTGCGGACCACCTCGTCGAGGCGCTCGGCCTGGGAGACGCGGTGCCCGGTGAAGGGGTCGCTGAGTAGGGTGCCGAAAGTGATGGTCCCGATATCCATGTGCACGGTCCTCTGGCGGGTTGACGGAAAGCCCTCAAAGTAAAGTACAACGTGCATGGTAAATTGGGCAACGGACGACGACCCGTATCGGAGGCTTCCCCTGAGTACCCCACCGACGGCCCCCGCCCGCAAGGCGGCACCGGAGCGCCCCGGCCCCGCCCGTACCGGCGGACGGGCCGGCAAGCGCGACGCCATCACCCAGGGCGCCCGGACCGTCTTCGGCCGCGAGGGCTACAGCCGCACCAGCATCGAGGCGATCGCCGCCGAGGCCGGCGTGTCCACGCGCACCATCTACAACCACTTCGAGGGCAAGGACCAGCTCTTCTCCGACGTGGTCCACGACAGCGCCGGGCAGGTCGCGGACGCGTTCGTCGCGACCGTCGAGAAGCAGGTGACCGGCACCGACCCGCGCGCCGACCTGCTCGCGCTCGGCCGCGCCTTCGTCGGCCAGCGCACCCAGTTCCCCGAGCACTTCGCGATGATCCGGCAGATCAAGGCCGAGGTGCAGCACTTCCCCGCCGCCGTGATCGACGCCTGGCAGCAGGCCGGGCCGCAGCGCGTCCAGCGGGAGGTCGCCCGGCGGCTGGAGCAGCTCGCCGGCGCCGGGCTGCTGCGCATCCCCGAACCCGCCCGCGCCACCGTGCACTTCATCGCCCTGGTGACCTCGGAGATCACCATCCGCCCGCACGGCAGCCCGCCGCTGGGCGCGGCCGAGATCCGCGACTGCGTCACCCGCGCCGTCGACGCCTTCCTGCACGGCTACGGCACCGACCGCCCGTCCTGACCCCCGCTCCGCACTCCCCTCGCGCGGCCCTTCCCGTCAACTCCGGGCGGGGCCGCGGCCGTTGGCACCGGGCCCTGCCCCCGCGCCGGTGCGGGCCCTCCGCGCCCTGTGATCCGCCCGGCCGGGCGGGGCGGCGCGTTTGGTAGCGTGCGCGTGCCGTGGTGCACGGGAAACCGGTCGGAAGCCGGTGCGGCCCTCGCCACTGTAGTCGCGGAGTTCCGCGGCCCTGCGCCGACCGTCCCCACGACGGTCGGGGCCACTGGGCGGACCGGCAACGGACGCCTGGGAAGGCCGGCCGTGGAGCGTCGACGCGAAAGCCAGGAGACCGGCCACGGCGCGACATCTTCCACGAGGGTTTGGAGTACACGTGCCGAGCAGCGCCCTGCGCCCGTTCCGCCATATCAGCCGTCTCATACGCCCCGGCGCCCGGGCCCGCACCCGCCCGCTACGGCTGCCGGCCGCCGCCGCGGCCCTGCTGGCCACCGGGTGCCTGGCCGCCTGCACGGGGGCGCCCGCCGCGAACGGCCCGGCGTCCTCCGCCACCGCGCGCAACAGCACCGCCCCCGTCAGCGTGCGCAGTTGCGGCGTGGCCACCACCGTCGCCGCGCCCCCGAAGCGGCTGGTCACCCTCAACGAGGGCGCCACCGAGGTCGCCCTCGCGCTGGGCCTCCAGTCGCGGATGGCCGGCACCGCCTACCTCGACGACACGATCCCGGCGAAGTGGAAGGCCGCCTACGACTCCGTGCCGGTGCTCAGCAAGGAGTACCCGTCCAAGGAGAAGCTCCTCGCCGCGCGCCCCGACTTCCTCTACGCCTCCTACACCAGCGCCTTCACCGGCAAGGTCGCCGGCACCCGCGCCGAGCTGGCCGCCGAGCACATCGGCTCCTATCTGTCGCCCTTCGGCTGCGCGGACGCGAAGCAGGTGCCCGCCGCGTCGTTCGAGGCGGTGTGGGGCGAACTCGCCGACATCGCCGCGGTCTTCGGGGTGCCGCAGCGGGGGGCCGCGATCGAGCGGCAGCAGAAGACGGCGCTGGCCGCACTGGCCGCCCAGGGCGCGGGCAAGGGCCTGGACGTGCTCTGGTACGACTCCGGCACCAAGTCCCCCTACGTCGGGGCCGGCCACGGCGGACCGCAGGCCGTCCTGGACGCGGTCGGCGCGCACAACGTGTTCGGCACCCTGAAAGGCGGCTGGCAGAACGTGAGCTGGGAGCAGGTGGCCGCCGCCGACCCGGACGCCATCGTGCTCGCGGACGCGAGCTGGGACAGTGCCGCGGCCAAGATCTCCTATCTGGAGCACGACCCCGTGCTGAGCCGGCTCACCGCGGTGCGCCGGCGCGCGTTCGTCGTCGTGCCGTTCTCGGAGTCGACGCCCGGCGTGCTCCTGGCGGACGGCGCGTCCCGGGTCTCGGCCGGTCTGGCCGCACTGCCCGCCGCGTCGTGACGGCCGCGGACCGTACGCGTACGCGTACGCCCGACCGCGCCCGCGACCGTACGGCGGCCCGCGCGGCGGCGGTGCTGGCCGCGGCCGCGGTGGCGCTGCTGGCGGTGTGCCTGCTCGGCCTCGCGATCGGGTCGGTGCACGAGCCGCCGCGAGTGGTGGCCGACGTCCTGCTGCGGCGGCTGGGCCTGGGCGACCACCATGTGACGCTGCTGGACGACCAGATCGTCTGGCAGCTGCGGCTGCCGCGGGTGGTGGGTGCGGCGGCCACCGGCGCCGGGCTCGCGGTGTGCGGCGCGGTGCTCCAGACGCTCACCGGCAACGACCTCGCCGACCCCTACCTGCTGGGCATCTCCGACGGCGCCGCCGTCGGCGCGGTCACCGTACTGGTGCTCGGCGTCGGCGCGTCCGGCGCGGCGTCCGCCGGTGCGCTGCCGGTCGCCGCGTTCGCAGGGGCGCTGCTCGCGGCGGCGCTCGTCATGGCGCTGGCCGGTGCGGGGTCCTGGTCGCTGTCCGGGACCCGCACGGTCCTCGCCGGGGTCGCGGTGGGGCAGATGTGCGCGGCGTTCACCTCGTTCGTGGTGCTCGTCCTGGGCGACCGGGACGCCGCCCGCGGTGTCATGGAGTGGACGCTCGGCTCGGTGGCCGGGGTGCGGTGGCACACGGCGCTGTTCCTCGCGGCGGTCGCTGTCGCCGGGACGGCGGTGGCGCTCGCCGCGGCCCGGGACCTGGACGCCTTCGCTTTCGGCGAGACCGCGGCACGCTCCTTCGGCGTTCCGGTGGAACGGCTGCGGTGGCTCCTGGTCGGCACCTGCGCCCTGGTGACGGCCTGCCTGGTGGCCGAGACCGGCGTCATCGGCTTCGTCGGCCTCGTGGTCCCGCACGTCGTCCGCCTGCTGTGCGGCCCGGGGCACGCGGTCCTGCTGCCGGCCTCCGCGCTGCTCGGCGCGGCCCTCCTGGTCGGCAGCGACCTGCTCGCCCGGTCCGTCCTGCCCGACCAGGAGATCCCGGTCGGCGTGATCACCGCGGGGCTGGGCGCCCCCTTCTTCGCCGCCCTCCTCCGCCGCCGCACCCGCACCGCGGCCCCCGCGGGAGCCCACCCATGACCGCGGCCCGGCGCCCCCTCCCCCACCCGAACCACCACGCGAGCCCGCACATGACCGCCAGGCAACAGCCCCACCCCGGGCAGGTATCCGCCACGGGCGGAGGGCGGCCGCCGTTCGCCCCGCGCCACCACCTCGCCGGACCCGCCGTGCGGGGCCGGGCGTGAGCGCCCGGGAGCCGGTGGTGCTGGGGTGCGCCGGGGTCGGGGTGCGGGTCGGGGACGCCGTGCTGCTGGAGGACGTCGCGCTCGACTTCGCCCCCGGCCGGCTGACCGGCCTGCTCGGGCCGAACGGCGCCGGGAAGACCACGCTGCTGCGGGTCCTGGCCGGGCTGGGGCGGCCCGGCCGGGGGCGGGTCGAGCTGGACGGGCAGGACCTGTACGCGCTGCCGGCCCGGCGCAGGGCGCGGCGGGTGGCGTTCATGGAGCAGCAGGCGGACACCGGCCTGCCCCTGACGGCCCAACAGGTGATCGAGCTGGGCCGGACCCCGCACCGCGGCCGGTGGCCGGTGCCGCCGGGCTCGGCCGCGGCGGCGCGGGAGCAGGCCGTACTGGCCGGGGCGGTGGCCGCCGCCGATGCCGGCGCCCTGCTCGACCGGAGCTGGTCGTCGCTGTCCGGGGGCGAGCGCCAGCGGGTCCAGCTCGCCCGGGCGCTGGCGCAGGAGCCCGATGTGCTCCTGCTGGACGAGCCGGCCAACCACCTGGACCTGCGGCACCAGTTGGCGTTCATGGAGACGGTCCGCGCTCTGGGCGTCACCGCGGTGGCCGCGCTGCACGACCTCGAACTCGCGGCCGCCTACTGCGCGGACATCGCCGTCCTGCACGGCGGCCGGCTGGTCGCGCACGGCCCGGTGGAGCAGGTGCTCACCGCGGAACTGGTCGGGCGCGTGTACGGGGTGGACGTGACCGTGGCGCGCCATCCGGTGCACGACCGCCCGCATGTGCGGTGGAACGGCGTACTGCGCGGGGCGGACGCGTCATGAGCCTGGTGCTGGTCGGCATGTCGGCGGTGGAGGCGGGCCGCCGGGCCGAACTGCTGGCCCTGGCCCGGCGCTCCGGCGCCACGATCGCCTTCCTCCAGCAGGGCGAGCCGTCGCTCACGGCCGAGTTGGCCCGGCTGGCGGACGCGCGGACCACGGAAGAGGGCACCGGCACCGGCGGCGCCCCCGTCGTCCTCGTCGGGGTCCGGCTGGGCGGCGGCGGGCCGGGGCCGTCCTGGCTGCGCCGGGTCGCCGCGTACTGGTGGCGGGAGCACGGCGGCCCGCGCCCGGAGGTGCGGGTGGGCGCGAAGCTCGCCGGGGACCTGGCGGAGGTCGCCGCGGCCGCGGCCACCGCGCGGCCGGTCACCGGCGAGGAGCCCGGCCTGACCTCGGCCGCCTGGGCGGAGGTGCCCGGACACCGCCACCAGGTCCTGGTGTGCCGCGGCCCGCGCTGCACCGCGAAGGGCGCGGACGCGACCCTGCGCGCCCTGGTCGGGGGGCTCGGCGCGCACGGGCTCGGCGACGACGACGTGCTGGTGACGCAGACCGGCTGCCAGTTCCCCTGCAACCAGGCACCGGTGGTCAGCGTGCAGCCCGACGACGTCTGGTACGGCCGGGTGGACCCGGCGGCGGCCGCGGCGATCGTGGCCGCCCACCTCGCCGGCGGCCGCCCCGAGGCGGAGCACCGCCTGCCCCGGCACCGCGCCGGCCCGCCGTCCCACCCACCGGACTTTGCCGGGTGCTAAGTTTGCACAGCGCAAGGTTTTTGTTGCATCATGCAAACGTGCTGACGCCTGCCGACCTCCCGCCCGAGCGCCCCGCCTCCCCCGCCACCCCCGCCACCGCGGACGCCGCTCTGGACGCCGCTCTGGCCGCCACCGCGGGCGCTGTCCGCGTCGGCCGCGGTCCGGCCGCCCTGCTGACGGCGCTGCGGGAGGCGAAGGGCGGGCTGCTGGTGCTGGCCCTGGCGGTCGGGTGCGGGGCGGGCGCGGGCGCGATCGCGTTCCGCTGGCTGATCGGGACCTTCACCCGCGCGCTGTCCGGCCACACGGACTACTCCGCCGCCGGCCGCGCCGCCAATCCGCACGTGCCCTGGCTCGGGCACTGGTTCGTGCTGCTCGCCCCGGTGCTGGCCGGCCTGGTCTACGGCCCGCTGGTGCAGCGCTTCGCCCGCGAGGCCCGCGGCCACGGCGTCCCCGAGGTGATGTACGCCGTCGCGCGCCGCGGCGGGCGGATCGCGCCGCAGGTCGCCGTGGTGAAGTCGCTGGCGTCCGCGCTGTGCATGGGCGGCGGCGGCTCGGTCGGCCGCGAGGGCCCGATCGTGCAGATCGGCTCCGCGCTGGGCTCCACGCTCGGCCGCGCGGTGCGGGTCGCCGAGGACCGGATGCGGGTGCTGGTCGCCTGCGGCGCGGCCGGCGGCATCGCGGCCACCTTCAACGCACCGCTGGCCGGGGTGTTCTTCGCGATGGAGCTGATCCTGCGGGACTTCACCGCCGAGTCGTTCGGCATGGTCGTCCTGGCCTCGGTCACCGCGAGCGTCATCGGCCGCGCCGCGTTCGGCGACGAGCCGTTCCTGCACCTGCCCGCCTTCACCGTGACCCACCTCTCGCAGTACCTGCTCTTCGCCCTGCTCGGCGTACTGGCCGGCGCCGTCGGCGTCGCCTTCACCCGGGTCCTGTACCGGGTGGAGGACGCCTGCGACTGGGCCTGGCGCGGCCCGGAGTGGGCCCGCCCCGCGGTCGGCGGCCTCCTGCTCGGCGGCCTCCTGCTGCTCCTGCCCGAGATGTACGGCGTCGGTTACCCCGTCCTGGAGCGGGCCGTCGGCGGGAAGTACGCGATCGGGTTCCTGGTCGTCCTGCTGCTGGGCAAGATGCTCGCCACCAGCCTGACCATCGGCATCGGCGGCAGCGGCGGGGTCTTCGCGCCCTCGCTGTTCATGGGCGCCATGCTCGGCGCCGCCTACGGTGCCGCCGCCCACCACCTGCTGCCCGGCGGCGCCGGACCGGTCGGCGCCTACGGCCTGATCGGCATGGGCGCCGCCTTCGCCGGCGCGGCCCGCGCCCCGATCACCGCGGTGGTCATCATGTTCGAACTCACCGGCGAGTACACGATCATCCTGCCGCTCATGACCGCGATCGTGCTCGCCACCCTGACCAGCCGCGCCCTGTCCGCCGACACCATCTACACCCTCAAGCTGCGCCGCCGCGGCATCGACCTCGACCAGGCCCCGGGCGGCGCCGTGCTGGCCGGGATCACCGTGGGCGCCGTGATGGAAGCGGTCCCCCCGCCCCTGGACGGCGCCACCCCGCTCGCCGGCGCCGCCGAGGCGCTGGCCCGCTCCCCGCACGGCGTCCTGCCGGTGACCGCCGACGGCGCCTACCTCGGCACCGCCACCGCCCGTACCGCCGCCGAGACCCTTGCCGACGGCGCCCACGCGGACGCGACCGTGCGGTCCATCACCCACCTGCCGGCGCCCGTCACCGCCGCCACCGACCTGTCCACCGCCCTGGACGCCCTGGTCAGCTCCGAAGGCGCCGGGCTGCCGGTGCTCGACGACGACCGGGCGCACCTGACCGGCTGGATCACCCACCAGGCCGTCCTGCACGCGCTGCGCGGACCGTCGCGGAGCGCCGCCGCGGCCGCCGGCTGAGACGGGACGCCCCGTACGGCGTCCAGGACCCGCCGCAGAAGCCGCGCGCCGGCTCCGGAGCACGACCGTCGGCGGTCAGCCGGCCACCGGGGCGAGCAGTTCCGCCGGCAGGTCCGCGGTGGCGCGCGGAACGATGCAGAGCAGGTGCCCGGCCGGGTCCACGAAGACCTTGAACCGGTCGCCGCCCGGCTGGTGCTCGGACACCTCCGCGCCCAACTCCCGAAGGCGCTGTTCCGCGGCCGCCATGTCGGCCACCGCGAAGTCGAGATGCTGGCGGCGCGCGGCGGCGGGGTCCGGCCAGGCGGGCGCGGCCGGGTTCGCGGTCCGCTGGAAGTCGAGCCGGGCGCCGCCCGTGCCGGTGAGCGCGGCGAAGTCGTGCGCCTCGGTCGCCGCCACCTGCCCGCCGAGGAAACCCTGGTAGAACCGGGCCAGCCGGATCGGATCGGGGCAGTCAAGGGTGATCGCGAGGAGCCGGGCCGCAGGGTGCATGGGCCGAGTCTTCCACCGGCGGCCCGCCCGCGGCAGGCGCCCACGGCCCGTGCCCCGCCTTCTCCGCCGGCCGAGGGGGGCCGGTGCCTGCCGGGGACACGGCCGGGGATGTAGAAAGGTGTCCATGGTCGCTTCCCCGTCCGTGCCGGACAACGACGCCGAGGCCATGGTCAGCGCGCTGCTGACCGCCTCGCGGCTCCTGGTCGCCGTTTCCGCCCGCTCGCTCGCGTCGGTCGAGGAGTCCTTGACGCTGCCGCAGTTCCGGATGCTCGTGGCCCTGCACAGCCGCGGACCGCTCAGCCTGTCCGCGCTGGCCGCGGAGTTGGACGTCCAGCCGTCCACCGCGATGCGGATGATCGACCGGCTGGTCGCCGTGGACATGGTCGAACGGGGCACGGTGCCCACCGACCGCCGCACCACGCTGATCTCCCTGACCGCCGCCGGGCGCCGTACCGTCACGGAGGCGACCGAGCGCCGCCGCAAGGAGATCGCCCGGATCGTGGACGCGATGCCCGCCGTGCGGCGCCGCGAACTGCTGGGGGCGCTGCACGCCTTCACCGAGGCGGGCGCCGAGCCCGCCGCCAACTCCGCGAGCCTGCCCGCCTGGTGACCCGCCGGGCGCGCGCCGCCCGGCCACCCGCCCGCCCGGCCACCCGCCCGCGCGCGCCGCCCGCCCGACCCCCGCCGGAACCGCCGCGGCTACCGCCCGACCAACCCTTTCAGCAGCCGGACGCGGCCGCCCGCACCTCCTCGAACGCCTGCCGGGCGAGCGTGTCGAAGTCGTCGCCGTCCGACGTGCGGCTCCAGCGGTCGAAGGCCATCGCGGAGGCGAGCGCGCCGAGTTCCGCGGCCACCCGCGCGGTCGTGTCGGGCACCCCGCGCCGCCTGAGCGCGTCGGCCACCGACGCCACGAGGGCGAGGTTCTTCAGCGCCTCGCGCTCCCGCAGTTCGGGGTGGGCGTCGATCACCGCCTGCCGGCGGGCGACGAACGCCCGGCGCTCGGGGGTGAAGACCTCCCGGCCGACCGCGTCCAGCGCGTGGCCGACCGCGTCCAGCGGCGCCGCGCTCTCCGGCGCCGCGGCGATCGCCGCCACCAGCACCACATCGATCGAGCCGCCGCCGAAGAGCACTTCCCGCTTGTCCTGGAAGTGCCGGAAGAAGGTGCTCTTCCCCAGCCCCGCGCGCTGCGCGATGTCGATCACGGTGGTGTGGTCGTATCCCCGCTCGTCGAACAGCTCCAGTGCGGCGTGCGCGAGCCGTTCGGCGGCATTCGGTTCCCAGCGGGCCATGGGCCCAGTCTACGGGACTCGGTCCCATCACTCGTGTACCGTAGGTGATGGAACCAAGTCCCATCACTCTCGGTGCAGCACCGGCGGAGGAACGGCGAACCATGAAACGCATCCAGTACCACCAGTACGGCGGGCCCGAGGTCATGCGGCTGGAGGACTTCGAGCCCGCGCGGCCCGGCAGCGGCGAGATCCTCGTCCGTGTCCGCGCCGCCGCGGCCAACCCGATGGACTTCGGCATCCGCGAGGGCCGGATGAAGCAGGTGACCGGCCGGCGCTTCCCCCGCGCCATGGGCTACGACTTCGCGGGCGTCGTGGAGGCGGTCGGCGACGGCGTCACCCGGCTGCGGGTGGGCGACGAGGTGCTCGGCGGGACGCCCATCAAGGCCGCGGGCGCGTTCGCCGACGTGGTCGTGGCGCGGGAGCGGGACGTGGTGCACAAGCCCGCGGCACTGTCGTTCGAGGACGCCGCCGCGGTCCCGACCGTCGGCATCACCGCCCTTCAGGCCCTGGTATCCAAGGGCAGGCTGCGGGCGGGCCACGCCGTGTTCGTGCACAGCTGCCTCGGCGGCGTCGGCCGCTCCGCGGTGCAGATCGCCCTCGCCCGCCAGGCCACGGTCGCGGGCAGCTGCCGCGACAGCGCCGCCGACGAGGCCCGCGCCCTCGGCGTCGAGCCCGTCGTCGGCTTCGACTTCGACCCGGCCCCGCTCGCGCGGCGGTTCGACATCGTGCTCGTCGCCGCCGGCCCCCTGCCGCTGAAGTCCGCCCGGGCGCTGCTCAAGCCCGGCGGCCGGATCGTCAGTGTGCTGCCCACCCCGGCGAACCTCGCCCGGAGCGTCCTGCCCGGTCCGCTCCACGTCGTGATCGCCCGGCCGGTCACCGAGGACATCGAAACGGTCGCCCGGGCGGCCGGCGAAGGCACCCTGCGGCAGCCGATCGCCCGGACCGTCCCGCTGTCCCAGGCGGTCCCGGCGCTCACCGAACTGGAGCAGGGCGGCGCGAACGCACGCGGCAAGCTGATCATCACACCAGGCTGAGCCGCGGCCCCGCCCCCGGCGCCGTTGCCGGGACGGCGGCCGGGATGCGTTCCAGGACACCGCCCGCGAACACGTCGTACAGCGGGAGGGTGTTGAGGTGGACGTAGCCGATGTGGCAGTCGCACGCGGTCAGCGGACAGGGGCGCGGGCGCAGGGCGGCCCGGAAGCTGCCGTCGTAGAGGTTGCCGAGCGGGGCGGGCACGAAGTGGCAGCGGCGTACGGTGCCCGCGCCGTCGACGGAGACCACCGACTCACCCGTGCGGCAGGGCAGTCCGGCGCTGGCGTGCGGGTGCCTGCTGTACGGGAAGAGGGGGTCGATGCCGGTCCAGGTGCCGGCCTCCTCGTCGGTGTACGCGCGGCCCTCGGCGGCATTGACCCACAGGTAGACGTGGCCGGGCAGGTCGGCGCGCAACCGCCGGGCCGCGTCGAGGTGTTCGGGCTGCCCGACCACGCCGACGCTGAAGCGCACACCGCGCCCGGCCAGGTCGCGGCACTTGCCCAGGAAGCGGTCGTAGGGCGTCTGCCCGGGGTGGTAGGTGCACCACAGGGCGACGGTGTCCAGGTCCGCCGCCTCCAGCCAGTCGGTGCGGCAGCTCAGGTTGGTCTGGATCGCGACGCGCCGGACGTGCGGCAGCCGGGACAGTTCGGTCAGGGCGCGCCGGTACCAGGAGCGGACCAGGCCCTCGCCCCAGGGGGTGAAGAGGATCGACAGCCGGTCGTCGCTGCCCTGCTGCCGCGCCCAGTCGGTGAAGCGCTCGAGCGCGGCCCGGTCGGCGCGCAGTTGCTCCCCGGTGTCGCGGCGCTTGGCGAACGGGCAGTACGGGCAGTCGTAGTCGCAGGAGGCGAGCGGTCCGCGGTAGAGCAGGGTCAGGTCCACCGGGTGCTCACTTCCGCTCGTAGGCGGCCATCGCGGCGCGCACCGCCGGGGAGAACAGGGCCGGGCCGATCGCGTCGGAGTGGGCCAGGCCCTCGGGGGTCAGCCGCAGGGTGGTGCCGTCGTCGGCGAGCCAGCCGCGGTCGGCGAGGCGGTCGAGCACGGCGCCGAAGTGGTCGGCGGGCGCGGCGCCGAACCGGGCCCGGTAGCCGGCGTGTTCGAGCCCGGCGGCCTGGAGCAGCGACTGGAGCAGGTGGCGCCGGCGGGCCTCGCCGGTGTCGATCCGGCGGCCGGTCTCGGCGCGGGCGAAGTCGGCCGCGGGGCGGGCCGCGAAGTCGTCGATGATGCCGCGGATCTGGTGCATGCCCACCGCGTAGTCGAAGGAGTAGTGCAGGCCGGAGGTGTAGGAGCGGGCGCCGCAGCCCAGGCCGATCATGCCGTCGGTCTGGCAGGCGTAGTCGTCGGCGCCCTGGGGCGGGGCGTCGGCGCGGCGGAACATCCGCATGGACTGCTGCGTGTAGCCGTGGGCGAGCAGGTGGTCGCGGCCGGCGCGGTACAGGCGCAGCCGCTGCTCGTCCCAGGCCGGATCGGGGTCCTGCGCGTCCTGCGTGCCGCGGCGGTGCAGGCCCGTCAGCGGGCGGACGTAGAGCGGGTAGAGGTAGAGCTCCTCGGGGTGCCAGGCCAGGGCCGCGTCCAGGGATTCGCGCCAACTGCGGTCGGTCTGGCCGTCGATGCCGTAGATGAGGTCGATGTTCAGCACGGGGATGGCCGCGTCCCGGACCCGGCCGAGGGCGGCCTCGACGTCGGCGCGGCGCTGGGGGCGGACGGCGGCGCGCGCCTCGGTGCCGACGAAGCTCTGCACGCCGAGGCTGAGCCGGGTGGTGCCGCGCTCGGCGAGCACCCGCAGCCGGTCGGCGGTGGCGGTGGCCGGGGACGCCTCGACGGACAGCGGTACGGCCCGCAGGTCGGCGCCCATGTGCTGCTCGGCGATGTCGCACAGCCGGGTCAGCTCGGCGGCGGTCAGGAAGGTGGGGGTGCCGCCGCCGAACGCGGCGGTGGCGAAGCGGGCCCCGTCCTCCAGGGCGGCGCGCACCGCGCCCGCCTGCCGCTCCAGGGCGTCGAGGTAGGCGCCGGTCAGGCCGTCGGGGGCGCCGACCCGGGTGAAGAGGTTGCAGAAGCCGCAGCGGACCTCGCAGAAGGGGATGTGCAGGTAGAGCGAGAGGCTGTGCTGCGGTTCGCCCGTCCACAGGTCGCGAAGCGCGGGCCGGTCGGACAGCGGCCGGTAGGCGGTCTTGTGCGGATAGGCGTAGACGTAGCTCTGGTAGGGCCCGCCGTCGAGGGCGTCGAGGGCGTCGGGGGTGACGGCGGCGGGGGGTGGGGCGACGGTCATCGGGCGGCCCTACCTTTCAACTCACGGGTGCTGGGGGTCGAGGAAGAAGTGGGCGTACGGCACGGTCCACACCGAGGGGTGGCCCAGGCGGTGGCCGGTGTAGCCGTCGTCGCCGTAGGCGGTGCCGTGGTCGGAGCAGACGATCGCGAAGCAGCGGCGCCGGCTGCTCGCGGCGGCGAAGAGCCGCCCGATGTGCCGGTCGACGTACTCCAGCGCGGCGGCGTGGGTGGCGCGGCTGTCCCCGGCGTCGCGCCCGGCGCCGGGCAGGTGGAACCAGTTCGGCTGGTGCAGCGCGGAGACGTTGACGAAGAGGAACAGCCTGCGCTCGGGCGGCAGGGCGCGCACGACGTCCTCGGCGCAGGCGACCTGGTGTTCGAACGAGGTGGGCGAGGTGACGCCGAACTCCTCGGTCCAGTGGGCCTCGTGGAAGAGCCCGGGCAGCACCGAGCCGAGCGGGCCGCGCCGGTTGAAGAAGCCGACCCCGCCCACGCAGGCGGTGTGGTAGCCGGCGGCGGCGAGCCCGGAGACGAGGTCCGGCGTGTCGTAGACGAAGGTGCCGGGCGCGGTGGTCTCGCTCCCGGCGAAGCGCGCGGCGAACAGCCGGGCGTGCGGGCCCGGGGCGGCCGGGGTGGGCAGGAAGCCGGCGAAGATCGCCTGGTGCGAGGCGTAGGTGAAGCTCCCGGGCGCGTGCCGCTCCTCCCACCGCCCGCCGGGAAGGTGCCGGGCCAGGTGCGGGATGCGGCCGCGCGCGGCCAGCTCCGCGGCGACGTCGTGGCGCAGGGTGTCCAGGGTGACCAGCAGGAGGTCGTGGCTGCCGACGACCTCGGTCATGTCCGGCTCAGCGGCCGGCGGGGCGGCGGGCATCCAGGCGTCCTTCGTCGTGCGGGGCGGGCGGGGCGGGCGGGGCGGGCAGGATGGGTGGGGTGGGCCGCGTGGGCAGGAGGTGCCGAGTGCTCGGCGCGGCCGGGTCGTCGGGGTCGGCTGAGGTCGGTGGGCCGGGCGGCTCCTCCAGCAGCGCCCTGACCTGGGCGGCGTAGGTGGTCAGGCCCTCGGCGGGACCGCCGGACAGGCCCGGCAGGCCCGGGAGGAGGTCGCCGAAGGCGTTCACCTCGCCGACGAAGGAGCGGCGCCAGCCGACCGCGGGGAGCAGGTCGACGCCGACGCACAGGGTGCGCGGGAAGCAGGCGGCGGCGCGCTCGCACACGTCGAGGAAGTCGCCCCAGCTCGCGCCGGACGCCTCCACCGCGGCGCGGGCGGCGGCGAGGTCGCCGCGCCGCCCGCCGAGGTGGAGGTTGGTCAGCGGGGACCGGCTGGTGCGCACCACCGCGTGGGTGGCGCGGCCGCCGACCACGACGACACGCAGGTCCGCGGCGCGCCCGGACTGGGACGCCTTGGGCAGCCAGCGCTCCAGGTGCAGGCCGTCGGGGGCGAGCGCGTCGACGATCGCGGCGATGTCGGTCTCCTCCTCGTACCGGCGCACCTTCAGGGAGTTGTGCAGATGGCCGTCCGCGCCGCGCTCCACTGAGGTGGTGGCCCGTATCCGCCCGCCGCCCGCGGTCTCCACGGCCAGCACCCCGGACGCGGAGGAGCCGTGTGCGGGTTTGACGAACAGCCGCGGCATGCGGTGCTCGCGGACGGCCGTGCGGATGTCGTCCCAGCCGCGGACCGGGGCCGCGCCGGGCCCGGAGGTCGGCGAGTCCGGGACCGGTATCCCGGCGGCGCGCAGCACCGCGTGGCAGCGCCGCTTGTCGAACAGCACGGCGAGGTCGGCCGGGTCGTCCAGCCGCCGTCCGCCGCGCAGCCCGGCGACGGCGGCCAGGAAACCGGTGTACCAGCGGGCGGAGCCGTCCACCCGCGTGGCGGCGTGGCCCGCGCCGCGCAGCCGCCGGTCGACCTCGGCGTCCTCCCCCGGCGAGTCGAGACGTACGACCTCGCGCGGGTCGAAGTCGGCGCCGCCGTCGCGCAGGACGTCGCGCCAGGCGACGACGCGCGGGGCGGGCAGCCCGGCGGCCCGGACGGCGTCCGCGAAGAGCGTGACGCGCCGGTTCTCCGGGTTGCCGACGACCGCGAGGCGCGGTGCGGCCCTGCTCGCCGGGGAGGCCATCACTCGCCCACGGAGACGTAGCGCCAGACGGTGCCGTCGCTCTCGCGGTCCTCGTCGGCGTCGTCGGCGTCGACGTCCACCTCGACGCCGGACGGGCGCAGGGTGTCGGTCAGCCGCTCCCGCATCGGGTCGCTCAGGTAGTTGTGGTGCAGGTCGAGCGTGGTGAGGTGGGTCAGCGGCTGGCCGGCCAGCAGCGCGCCGGCGCCCTCGTCGGTCAGGACGCCCATGGACAGGTCCAGCACCTCCAGTCGGGCCACGACCGGCGCCGCGGCGACCGCCGCCGCGACCGCGTCCTGCATCTCGCTGTTGCGCAGGGCGAGGTGGCGCAGCTTCGGGAAGCGGACGCCGGACAGGATGCCCTCCAAGTCGGACACCTCGCTGTCGCCGCCGTAGTCGGGGGTGCCGAGCCACAGGTCCAGGTGCTCCAGCGCCGGCAGGTCGCTGGCGCCGACGCCGCGCACCACCTGGGCGGGCAGCCCGCCGGTCTCCATCACCAGCCGGCGCAGGGCGGCGTGCTCGACGGCGGGGAACTCCAGTTCCGTGCCGCCGCGCACGCCCAGCTCCAGCAGCTCGGGGTAGGCGGCCAGCACCGGGGTGACGTCGCCCTGGTGTATCCAGGAGATCTCGCACTCCTCCATCACCATGTCGCCGATGAACACCGCGCGCAGGGCGGGGAAGCGGTCGCGGGCGCCGGCCAGCGCCTCCACGACGGGGTCGGACGAGCTGTCGTACGCCTCCTCCCAGGCGCCCACGATCAGCGCCTTGACCCGGGTGGTGTCGACGGCGCCGCAGAAGCGGGCGAAGGCGCCGTGCCAGTCCTCGTCGGAGTCGTACACCTCGCCGCGGACGCGCCAGGCGACCGTGTCGGGGCCCGGGAGGCCGGCCACGGGCGCGTCGGGGCCCGGGAAGTCGAAGGCGGGCAGCCCGTGCAGCTCGTCGAGGTGGTCGCCGATGGTCATGCGCCTGCTCCTGTGCGGAAGATCCGGGTGGTGCCTGGTGCCCGCAGTTGTACCAACCGGGTCTGACAACAGCCGTGCAGGGGTGGGTCCGGCGGGTGCCGGGCGGGCGAACGGGCGCGGCGCCGCGGGCGGTTGGCGGCTGTCTTGCCGTCAACCGCCGCCGGCCGTTGCCGCCGGCCGTTGTCAGTGCCCGGCCCTAGGGTCGAGGACAGATGGCCGGCGCGCGGTGCGCCGCCTTGGGGAGGAGGTGTGCCGTGTACCGGCAGGGAGACGTGCTGATGGTGCCCGTGGCGGCGGAGGCGCTGCCCGCCCACGTGGGCGCGGCCGACCGGGAGCCGCGGGACACGCGCGGCCGGCTGGTACTGGCGCTGGGCGAGGTCACCGGTCACGCCCACGCGGTGGTCGGGCCGGGCGAACTGGTCCGGGAGCCGGGTCCGTTCGGGCCGTTCCTGCTCCATCTGCCGCAGGGCGGCCGGGTGGTGCACGAGGAGCACGCGACGATCACGCTGCCGCGCGGCTGGTTCCGGGTGATCCGTCAGCGCGAGTACGTACCGGGGTCGGTGCGGATCGTCGCGGACTGAGCGGGGCGCGGGCACGCGCGTCGCACGGCGTCAGACATCGGACCTGGCGTCGGATCAGGTATCGGCATCAGGCAGCAGGCATCGGGATCAGGGCAGAGCAGGGGATGGACGGGAACGCGATGAGCATGGTGGACGCGGTGGGGACGGCGACGGACCCGGCGGGCGTGGTGGGGCAAGTGGCCCCGGTGGCCCCGGTGGGCGGCGCGGCGGGCGAGGGCGCGCCGGGCGACCCGGTGCGGGTCTGGCGGGAGTACGCCTCGGCGACCGGCCCGGCCGACCGGGCGGCCGCCGAGCGCGGGATACGGCTCGCCTACACACGGGCCGGGCTGCCGCAGCCGCGGGAGATCCGCTGGGTCGGCTCGCCGCGCGAGGCCGTCGATGTGCTGCGCGCCCTGCCGGACGCCGGTCCCAGCCTGCGCGAGCAGATCCGTACGGCCCCGTGGGCGGCCGAACGCGCCCGGCTGCACACCGAGTTGGGCGCGGCGGGCTGGTCGGCGCACTGGGGTGCGAGCGGCGGGCGGCTGTGGGCGGCGACGCAGGCGCTGGTCGACCGCGTCCGGGAAGGCGTCGTCGAGGACGTCACCGGGGTCGCCCCGACCGCGCCCGGCGGGGCGACCGGGGGCGCCGCGGGGCTTCCGCGGGAGGAGCGGGCGGCGTACGAACGGGTGGCGACCGAGGTCCGGCTGCTGATGCTCGACGCGGTGCTCGGCCAGCACGACGCCCCGTGGCTGGCGGCCTTCCCGGCGGACCTGCCCCCGCTGGACGGGCTCGCCCAGGTGTGCCGCCACGCCGGCTGGTGGTGGCCGTTCGCGCGGGTCGCGGTGGTGAGCGAGCGCCCGGTCGCGCTGCACCGCGACGAGGCCGGGCGCCTGGACCACGGCGCGGGCCCCGCGCTCGCCTACCCCGACGGGTTCGCCCTCCACGCGTGGCGCGGCATGCCGGTGCCCGCCTCGTTCCTGGCGGAGTTGGGCGCCCTGACGCCGGACCGCATCCGCGCGGAGGAGAACGCCGAACTGCGGCGGGTGATGCTGGAGTACTACGGCTACGACCGGTACCTCGCCGAGTCCGGCGCCCGCCCGGTGCACCGCGACGAGACGGGCGTGCTGTGGCGGATCGACCTCACCGGCGACGAGCCGGTGGTGATGGTGGAGGTGGTCAACTCCACCCCGGAGCCGGACGGCACCCACCGCACGTACTGGCTGCGGGTGCCGCCCTCGACCCGCACCGCCCGGGAGGGCGTCGCCTGGACCTTCGGGGTGGCCGCGGAGGCGTACGAACCGATGCAGCAGACCTGACCCGGGCCGGGGGCGTCCGTTCAGCGCCGTACGAGGCCGGGCCGTACTGGGTCGTGGCCCGCGCGCATCCCGGCCACCGCGCACCCGCACAGCAGGACGACGAGCGCGGTCAGCGGCGCGGTCCAGCCGCCGGTGGCGCCGTGCAGGACGGCCGCGAGCACCGGGCCGGTGGCGGCGAGCAGGAAGCCGCAGGTCTGGGCCATGGTGGACAGGGCCGTGACGTGGTCGCGGTCGGTCCCGCGGTGGGAGTAGAGCACGCCGGGGAGCGCCTGCCCGGCGCCGAGCCCCATCCCGAGGACCGCCACCCACACCGTCCAGCTGCCGGCGGGGGCGAGCAGCAGCCCGGTGAAGCCGGCGGCGCAGGCCAGGGCGGTGCCGAGGATGTGCGGGCGCTGGTCGGCTCGTTTGGCCGCCAGCACCGGCGCGACGAACCCGCCGACGGCGACACCGCAGATCAGCAGTGCCTGGCCGGAGCCCGCGGCGCCGCTGGCGACGCCGGACCGGACCAGGATCGAGGGCAGCCAGGCGAGCGTGGTGTAGAAGGCGAGGGTCTGGACGCCGAAGAAGGCGGTCAGGCTCCAGGCGACCGCGGTACGCGCCACGTGCGGCCGTTCGCTGTGCCGGGTGCCGGTGACGGCGGGGGTGGCGGGCCGTGCCGGGCGGGGGCGGTCGCGCGCCGGCGCGGTCATCCCGGCGGCGGCCAGCACCGCGGGCACCACCGCCAGGCCGATCGCGGGCTGCCAACTGCCGGTCGCGCGGGCGACGGGCACCACCAGGGCCGCGACCAGCGCCGAACCGGTGCCCATCGCCAGGGCGTAGACGCCCATCATCGTGCCGACGCGCTCCCGCGGGAAGCGGGTGCGCACCAGGACCGGGATGAGCACATTGACGACGGCGGTGGCCGCGCTGACCACGACGGTGCCGGCGAACAGCCCGCCCATGCCGCACATCCGCAGCACCGCGCCGGCCACCACCACCAGCGCGGCCCACCACAGGCCGCGCTCCTCGCCGAGCCGCCGCCGCACCGCGCCCGCGAGCGGCGCGAACGCGCCCATGCACAGCGGCGGCAGCAGTCCCAGCAGGGAGACCGTGGCCTGGCTGAAGCCCGCGACCGGGGCGAGCGGCCCGACCTGCCCGAACGCGACACGGGTGTTCAGGCTCATCAGCACGAAGCCGACGACGAGCAGCGCGCCCGCGCCCTTGGCGGACGGCGGCGCGGTGCGCCCGCGCGGCGCGGCGGCGGTGGCGTCTTCGGCGGCGGCACCGGTGGCCGCGGCGGAGCCGGTGGTCGCGGCGGGCGGCGGGGACGCGGACACGGCAGGAGCCTCCAGGCGCTCGGGTGGTTCGGTTACGCTGGTGACCACCCTGCGCGCTCAAGCGGACTTGAGCGCAAGTGACGTCGTCCCGGGAGGTGCGCATGCCGCGTCGGCTGTACTCGATCAGCGAGGTCGCCCGCGCCTTCGGGGTCTCGGTGCCGACACTGCGCTACTACGAGGAGTGCGGACTGATCCGTCCCGCGGCCCGGCGCGGCCGGGTGCGCCACTACGACCGGGCGGCCCTGGAGCGCCTGGCGTACGCGCAGCAGTGGCACGACGACGGCATGATGTCGCTGGCCGACACCGCTGCCGTGATGTCCAGCGCGCACGCGCCCGAGCGGCACGCGCTCATCGCCGCCGAGTACGGCGCGATGCAGGAGCGGATCGAACGCCTCACCCGGGCCGCCGCCCTGCTGCGGCACATGATGGACTGCCCGTCGGACCACCCGCTGAGCTGTCCGGTGACCGGCGTCGAGATCCGCGCCCGCGTCGACGCGGCCCTGACCGCCGCGGACCTGCCGCCGGGCTGACCGGCGCCGACCGGTTCTTCAGCCGGCCGTTCGGCCGACCTGCCCGCCGACCGGCGCCCGCCCCGGGCGCGGCGGCCCGGGGCGGGAGGCGGTCAGCTCGCGCTGCTGACGGTGATGTTCCGCCAGCTCGCCGTGCTGGACTGGTCGCGCACGCCGATCGCGCCCTGCGTGAAGGCGCAGCCGGTGTCCTGGTAGCTGAAGCTCGCGGTCGGCCCGCCGGCGGCGGGTGTGCCGGTCACCTCCAGCGTGCAGCCGCTCACCTGCACCTCGACGTGGTACCAGGTGCCGTTGGCAAGGCCGCCGGAGATGGGGGTGTCGGCCAGTGCGGTCCACCCGCCGTTCTGCCGGCCGAGGAAGAGGCTCGACGCGGAGACGCCCACGTAGTAGCCGTTCAGCGCGTCGGTGCCCGCGGCCGGGTTCGAGGCGCGGACGAGGAAGCCCGCCTGCGTCCCGCTGTCGATCCGCACGTCGCCCGCCAGGCGGTAGTCGCTCCAGCCGGTGGAGCCCGCGATGGACTTGTCGCCGCCGTCGCCGCCGCAGGTCTCCGACAGCACGCCGCCGGAGGTGGTCCAGCAGCCGCCGTAGCCGATCCAGCCCGACGTGCCGTTGGCGAAGTCGCCGGTGTAGGGCAGCACTCCGGCGTTGCCCTCGGCCGTGCCCTCCTCGCAGCCCGTCGCGCCGCCGACGGTGGGCGTGGTCAGGCGGACGGTGGCGCCGGTGGTGCCGAGCAGCAGGTCGGGGCTGTAGTTGGTCTTGCAGCTGGAGTCGTCGGTGGCGACGGGCTCGAACGGGGCCGGGGTCCAGGACCAGGAGCCGGTGGAGTCGGGGTCCTTGACGAACACCGCCTGCCGGTCCTCCGGCGTGAAGTCGTTCGATCCGGTGAAGCGGGTGCGCATGCCGGCCAGCATCAGCTGCCCGTCGGGTCCGCCCTGCGGGCTCCAGACGATGTAGGGGCTGCTGCCGAGGTAGCGGCCGTCGGAGGTGACGGCCTCGGTCCCCAGGTCGGAGGGCCCGCTCCCCCACGTGGTGCCGCCGTCGGTGGACGTCTTGGTGTGCGCCTCGCAGTTGCGCCCGTCGCCGCAGATCTCGTACGCCATCACCATGCGGCCGTCCGGGAGGGTGGCGACGGTCGGCATCCCGGGCCGGTCGGTGTCGGAGGTGCTCTCGACGTCGGCGACCAGGCCCGGCGCGAAGTTCGTCGACCCGTCCGGGTTGGCGCTCCAGGTCACGCCGCCGTCGTCGGAGACCATGTGCGCGATGATCTGCGCGTGCGCCGGCTCCGGGCGCTCGTCGGAGAAGTACATCGCCAGCCGGCCGGCGCCGTCGGTGGTCAGGAACGGCTCCCAGATGCCGGAGCCGCCGTGGGGCGCGCCGGAGCCGCCGCCGCCTTTCTGCACGATGTCCTGGTACGTCCAGCTGGCGCCGTGGTCGGTGCTGCGCCACAGCACGAAGTCGGTCTCGGCCTGGCTGCTGGGCGCGATGTTGCCGACCAGCAGCAGGGTGCCGGCCGGGTAGGCGCCCATCTGCTGCGGCAGTTCGTACAGGAACGGCTGCCAGAACTGGTCCGAGGGGTGGCCCGCGCCGGTCAGCGGGTCGCTGACGGTGCTGAGCGTCTGCCAGTCGGCGCCGTCGTCGGCGGAGCTGCGGATCACGAAGCCGGACGCGCTGCCGTCCAGGTTCGCGTGCTCGAAGGAGCCGATGAGCGTGCCGTCCGCGCTGCCGCTGTGCGCGAGCCGGATGACCCGCGAGTAGGCCAGAAACTCGTTCGTCGAGGCGCGGGTGTACATACTTCCGCCGGCCGCGTTGGCCGAGGCGCTCGGCGCGGTGGCCACGGCGGCGGTCGCCGCCAGGATCACCGCGGTCAGGAGCATGATCAGTCGGGGCGGTCCCGTCCGGTGCCACCGTCGCCATTCCATGGGGAGTCCTCTCGCGTCCGTGGTCCGGACTCTTTGCATCGTTGCAATTGCGGCGACGGTACAACTGGGCCGGATGGGGCGTCAATGCACGTGCGGGAAAGAGCACTTGCCCGCTCCCAGGTCACGGGGGCCGCGCCGCGGGGCGCGGATACGGCGGCCGACCGGCGGGGACCTGCGGGGACCTGTGGCTCACGGTCGGCGTCGCGGCAGCGCCTCGCGGTCGGCGTCGCGGTCAGCGGCCCTCGGCCCGGGCGCCGCGGAGCGCCGTCAAGGCGCTGGTGACGGTGGCGGCCGGCGTGCCGTCCGCGCGGTCGCGGGGGGCCGCGGCTGAACGCCCGGCGGGCCTTGGGCCCGGTCCCGTCCGGTGAAGTGGTCGCGGATGCCGGCAGCCGGCGTGTCGGGGTGCTCCAGGGCGGCGAAGTGGCCGCCGCGGGGGCCACGCGCCACTGGGCGAAACGCGTGGAGCGGTTCAGCCGTTCGTACCAGGCGCGCTGGAGTGCGCCCTCGGGGACGCACGCGAACCTGTCCGCCCAGTGACCGGTCAGTGCCCGCAGGTGGTCCAGGTCGGTGCCCTGCTCCCAGGGGCACCCGGGTGCCGCCGCCGGCCGGCGGGTCGCGCGCAGCCGGGCGCGCGGGTCCCGCAGCGCCTCGTCGGGCACGGGCACGCGGATGGCTTGGAGCCGGTCACCGTCCATGCCCCCGTTCTCGCGGCACGCCGGGCGGGCGCGGGACTCACAGGGCGGTGCGCAGGGCGGGCAGCAGGGTCTGCTCGGCCCAGTCCAGGAAGGGTCGTTGGTGGTCGCCGCCGATCTGGATGAGGGCGATCTCGTCGAAGCCCGCCTTGGCGTAAGGGCGCACCGCGTCCACGAACGCGCCGACGTCGTCGCCGCACGGGATGGACGCGGCCACGTCCTCGGGCCGGACGAACTGGGTGGCGCCGGCGAACCCCGCGGTGCCGGGCAGTTCCGCGTTGACCTTCCACCCGTTGCCGAACCACCGGAACTGGTCGTGGGCCCGGGCGACCGCCTTGTCGCGGTCGGGGTCGTAGCAGACCGGGAGCTGGCCGACGCGCGGCTTGCCCGCGCCGCCGCCGCGGTCGAACGCCTCCAGCAGGCCGCGGTCGGGTTCGGTGGCGATGGCCAGGTCGGCGAGCTGCCCGGCCAGCGCGCACGACCGCGGGCCGGAGACGGCCATCCCGATCGGCGGCGGGGTGTCCGGCCGGTCCCACAGCCGGGCGCCGCGTACGTCGAAGTACCGCCCGCGGTGGTCGAGTTCGGCCCCGTCCAGCAGGGCCCGGATGATCCCCACGGCTTCCTCGAACTTCTCCAGCCGGCTCGCGACCGGCGGCCAGCCGCCGCCCACCACGTGCTCGTTGAGGTTCTCCCCGGAGCCGAGGCCGAGCCGGAAGCGGCCCTGCGACAGCAGTTGGACCGTGGCGGCCTTCTGGGCGACCACGGCCGGGTGGTAGCGGGTGGTCGGGCACGTCACGTACGTCATCAGCGGGATGCGCTCGGTGGCCTGCGCGGCCGCGCCGAGCACGCTCCAGGCGTACGGCGCGTGGCCTTGCGTGTCCAGCCACGGGAAGTAGTGGTCGGAGGTGACGGAGAAGTCGAAGCCCGCGCGTTCCGCGCCCACCACGTGCTCGACGAGGTCCCGCGGCCCCGCCTGCTCGGTCATCATCGTGTATCCGAACCGCACCATGCCGCATCGTCCTTCCGCTCGGTGTGCAGCCTCGCGGCGCCGCCGTACGGAGCCTGCCGCAGCACGAGCGCCGACGGCCTGCGGGTACCCGGTGCGGCGCGTCCGACACGTACGGGCCGTTTCGGCGGGTGTGCGGGCCGCTCCGGAAGGTGCGGGCGTTTCGGACGGTGCGGGCGGGCAACCCGGAGGGCGGCACGTCCACCCGCGGGCGGGAGGGAGAGCCGGGCATGCCCGAACTGCCGGACGTCGAGGGGTTCCGCCGGACGCTGGACGCGTGCGGGCGGGGCCGGCGCATCGAGAAGGTGCACGTCACCGATCGCGGGGTGCTGCGCGGGGTGAGCGAGCGGGGGCTGCGCGGCGCCCTGGAGGGCCGCACGCTGCGCGCGCCGCAGCGGCACGGCAAGTGGCTGATCGCCCGCACCGACGGCGGCCCGGCGCTGCTGCTGCACTTCGGTATGACCGGCCGGCTGCTGTGCTGCCCGCCGCGGGACCCGCCGCAGCGGTACGACCGGGTGCGGCTCGACCTCGGCGGCGGGCGCGGGCTGCGCTACCAGGACCAGCGCAAGCTCCAGGGGCTGCGGCTGGCCGCGGACGAGGCGGAGGTCGAGCGGGCGCTGCGCGGGCAGGGCCCCGACGCGCTGTCCGTCGGCCGGGAGGAGTTCGGCGGCCTGCTGCGCCGGCGCCGGGCGACCCTCAAGGCGGTGCTGATGGACCAGTCCGCCCTCGCGGGGCTCGGCAACCTGCTGGTCGACGAGATCCTCTGGCGGGCCCGCCTGTCCCCGGCCCGCCCCGCCAACACCCTCACCGACGAGCAGGCCCGCGCCCTGTACGCGGCGATGCGCCGCACGCTGCGCCTGGCGGTGCCCACCGGGCGGGTGCCCGGCCGCCGCTCCTGGCTGACCGGCCGCCGGGACGACGGCGACCCGCGCTGCCCGCGCTGCGGCACCGGCCTGCGCAGGCGGCGGATCGCGGGCCGTACGACGGTCGACTGCCCGCACTGCCAGCCCGAGCAGGGGCGATGACCGCCGGGGCTCGTTTTCGCCCGGCCGGGGTGGGTAGCCGCAGGGGTGACCGCGCCGGACCGGGCGATTGCGACGAGAGGGTGTGATGTCGTGCGTGCCGCTTTCCTGACCGCTACCGAAGGTGTCGAGCAGGTGGAGCTGACCTCCCCCTGGCAGGCGCTGGCCGAGCAGGGGGTGACGCCGTCGCTGATCGCGCCCGAGGCGGGTGAGGTGCAGGCGTTCGACCACCTGGACAAGGCCGACACCTTCCCGGCCGACCTCACCGTGGAGGAGGCGTCGGTGGACGACTTCGACGTGCTGGTACTGCCCGGCGGGGTGGCGAACCCGGACGCGCTGCGCCAGGACGCGAAGGCGCTCGACCTGGTGCGCGGGTTCTTCGCCGCGGGCAAGCCGGTCGCGGCGATCTGCCACGCGCCGTGGACCCTGATCGAGGCGGACACGGTCCGCGGCCGCACGCTCACCTCGTGGCCGAGCCTGCGCACCGACCTGCGCAACGCGGGCGCGACCTGGGTGGACGAACGGGTCAAGGTGTGCACGGCCGGCCCCAACGTCCTGATCACCAGCCGCCGTCCGGACGACCTGGACGCGTTCAACCGCACGGTGCTGCACCAGCTCGGCGCGGCCTGAGCCGCGGGCCGGCGGGGGGGCGGTGTGCTGTTCAGGGCAGGCGTGCCGCTCAAGGGCCAGGGTGCCGCTCAGGGCAGCAGGACGACCTTGCCCAGCGGGTGGTCGTGCTCCAGGTGGGCGAAGGCCGCCCGGACCTCGGCCAGCGGGAAGGTGCGGCTGATCGGCACCTCGATGCGGCCGCTCGCCGCGGCTTCGGCCAGCGCGCCGAGCACCTGGGTGCTGGTGCCTTGGACGCTGCCCTGCGCGCGGGTGCCGAGTGCCTTGGCGGCGGCGTAGTCGAGGGTGTTGATCCGGTGCGGCGGCACCCCCAGGGCCAGCGCGGTCCGCGGGTCGTCGCCGCCGTGGAAGTCCAGGAAGGCGTCCACGGTGCCGGCCCCGTCGCTCTCGACGGCCCCGCGCAGGCGCTCGGCGAGGCCGTCGCCGTACTCGACGAGGGTGGCGCCCTGGGAGGCCAGCCAGTCCCGGTGCCGCGAGGAGGCGATCGCGAAGACGCGGGCCCGGCGCAGCCGCAGGAGCTGGACGGCGAAGCTGCCGACGCCGCCGGTGGCGCCGCTGACCACGACGTTCTCGCCGGCCTGCGGGTCGACGGCTTCGACCGCCGCGTGCGCGGTGCAGCCCGCGACGTAGAGCGCGCCGGCCGCCGCCCAGGGCAGCGGGTCGGGCTTGCGGACGAGCTGGCCGGCCGGGACGACGACGTACTCGGCGTGGCTGGAGCGTTCCCAGGACCAGCCGATCACCTCGTCGCCGGGCGCCCATCCGGTGACGTCGGCGCCGATCGAGGTGACGGTGCCGGCCAGGTCGCTGCCCTGCCCGGAGGGGAAGGTCGCGGGGAAGACGTCGTGCAGCGCGCCGGTCCTGATCTTCGCCTCGCCCGGGTTGATGCCGGCGGCGCGCACCCGCACCATCACGTCCTCGGGGCCGAGCGGGCGCGGTGCGACGTCCTCGACGCCGAGGACGTCGGTGTCCCCGTAGCGGTGGAAGCGGACGGCTTTCATGAGCGGACCTCCGTGACGGCGGACTGACGTTCCCACCCTCCGCCGGGCGCGACCATCTGTCCAATGCATGATCGCCATACCTGCTATGCGCATGGCGTATGTCAACCGTCCTCGAACCGACCGCTCCCGCTGCCACACTGCGTCCATGCACACCGACCCGGCCGCCGCCGCCGCGCTGCCCGACGGCCGGGTGCTGTCCGCCGACGGCGGCTTGCCACCGGCCCTCGGCGACGACTTCGCGCAGGCGGTGGCGGCCGTGGCCGCGCTGCTCCAGGAGGACGTGATGGAGCGGACGTGGCGGGTGTGGCCGGTGTGTGCGGCTGACGGGGTCGGGCTGCACCCGGTGGTGCGGGAGGGGGATGCCGTCTGGTGGTGTGCGGCGGGGGGTGGGCATGAGGCCGCGGTGGTCGGGGGGTTGGGGGCGGGCGGACGCCAGGCTTAGGTTAGGTTTACCTTATGAGAAAGTGGGCCTTGCGCATTCTTCCCGCCGCTGCCGTGGCGTTGTCGCTCGCCGTGGCGGGCTGCTCCAGCGACTCGAAGGGGTCGTCGTCGGACGCGGCGGCGTCGTCCGGCGGGACGTCGTCCGCCGACGCGTCGGCGTTCCCGGTGACGATCGACTCCTCCGTGGGGAAGGCGACGATCCCCTCGCAGCCGAAGCGGGTGGTGACCATCGGCTGGGGCAGCCAGGACGTGGCGCTGGCCCTCGGGGTGGTCCCGGTCGGCATGCAGGACATGAGCGGCGACACCGGCGACAACACCGGCATCCTGCCCTGGGACACCGCCAAGCTCGGCGGCGCGAAGCCGACCCTGCTGAAGTACGTCTCCGACGAGGTGCCCTACGAGCAGATCGCGGCACTGCACCCGGACCTGATCCTCGCGGTCGACTCCGGGATCACCGCGAAGCAGCAGGCGCAGCTCAGCCACCTCGCGCCGACCGTCGGCTACCCGGGCAAGCCGTGGCTGACGTCCTGGCAGGACCAGCTGGAAGTGGTCGGCAAGGCGCTGGGGAGGTCCACGAAGGCGGCCGCGCTGGAGAAGTCGACGGACAAGCTGATCAGCGACGCGAAAGCGGCCCACCCGGAGTTCGCGGGCAGGACCGTGGCGTTCGGCTCGGGCACCGCCGCCGACAACTACAACCTCTACCTGTCCACGGACTCCCGCGTCGAGCTGCTGCACGAGCTGGGCTTCACCATCTCCCCGAGCCTGCCGTCCACGGCCGCGTCCTTCTCCGCCCAGGTCAGCCTGGAGAAGCTGGACTCGATCGACTCCGACGTCCTGGTCTCCTGGTACCTCAGCTCCTCCGTGCAGAAGCAGTTGGAGTCCAACGCGCTGTTCCAGCGGATGCCCGCGGTCAAGCGCAAGGGGTACGTCCCGCTCACCGACCCGGCGATGGTGTACGCCACCAGCGCGGTGTCGGTGCTGAGCCTGCCGTGGATGCTGGACCGCTACCTGCCGCTGCTGAGCGCCGCCGCCAACGGGAAGGCGTCGTCCTGACCGGGCCGTTCACCGGTCTGCTGGACGAACTGGCCGACGGCGTACGGGTCCTGGGGTGGGCCGAGGGCATCCACGTCCGCGCGCAGTACCTGCGGGCCCGCAACGCCGTCGTCCGCCACCTCGTGGCACGGCACGGCCTGCGGGCCGTCGCCGCGGAGACGCACTTCGCCCTGTCCCGGCCGGTGGACGCCTACGTGCGCGGGCTGGGCCCGGCGGAGCCCGCCGCGGCCGTGGTGCGCGGCGTCTGGTCGTGGTGGACCGGCGCCGCGCTGCGCGACAACCTCGCCCTGCTCACCTGGCTGCGCCGGCACAACACCGGGCGCGCCCCGGCCGACCAGGTCCGCTTCTACGGCCTGGAGATGTACGGCGCCGCCCCCGGCGACGACGCCGCCGCGGGGCCGTACGCGGAGCCGGCGGACGTGCGGCACGCCGCGCTCCTGCACCGGCGGCTGGCGGCCCACCGCGCGGCGGGCGGCGACCACCGCGACCTCGCGGTGCGCGACGCCGCGCAGTACCTGACCTTCCAGGAGGTGGCCCGCCGCCACCCGTACGGGCCGATCCTGGTCTTCGAGCAGACCGAGCACCTGGACCGGCGCGTCCCCGGCTCCCTCGGCGAGCACCTCGCCCGGCAGGAGTACGGCCCCTTCCGCGCGGTCGGCGCGGTGTGGCGCGAGGACGACCCGGCGGTGCACTACCCGCTGGGCCGCTACCGGGAGTTGAGCCGTTATCTGGCGCGCGCCGCGGCGGAGCGCTCCCCCGGCCTGCTCCCCGGCCCCGCGGGCACCGCGGCACTCGACCTGCGCCCGTACCGGACGCCGCACCGGGGCCCGGCCGCCCCCGCGCTGGCGGACGCGGCGACCGCCTTCGACGCCGCCCTGTACGCGCCCGCCCTCAGCCCCGCCCCGACCCTCGCGGACGCGCCGGACCCCCCGGACGCACCCCACACGGCGGACCCACCGGACGTACCCGCCGCCCCGTAGGTCCGGGCCCGCGGCTCCTCACCGCGCCGGGGCCAGCTCCACCGCACCGGTGCCGCCGGGCAGGCTGACCAAAGTGCCCTCGCCCGTCCGCTCCCACCGCGCCGCCGGGTCCGCCGGCACCGCGGCGAACTCGCCGGCCAGCAGCACCTGCCAGGGCGCCACCGGCCCGGCCGCGGCCCGCGCGGTGATGTGCACCCGGTCGCCCTCGCGGCGTACCACGAACGCGGCGGCCTCCTCGCCGTCGAGGCCGGGCACGCGGACGGTGTGCTCGCCGTCGCCGCCGCCGGTGTGCACCCGCAGGGTGACGCCGTCCGCCCACGCGGTGTCGGGCCGGTCGGCCGCCGCGCCGAGCGGCAGCACCGCGCCGGGGCGGACCAGCAGCGGGAGGCTGTCGAAGCCGTACCGCTCGCGCCGCCAGCCCGGGCCCTGCACGGTCTCGCCGCTGAGCAGGTGCGTCCACCGGCCGGCCGGGACGTAGTACTCCACCTCGCCGTCCTCGGTGAGGACCGGCGCCACCAGCAGGTCGGGGCCGAGCATGTACTGCCGGTCGAGCCCGGCGCAGGACGGGTCGTCGGGGAACTCCAGCACCATCGGGCGCATCACCGGCACGCCGGTGCGCGACGCCTCGACGGCGGCGCCGTACAGGTAGGGCATCAGCCGGTTCTTCAGGCGCGCGAAGTCCCGCGCCACGGCCACCGCCTCCTCGCTGAACTGCCACGGCACCCGGTAGGAGGTGCTGCCGTGCAGGCGGCTGTGGGAGGACAGCAGCCCGAACGCGAGCCACCGCTTGAACAGCGCGTCCGACGGGGTGCCCTCGAAGCCGCCGATGTCGTGGCTCCAGAACCCGAAGCCGCAGGCGCCCAGCGACAGTCCGCCGCGCAGGCTCTCGGCCATCGAGGAGAACGTCGCGTCGCAGTCGCCGCCCCAGTGCACGGGGAACTGCTGGCCGCCGGCGGTCGCGGACCGGGCGAACACCACCGCCTCGCCCTCGCCGCGGACCTCGCGCAGCAGCGCGAAGACCGTCTCGTTGTACAGCTGGGCGTAGTAGTTGTGCATGGCCTCCTGGTCGGAGCCGTCGTGCCACACCACGTCGGTGGGCACCCGCTCGCCGAAGTCGGTCTTGAAGCAGTCGACGCCGGCTGCCAGCAGCGGGCGCAGCTGGTCGGCGTACCAGGCGCGGGCGGCCGGGCTGGTGAAGTCCACCAGCGCCATGCCCGGCTGCCACATGTCCCACTGCCACACGCTGCCGTCGGCGCGGCGCACCAGGTGCCCGCCCTGCGCGGCCTCGGCGAACAGCGGGGACTTCTGGGCTATGTAGGGGTTGATCCACAGCGACAGGTGCAGTCCGCGGTCCCTCAGCCGGCGCAGCATCGCGGCCGGGTCGGGGAAGGTCCGCGGGTCCCAGGTGAAGTCGCACCACTGGTACTCGCGCATCCAGAAGCAGTCGAAGTGGAAGACGCTCAGCGGGATGTCGCGGTCGGCCATGCCCTGGATGAAGGAGGTGACCGTCTCCTCGTCGTAGGAGGTGGTGAAGGAGGTGGTCAGCCACAGGCCGAAGGACCAGGCCGGGGGCAGCGCGGGGCGGCCGGTCAGCGCGGTGTAGCGGCGCAGCACGTCCTTGGGGGTGGGGCCGTGGATGACGAAGTACTCCAGCGCGTGGTCCTCGACGCTGAACTGGACCTCGCCGACGGACTCCGAGCCGATCTCGTAGGAGACCTTGCCGGGGTGGTTGACGAAGACGCCGTAGCCGCGGTTGGTGAGGTGGAAGGGGACGTTCTTGTAGGCCTGTTCGCTGCTGGTGCCGCCGTCGGCCTGCCAGATGTCGACACTCTGGCCGTTCTTGGTGAACGGGGTGAAGCGCTCGCCGAGGCCGTAGACCTGTTCGCCGACGCCCAGCGAGAGGCGGCCGACCATGTGGTGGGCGCCGTCGCCGGTGGTGGCGAAGGCGGTGCCGCTGGCCCCGGAGGAGGTCAGCACGCGGCCGTCGGCGTCGCGGAAGTCGATCCGCCAGGGCGCCGCGGTGTCGATCCGGGCGGTGAGCTCGCCGCTGGTCAGCTCCACCACGGAGCCGTCCTGTACGGCGCGGGCTCCGCTGTCGGGGTCGGTGTGCAGCGCGAAGCGGGGGCCGCGGCGGACGCCGCCCTCGTGGTGGACGCTGCGCACGCCGATGACGCCCTCGGCCGGCGACCACAGCTCGACCCGGATCAGGGGCGCGTTGAGGGTGTCGCCGCGGGTCCGCACCTTGCGCACCGCGGCGTGCAGGGTGATCCGGCCGTCCTTCGCGCGGACGTCCTCGACGCCGGTCGCGTACGAGGCCGCGACCCCCTCGCGCAGGAGCCAGAACCCGTCGGTGAACTTCATGCGAACCTGCCTCGTGGAAAAGATGGTGGGACCGGGCGTGCCGCGGGCCCGGCCGGAACAGCGGTTCCGGACGGGCCCGCGCGGTGTCCGGCACTAGTCGACGCTGAAGCCCTGCGCCTTGGCGTAGCTGACGATCTTCTTCTGCCAGGCCGCCAGGCCGTTCTTGAGCGAGGTCCTGCCGGCGAAGGCCTGGCCGACGGTGTCGCTGTAGACGCTGTTGGCGTACGGCTCGAAGGGCAGGTACTGCCAGCCGGCCGGGGCGTGGGCGGACGCCTGCGCGTACACCTGGTTGACCTGCTGGCCGCCGAAGTAGGCGCTCTTGTCGCCGAGCCAGCCGGCCGAGGTGAGGGTGCTGTTCAGCGCGGGGACCTGGCCGGCCTGCACCCAGATCTTGTTGGCGGCCGCGCTGGTGGTCATCCAGCGGACGAACCCGGCGGCGGCGAGCTTGTTCTTGCTGCCGGAGGGCACCACGAGACCCGATCCGCCGCTCTGCGAGCTGTCGCTTCTGCCCGCGGTGTACTGCGGGATCGGCGCGACGCGCCAGTCACCGGACGCCTTGGGCACGTGGGTCTCCAGGGCCGAGCCGCCCCAGGCGCCGGCGACCCAGGTGGCGTAGGTGCCGTCGGCCATGCCGGTCAGCCACTCGTTGGACCACTGGGCGGTCTTGCTGTCGATCAGGCCCTTGCTGAGCAGTCCGCCCCACATGCCGGCGTAGGCGGTGCTGCCGGCGTCGGCGAGGTCGACGGAGAGCTTGGAGCCGGAGGAGGAGAAGGGCTTGCCGCCGGCCTGCCAGATCATCGCGGCGGTGCCGTTGCCGTCACCGGCGTCGGCGGTGATGTACTTCGAGGCGTCGGCCTGGTGCAGCTTCTGCGCGTCGGCGGTGTACTCGGCCCAGGTGGCCGGCACCTTCAGGCCGTACTTCTTGAAGACGTCGGCGCGGTAGTACAGCACCAGCGGGCCGGAGTCCATCGGCACCCCGTACACGCCGCCGTCGAGGGCGACCTGCGACCAGGTCGAGGCCGGGAACTGCGAGGAGAGCCCGGACTGGCCGTACTTCGACAGGTCGGTGAGCGACTTCTGGAGCGCGAACTGCGGCATGGCCAGGTATTCCATGTAGGCCACGTCGGGTACGCCGGAGCCGGCCTTCACCGCGTTCTGCAGCTTGGTGTACTCCACGTCGCTGCCGCCGACGTTGCTGACCTTGACGGTGATGTCGGGGTACTGCTTCTCGAACGCCTTCGCCAGTTCGCCGGCCTGCGGGGCCCACGACCAGAAGGAGATGGTGGTCTTCTTGTGCAGGGCCGCGTCGATGTCGGCCTGGGTGGCGCTGCCGCCGCCCGAGCCCGATCCGCTCGACGAGGAGCAGCCGGTCAGGGCCAGGCCGATGGCCAGTCCGACGGAGGCCGCGGCCAGGACCCGGCGACGTGCGGTTCTTCTGAACGCCATGACTTTCTCTCACTTTCACCGGGGGACCCGGATTCCAGGCCGCTTTGCACCGCGGCCGGGTTTGTCGCCGCCCTGGGCCTATTCCTTGACGCTGCCGGAGACGAGTCCGGCTTCCCAGTAGCGCTGCAGGACGAGGAACACCACGATGGTGGGGATGATCGACAGCAGCGATCCGGTGAGGATGATGTTGTCGATGGGGTGGCCGCTGGCGGTGACCGCCTGCTGGTTCTGCATGCTCCAGTTGTTCAGGCCCACCGTGATCGGGAACCACTTGGTGTCGCTGAGCATGATCAGCGGCAGGAAGTAGTTGTTCCAGGCGGTCACGAAGCTGAACAGCAGCACCGGCACCAGGCCGGGCATCAGCAGGCGCAGCGCGATCGAGCGGAAGATCCGGAACTCGCCGGCCCCGTCGATCCGGGCCGCGGCGAGCACCTCGGCCGGCAGCGCGTCGTCGGCGAAGTACCAGACCAGGTACAGGCCGAAGGGGTTGATCAGCGAGGGGATGATCACCGCCCAGGGCGTGTTGGTCATGCCCAGCTTGCTGAACATCAGGAAGGTCGGGACGGCCAGCGCCGTGGCCGGGATCGCGACCGCGCCCAGCAGCATCGGGAAGAAGACCCGCTTGCCGGGGAAGTCGAACCGGGCCAGCCCGTATCCGGCGAGTGTCGCCAGCAGCGTCCCGCAGCCGGCGCCTATCACCACGTACAGCAGCGTGTTCAGCAGCCACCGGCCGAACTGGCCGTCGGCGTAGGCGAACGTGTCGTGGATGTTCTGCCAGAGCGAGAACTTCCCGGAGAACCACAGGCCGAAGCTGTTCAGCCGGGCGTCCTGGGTCTTGGTGGCGTTGATGAACAGCCAGACGATCGGCACCAGGGTGTAGACCAGGAACAGGCACATCATCAGGGTGAGGACGATCGACTTGCGGCGCCTCGGGGCGATCGCGGTCCGGCTCATCGGGTGCCCTCCCGTCGTGCGCCGCCGAGCTGGATCAGGTACGCGACGAGCATCGTGATCACGCCGATGACGATGGAGATCGCGGCGGCGTAGTTGAACTGCTGCCCGGCGAAGGACAGGTTGTACGCGTACATGTTCGGCGTGTAGCCGGAGGAGATGGTGTTCGGCGCCAGTGTCTTCAGCACGCTCGGCTCGTTGAAGAGCTGGAAGCTGCCGATGACGGAGAAGACCACGGACAGCATCAGGGACTGCTTCATCGCCGGGACCTTGATGTGCCGGATCACCCGCACCCAGCCGGCGCCGTCGATCTCGGCGGCCTCGTAGCGCTCCTTGGGCACCAGTTGCAGCGCCGAGTACATGATCAGCATGTTGTAGCCGACGAACTCCCAGGTGGCGATGTTGCCGATGGCCGCCAGGACGTACCCGCCGGAGAGCGGGTCGGGGATGCCGAGGTGCAGGTCGGAGTTGAGGTTGCCGACCAGCCCGGACTGCGCGCCGTACATGAAGCCCCACATGAGCGCGGCGACCACGGCGGGCACGGCGTACGGCAGGAACAGGGTGATGCGGAAGAGCGACGACAGGTACAGCCGCGCGCTGTCGATCGCGAGCGCCGCGATCGTGGACAGGGCGAGCATCACCGGGACCTGGACGACGAGGTAGACCACGATCCGCAGCAGGGAGTGCCAGAGCTGGCCGTCCGACAGCGCGGTCTTGTAGTTGTCGAGTCCGACAAAAGTCGTTCCGCCGATCAGCCGGTCCTGGAAGAGGCTGAGGTAGATCGCATACAGGACCGGCGCCACCAACACGAAGAGGAAGACCAGCAGGAAGGGCATCACGAACCACAGTCCGGTCCAGTCCCGCCGGGCCCCGTTCGCCCGCGGCGTCCGGCCGAACCGCGCTGACCTGCGCCGCGGCACGCTCACCGGTACCGCGGTGGGGGCGGTCACCTGCCGCGCCCCTCGCCGGCGGCGAGGACACCGGGCCCGCCGCGCAGGGCGGCCGGCCGGTCCTCTCCGCAGAACTGCACCTTCATCGCTGAGTCCTCCCCGAAGCGGGCGTGTGATCTGGATTTAATTTGTTGTTGGTGCAAACATGTTTATCAGGCGCCCCCGGGTGACGCAAGCAGTCGGCACACAGCAGAATCCGGCTCTCCGGGCGCCGGGTCGCGGTGACGCGGCCGTACCGGAAGGAAGGAACGGAATGCCCCTCCAGCACATCGAGGTGGCGCGCGACCTCGCGGACGGCGCGACGCTGCGGGCCGATGTCGCGGTCATCGGCTCCGGGGCCGGCGGCGCCGCCGTGGCCGGCGAGGTCGCCCGGCGCGGTCTGACCGCGGTGGTCGTCGAGGCCGGCGGCCGCCCGCACCCGGGCGGCCTGGGCACCCACGTGCGCAACGCCTACCCCGAAGAGGAGCAGTTGCAGAGCGAGTTCGGCCCGGCCGTGCTGGCCGGGCTGACCCCCTACGAGGGGGCCGAGCAGCCGCTGGCGGGCCTGCGCGGGCAGCGCTTCGCCCACGCGGTGGGCGGCATGATGTCGTTCTGGTCCCACGTCTGCGCGGTGCCCGACCACGCCACCGAGGCCGAACCGGGCGTGCCCGAGGACGAGATGCGGGCGCTGTGGCGGCAGGCGGCGGCGCTGCTGTGGTCCAACACCTCGGTCGGCGCGCACGGGGTGCGCCAGCGCCGCCTGACCGAGGCGCTGGCCGCGGCCTTCCCCGGCCTGCCGCCCGGCCGCGAAGTGCAGCCGCTGCCGGTCGGCATGCGGATCGGGGCGGCCGGCTCGCCCGAGTACTCCGGCATCGACGCCCTGTTGACCAGCGGCGACGCCGCCGCCCCGGGCCGGGTGACGCTGGTGCCCGGCTACGCGGTGCCGCGCGTGGAGATGGCCGGGTCCAGGGCGCGTGCCGTCCTGGCCGTCGCGGTGGCAGGCGGCGGGCGGCGGACTCTGCGGATCGAGGCCGGCACCGTGGTCACCGCCGCCGGCGCGCTCGGCTCGCCGATGATCCTGCACAGTTCCGGGGTGCGGCCGCCGGCCCTGGGCCGCTACCTCACCGACCACTCCATGGTCAGCTCCCGGGTCCGGCTGTCCCCCGAGGTGCTGGCGGGCATGGGCGCGCGGGACGAGTCGTTCGGGGTGTGGGTGCCCTCCAGCAGCGCCCGGCCGCTGCACACCCAGCTGGTGCCCGGGTGGACCCGGGTGCCGGGCTTCGACGAGAGCGTGCCGGTGCGCGAGACCAGCGACATCGGCCAGTTCGTGGCGGTCGCGCCGCACCCCGGCAACCGGCTGCTCTTCGACGACGAGCACCGCGACGCCTGGGGCCTGCCGGCCACCACCGCCCGCTTCGAGCTGAGCGAGGCCGACCGGGAGGCGATCCGCGCCGCCGCCGCCGACCACGTCCGGGTCGCCGACGCCGTCCGCGACACCTCCTACGGCCTGTCCGTCTCGATCGCGCCGCCCGGCGGCAGCCTGCACCTGATGGGGTCCACCCGGCTGGGCACCGAGGAGACCGGGGTCGCCGACGCGTACGGCAAAGTGTGGGGCACCGACAATCTCTACGTAGCGGGCAACGGCGTGGTCAGCACCGCGACCACCAGCAACCCGACCCTCAACGTCGTCGCGCTGGCGCTGCGCACCGCGCGTGCCGTCGCCGGCTCCTGACGCGACCGGAAGGACCCGCGCATGTCACGTATCGGCCGCCACCCGGTGGCGATCAACCCGCTGCAGTTCATGGCGACGCCCGACGGCTGGTTCGACTTCGGCGCTCCGCCGCCGGCTGCCGAGATCCTCGCCGCCGTGGCCGAGGCCGGGTTCGGCGCCGTGCAGGCGGCGGTGCCCGCCGGGACCGCGCCGCGCGCGTACGCCGACGAACTGGCCCGCTGGGGCCTGGCGGTCGGGCCCGGCTATGTGGCGCTGGGCTGGAGCGAGGACGCCGCGGCGCGCCGTGGGCACCTGGAGCAGGCCCGCACGCAGGCTGCCGCGCTGGCCGCGTGCGGCGCGGATCTGGCGTTCGTCGGCCTCGACGCCGCCCCGGACGGCGCCCGGATGGCACGGCCCGCCGTGGGCCTGGACGCCTGCGACCGGCGGCTCGACCGGATCGCCGCGCATGTCGGCGCGGCCGCGGAGATCCTGGCCGCGGAAGGCGTCACCGCGGCGCTGCACCCGCACGTCGGCACCTGGATCGAGACCGGGCAGGAGTGCGCGCGGGTGCTGGACCTGGCGGGCCCGGCCCTCGGCTTCGGACCGGACATCGGGCACCTGGCGTGGGCGGGGGCCGACGTGCCCGGGCTGGTCGGCCGCTACCGGCCGCGGGTGGCCGGGCTGCACCTGAAGGACATGGCGCGGGCGGTCGCCGACGAGGCGCGCGCGGCGGGTCTGGACTACCGCGGCACGGTCGCCGCCGGGCTGTGGCGCGAACCGGGCGACGGCGACCTGGAACCGGCCGCGCTCGTCGCCGCGCTGGGTCCGGTGGACGACTGCTGGCTGGTGGTGGAGGTCGACCACTCCGCGCTGCCGCCGCGCGACAGCGTCCTGCGGTGCGGCCGCTGGGTGCAGGCGGTGGACGCCGCCTTCCGCGCCGGCTGACACCCGAAGCGCCGGGCCCGCGCCTTCGTGACGGAAGGCGCGGGCCCTGCGCTGCGGCCTCCCCCGTACCCGCACGCCCCCGCGCGTACGCCCCCGTGGTGAGCGGTCGGAGAGCGGGGCGGCTGTCAGGGGCCGTCCGGTCTCCGACCGCTCACCACGGGGGCGTACGGGGGGCGGGCTTGGTCGCCGGCTTCAGGTCGCGGGCCTCAGCGCGGCACGGTCCGCGGCGGGGTCGGCCAGCAGGTCGGCGAAGGCGAGTTCGGCGGTGCCGATCAGCAACTGGTCGGGGCCGAGTTCGGCGGTGGTGACGGTCAGCGCCTCCCGGTCCGCGCGGATCGCGTCCTGGCCGAGGTCCGTGCCGGCGGGCCGGTTGCGGTACAGGCTCGCCAGGAAGCCGCCGAGGACGACCATGGCCGGGTTGAAGACGTTGACGGCGTTGCGCACGGCGATCCCCAGCAGGTCCAGGTCGCGCCGGACCAGGGCGAGCACCTCCGGGTCCTCGCCGGCCGCGGCCAGCGCCTCGTCCAGCCGCTCGGCCTGGTGCGCCGGCAGCGCGACCGCGTCCAGCAGCGCCTGCTGGGTGACCTCGGCCTCCAGGCAGCCGGTGGCACCGCAGTGGCAGGCCAGGCCCCCGGTGCGGACGAAGGTGTGGCCGAGTTCCCCGGCGTACCCGGACACGCCGGTGATGACCTCGCCGCCGCTGACCACGCCGCCGCCGATCCCGCTGGCGCCGCCGATCAGATAGACCAGGTCGTCCACGCCGCGCCCGGCGCCGAAGGCGACCTCGCCGAACATGCCCAGTAAGGCGGCGTTCGCGGCCTTGACCGGCAGCCCGGTCGCGCTGCCCAGCTCCGCGGCCAGCGGCTCCTCCTGCCACCGCAGGTGGGTCGCGTCGCGGACATGGCCGTCGGAGAGCCGGACCTGGCCGGGCACGGCGACACCGATGCCCACGACGTCCAGGGTGCGCCCGGTCAGCAGGCCGTTTATCGCCGCGGCGCTGCGCGCCACCACCTTCTTCGCGGTGAGGTCGGCGGCGGTCTCGATCCGCCAGCGCTCGATCACCTGGCCGCCGAGGCTGACCAGCCCGACGGTGATCGCGTCGACCTCGGGGTTCACCGTGACCGCCACGGTGCTGCTCGACGGCGTGATGACCGCGCTCGGCCGGCCCTTGCCGGGGCTCGCGGCGGGCCGGCCCTCGACCACCAGGCCGAGGCCCACGAGTTCGGCCAGGCAGACGCCCACGGTGGAGCGGTTCAGCCCGGTGCGCCGGGTCAGCTCCGCGCGGGAGAGCCCGCCGCCGCGGTGCACGAGCGTCAGGAGGGTGGCGAGGTTGTTGCGGCGCAGGTCGTCGGCGGTGCCGCCGGCGGGCCGCCGGGCGCCGCCGTTCACCGGTCGGGGCATGCCGGCCACTGGGTCGTTCCCTTCTCCTCCGGCGCGGTGGCCGGCGCGCCGCCGGGCACCGGCCACTGCAACGACCGTACGTAGGCGAGTGCTTCGGCCGCCCCGTGCGCGCGGTCCATACCCATGTCCTCCCACTCCACCGAGATCGGGCCGGCGTATCCGGCGGCGGTCAGCGCGCGGAACGCGTCCTCCCACGGCACGTCGCCGTGCCCCACCGACACGAAGTTCCAGGCCCGGCGCGGGTCGCCCCACGGCAGGTGCGAGCCGAGCAGCCCGGAGCGGCCGTCGCGCGGGCGCAGCCGGGTGTCCTTGCAGTCGACGTGGTAGATCCGGTCGGCGAAGTCGGTGATGAACACTACCGGGTCCACGCCCTGCCACATCAGGTGGCTGGGGTCCCAGTTGAAGCCGAACGCCCGCCGGTGGCCGAGGACTTCGAGGGTGCGGTGGGCCGTCCAGTAGTCGAAGGCGAGTTCGCCGGGGTGCGGTTCGTGCGCGAAGACCACGCCCTCGTCGTCGAAGACGTCCAGCACCGGGTGCCAGCTGCGCGCGAAGTCCTCGTACCCGGCGTCGACGACGTGGTCGGGGACGCCGGGGAAGCCGACGACGTAGGGCCAGATCGTGGAGCCGGAGAACCCGACGACGCGCTCCACGCCCAGCCTGCGGGCGACCCGGGCGGCGCGCTTCATCGCCTCGGCGGCGCGGGCCCGCACGCCCTCGGCGGCGCCGTCGCCCCAGATGTGCCCGGGCAGCAGGTCGGCGTGGCGGAAGTCGAAGGCGCCGGTGCCGACGGCGTTGCCCGCGGCGTGGGCGGACAGCGCCCACACGCCCAGGCCGTGCCGGTCCAGCAGGGCCCGGAAGGAGTCGAGGTAGCCGGGGTCCTCCTCGGCGCGGACCAGGTCGAGGTGGTTGCCGCAGTCGACCTCCAGGCCGTCGTAGCCCCAGGCGGCGGCGTCGGCGGCGATCCGCTCCAGCGGCACGTCGTACCACTGGCCGGTGAACAGCGTGACGGGCCGGGCGGCCGGTGCGGTCATGGGGTGGGGGCTCCTTCGGTCTGCTGCGCCGCCGGGTGCTGCGGGGTGGTCGGCGCCGGGGGTGTCTCGGCGATGTCGGTCCAGGTGCCGGACGCGGCGGACGCCACGACGGCCGCGGTCAGCCGCACCATCGCCAACCCGTCGCGGAAGGTGGGCAGTTCCGGGCGCGGCGGCGCGCCGGCGGCGGCGTCGTAGCTGTCGCGGACGAAGGCGTTGAAGGCGTCCTGGTAGCCCATCGGGTGGCCGGCGGGCAGGATCGACAGCCGTGCGGCTTCGGCGGACAGGTGCGGGGTGTCGCGGGGGATGCGGCGCTCGCCGGTCTTGTCGGCGTACCACAGCGCGTTGGGGTTCTCCTGCTCGAACAGCACGTTGGCGTCGGTGCCCGAGACCTCCAGGAAGAGGTGGTTCTTGCGGCCGAAGGCCATCTGGGAGACCATCAGCGACCCGATGGCGCCGCCGTCGAGTTCGACGACGAGGGCGGCAAGGTCCTCGGTGGTCAGCGGGCGGCCCTGCGGGCTGCGGTCGTGGACGGTCCGGGTGACCGCGTTGACCCGGGTGATGCGCCGGCCGGAGACGAACTCCACCAGGTCGCCGAGGTGCGAGCCGATGTCGCCGAAGGCCCGGGACGGTCCGGTCGCCGCGGGCAGGCTCCACCAGCCGTCCTCGTCGTAGGCCAGCCGCCATTCCTGGAGGTAGGCGCCGCGCACCCCGACCAGGGCGCCGAGGCCGCCGGCGGCGGCGCGGGCGCGGGCCTCGACGGCCATCGGGTGGTAGCGGTAGACGAAGGGGACGGTGGCGGTCAGGCCGCGGGCGGCGGCCAGGGCGAGCAGGGCGGCGCCCTGGTCCGGGTCCACCGTCAGGGGCTTCTCGCAGATGACGTGCTTGCCCGCCTCGAGCGCCGCCTCGGCGTAGCCGGCGTGGGTGCCGTTGGGGCTGCACACGTGCACCACGGTGACGTCGTCGTCGGCGAGCAGGTCGTCCACCGAGGCGTACGCCCGTGCCGCGCCGAGGTCGCGGGCGGCGGTGCGGGCCCGCTCGGGGGAACTGGAGGCCACGCCGTGCAGCGCTCCCCCGGCCGCGCGGACGGCGCGTGCGTGCACGGCCGCGATGAAACCACCGCCGATGATGCCGGCGCGCGGCGCCGGGCGGGGACTGGTGTCGGCTGTCCACATGGGTGCCATCATGGCATAGTTATGTTTGCGGTTCAAACAATTGGGTCCCGGCGGGAGCAAGGAGAACTCGGATGGCGCAAGAAGCGGCGGCGCACCAGGCATCGCGGGAGCCCGGCCCGTTCAAGTGGCCGCAGGGGGGCCTCGCGTTCGGCGGTGACTACAACCCCGAGCAGTGGCCGCCGGAGGTGTGGCCGCAGGACGTGGCCCTGATGCGCGAGACGGGCGTCACCCTGGTCACCGTCGGCGTCTTCTCCTGGAGCGCGCTCGAACCGCGCGAGGGCCGCTACGAGTTCGGCTGGCTGGACCGGGTGCTGGACCTGCTGCACGGCGCGGGGATCGGGGTGGACCTGGCGACGCCGACGGCGAGCCCGCCGCCGTGGCTGCTGCGCGCGCACCCCGGCATCCTGCCGGTCCGGGCCGACGGCACCCGGCTGGGCGCCGGCGGCCGGCTCGGCTGGTGCCCGAGCAACCCCGACTGGCGCCGCCACTCCCTGCGCATCGTGCGCGCGCTCGGCGAGCGGTACGGCGACCATCCGGCGGTGCGGCTGTGGCACGTCGGCAACGAGTACGGCAACGGCAACCGGATGTGCCACTGCGCGGACTCCGCCGCGCACTTCCGCCGCTGGCTCGCCGCCCGCTACCCCTCGCTCGACGCGCTCAACGACGCCTGGGGCACGGCCTTCTGGGGCCACCACTACGCGGACTTCGAGGAGATCGACCCGCCGCGGGACGCGGGGATGCCGGGCAACCCGGGCCTGGTGCTGGACTTCGGCCGCTTCTCCTCCGACGCGCTGCTGGCGCAGTACGACGCCGAGCGGCAGGTGCTCGCCGAGCTCTCGCCGGACCGGCCGGCCACCACGAACTTCATGGTCGGCGCCGGGCCCCACGTCGTGGACCACAGCCGGTGGGCGCCGCGGCTGGACGTGGTGGCCACCGACCACTACACGACGGCCGCCGACCCCGAGCGGGTGCAGGAGCTGGCGTTCAGCGCCGACCGCACCCGGGGGCTGAGCCCGGGCCGGCCGTGGCTGCTGATGGAGCACGCGGCGGGCGCGGTGAGCTGGCAGCCCAGGAACCTCGCCAAGGAGCCCGGCGAGCTGGCCCTCAACTCGCTCGCGCACGTCGCCCGCGGCTCGGACGGCGCGCTGTTCTTCCAGTGGCGGCAGTCCGCCGCGGGGTCCGAGCAGTACCACTCGGCGATGCTGCCGCACGCCGGCACCCGCACCCGGGTCTGGCGCGAGGTGCGCGAACTGGGCGGCCTGCTGCGCCGGATCGGCGAGGTGGCGGGCAGTACGGTGCCGCCGGCGCAGGTCGCGCTCCTGGTGGACGACGAGTCGGCGTGGGCCTGGGAGGCGGGGCCCAAACCGCACCAGGAGCTGCGGCTGGAGCAGGTGGCGCGGCGCTACCACCGCGCGCTGTGGCGGCGGAACGTGCCGGTCGACGTGGTCGCGCCGGGGGCCGCCTGGGAGGGCGCCCGGGTGCTGCTCGTGCCGGGGCTGTACCTCGCGGAAGACGGCACCGCGCGCCGCGTCGAGGCGTTCGCCCGGGCCGGCGGCAGGGTCGTGGTGACCTACCTGTCGGGCGTGGTGGACGGCGCCAACCGGGTGCGCACCGGCGGCTATCCGGGCGCGTTCCGTGAGCTGCTGGGGGTGTGGGTGGAGGAGTTCCACCCGCTGCTCGACGAGGACCGCGGCGCGCTGGACAACGGCTGGGCGTACGGCCGGTGGAGCGAGCACCTGCACGCCGACGACGCCGAGGTGGCGGCGGCCTACACCGCGGGCGCGCTCGCCGGACGCCCCGCGGTGACCCGGCGCACGGTGGGCCGCGGCGAGGTCTGGTACGTCTCCGCGGACCTGGACGCCGAGCCGGTGGCGGCCCTGCTGGAGCAGGTCCTGACCGGCAGCGGGGTGCGGCCGGTGGCCGACGCGCCGGACGGAGTGGAGGCGGTGCGCCGGGTCTCGGCGGCCGGGTCGTATCTGTTCCTGCTCAACCACGGCCGGTCCGAGGCGCGGGTCCCGGCCGCCGGCCGCGAGCTGGTCGGCGGCCGGGAGGTCACGGGCGAGGTGGTCGTGGCGGCGCGGTCGGTGGCCGTGGTGCGGGAGGAGCGGCCGGCGCGGTGACGGCGCGGGGCCGCCGCGACCGGCTCTCGGCCGCGGCGGCCCCTCCTTGTTCGGATGGCGCGGGGGCGGGTCAGGTGACCGGGAGGGCGGTCCACTGCTGGGCGTCGGTGCCGTTGCAGTCCCACAGCTGGAGCTGGGTGTTGTCCACCGTGCTGGAGCCGGGGTCGTCCAGGCAGCGGCCGGACTGCGGGTTGCGGTAGCCGCCGCCGTACGGCTGCCAGACCTGCGCGGCGGTGCCGTTGCAGTCGTAGAGCTGCACCAGGGTGCCGGCGGCGGTGCCGCCGTCGGCGGCGTCCACGCACTTGCCGTAGATCTGGAGGGTGCCGTCGCTGCGCCGGGTCCACCACTGCGCGTTGGTCTGGTTGCAGCCGCGGATCTCGATCGGGGTGCCGTTGTCGGTCCTGGCGTGGTCGTCGTTGAGGCACAGGCCGCTGAGGCCGGAGTGGACGGTGCCGTCGGCGCCGGGGGCGGTGATCCAGCCGGCCGCGTCGGCGGCCTGGATGCCGGTGTTGAAGGCGTCGGCCATCTTCTGGTAGCCGGCGTCGTCGGGGTGCAGCGCGTCCGACAGGTCGGCGGTGGTCAGCGCGCCCATGTTGACGTAGCGGACGTGGCGGCCGGCCGCCTGCTCGGCCCGGGCGATGCCGGGCACGTCGGCGTTGAACGCCGGCCGGTAGGGCTCCTCGATGGAGTTGGTGGACACGATCAGCGTGGCGAGCAGCACGGTGACGCCCGGGTCGTCGGCGGTGACTTGGTCGACCAGGTCGTGCAGCCGCTGCGTGGCGGTGGAGACCTCGTAGGCCTGGTTGAGGTCGTTGGTGCCGATCATCAGCGTGATGACGTTCGGCCGGTAGATGCTGAGCGTGGCGTCGGCGATGCCGGCGATCTGGTCGATCCGCCAGCCGCGGTGGCCTTCGTTGTCCGGGTCGGCCATGCTGCCGCTCTGGAGGCCGCCGACGTAGTCCAGGGTGTGGCCCTCGCCGGTGAGTTCGTCGCGCAGCGGGACGCGGTAGCCGTTGCCGGCGCTGCTGCCGACGCCCCAGGTGATCGAGTCGCCCAGCGGCATCACCCGCAGGGCCGCAGGTTGAGCGGCCGAGGCGGGTGCGGCCGCCGGGGCGGCGGCCAGTGCGTTCGGCGCGAGTACGCCGGCCGCGGCGAGCAGCGCGGCGGCTGCCGCCGCGGCCGCCGCGAGGAGTCTTTTCATCGCCAGTCCTCACCTTCCGTCGTGGGCGGGGTGGTGCGGCACCGGTGCGCGGCCGCCCGCGGGCGGGGCGGGCGGCTGCGGACCGCTGGTCGTACAAGGGGGGTGCTGCGGTGGTACCCGCGGGTGCCACCGTCTGTGCGGTCCTGCCGCGTGTTCAGAGGGCGAGCGCGACCACGGCCTGGTGGTCCGCGCCCGCGGTGACCGCCACCGTGAACAGCCCGGTGGACGCGGTGTAGCCGACGGCGCCGACGCTGCCGGTGGACGCGGTGGCCACCGGTTTGCTCGGCGCGTAGCCGTGCAGGGTGACCGGGCCCTCGCCGGCGGCGAAGGCGACGGTGGTGCGCACCGTCCCGTCGTCGCTGAGGTGCGCGATGCGCTGGTCGCCGTGGGCGACGAACTTGCCGGCGTCGCCGAGGAACGCGATACCGGACGGGCCGACCGGGGCGACCACCCAGTAGGTGCCGGTGCTGACGGTGGCCGTGACGCTGCCGCCCGCGGCGACGAGGGCGCCGGTGTGCCCGAAGTAGTCGTAGGCGTACGCCTTGCCGCTGACGCCGGCCTCGGCGAGCGTGAAGGACGCGCTCTGGGTCGGGCCGGTGGCGGCGGTGCCCCGGGTGACGCCGAGCCAGTCGATGTTGCCGCCGCTGGCGCCGGTGGCGGTCGCCCGCACGGTGTTGCTGCCCTGGGTGAGCGTGGTCGTCATGCCGACGACCGTCCACGCGTTCCACCAGCCGGTGGAGGGGAAGGACAGGGACTTCGCGGCGCCGCCGTTGACCGAGACGGCCAGCGGGCGGTCGGTGAACGCGGCGTTGGCGTACCGGAACTGGAGCGTGTAGGTGCCGGCCGCGGGCGCCGTCACGGTCCACTCGACGTAGTCGCCGGAGTCGTGCTGGTAGTCCGCGTAGCCGCTGCCGCTGTAGCCGGAGTTGTCGCTGCCGACCACCGCCCCGGACAGGGTGGCGCTCTCGGCCTGGTAGACCGTGGTGGGGGCGGGGGTCTGGCGGGCGTAGGCGAAGACGTAGCCGTAGCCGAGGCCGCCGGCGTGCTGGACGTGGGCGGTCGCGACCATCGCGGGGTTCTTCCCGGCCGCCTCGGCGACGTAGGTCGCGTCGGTGGGCACGATCGGGCTGTCCGGTTTGACGATGATCCCGTCGGCGCGGGCCACCTGGAAGAGGTTGCCGGCGTCGACCTTGCCCAGCGCGTCGCCGACGCCGACCGGGCCGGCCGACAGGTTCGCCAGCAGCAGGTTGTTCGTCTCGCCGCTCAGGAACACGTCGACCCAGGGCCAGATGCCCAGCGACGCGGCGAACTGCGCGTCGTACAGGAACTGGTCCCACTTGGGCCGGTCGAAGCGGTCGCCGCTGACCCGGATCGTGGTGAGGTTCTGGTAGCGGACGCTTTGCAGGTAGTCGCGCGGCAGCGCCATGCAGTACTGGAGGTCCATGCCGTTGGCGGCGGCCTGGTGGGCCATGTTGTCGAAGAACGCGTCGGCGTCGGTGAGGTTCTCGGCGGGCTTGGCGTTGTTGCACAGCCAGTCCTGCTCGTAGACGACGACACCGCCCTCCTTGAGGTAGGCCATGATGTCCTGCCACCAACCCGGGTCGATGACAACGTTGTTGGAGAACGCGTAGTCCTCGTGGTACGGGCTGGAGGCGTCCATCCACCGGGCGTGCGTGACCAGGGGCAGGCCGAGGTCCTTGCGGAAGGCGGCGAGGCCCTCGGGGAACAGGTCCGCGTCCGCTTCGTACAGCGAGGTGCCGTCGGGCAGGTCGTTCCAGTCGCCGTTCGGGCCCTTGGGGTACCACCAGCTGTCCAGTTGCATGTAGCCCATCGGGATCTTCTGCGCGGCCCATTCGTCGCGCACCGCGAGCAGGGTGCCGGTGTAGCCCTTGGATTCGTCGTACTTGTAGTAGTAGTCGGCGCCGTTGTCGGTCCAGTAGCCCAGGGTGCTCAGCACGATGCCGGTGTCGTTGGCCGGCACGGTCTTGCCGGCCAGCGTGCGGATCGCGGCGCCCCAGGCGCGGTAGGCGGCGCCGACGCCGTTCTTCGTGGTCAGGATGGTTCTGCGGGTGTAGCCGGCCGGCAGGCTGCCGACGGCGGTGACCACGCCGGCCGCGATGGAGCCGTCGGACGCCTTGCTGGTCCGCGCCTCCTGGAAGTGGTCGGCCGCGGACAGCACGAAGGCGTTGCCGGCGTCGTCGAAGTAGACCCAGGGGCTGTCGGAGGCGCCGGCGAAGGTGTTGAACTGGTAGGCGCCGAAGCAGTCGGCGTGGCTGACCTGGTGGGCGAGGTCCGGGTAGGCAGTGAACGTCGGGAAGGCCGTGGCGTTGGCCGCGGCCTTGACGTAGGTGTCGGTGAAGACCACCGCCGAGGCGGCGTCGTAGACGCGGATGCCGCCCTTGCGCGCGCCGGACTGGAAGGTGAACGTCGTCTCGGTCCAGGCGCCCAGCGCGTCGGTCCCGGACGCGGTGGTGATGGCGGTGGCCGCGCCGACCGAGCCGCCGAAGGTCCAGCCCAGCGCGCTCGCCCGCACCGTCCAGGCGCCGGACGCGGAGACGGTGCCCGACAGGACCCGCGGCCTGGCCGCGGCCGCGTCCGCGGCTCCCGCCGGTCCCGCGGCGCCCGCCAGCGGCAGGGCCAGGGCGGCCGAGCCGACTCCCGCGGCCCGGATGAAGACACGACGGCTGATTCCTGTCATGGGGGGTGCTCCTCGTCTCGTTGCGGGGCAGCGAAGGGTGCGCGCGGCGCCGGGGCGAGCGGCGGTGTTCGCTGGTGGGGAGAGGTGCGGAGGACGTGCGCGTGACGGTGGTACGCCGTGGCGGCCGTGACTGGGGGGACGGCCGGAATGACGCTCAGTGTGCAGCGGTGCGGGCGAGGCGGTCAAGATGCGGGACGAAGAATCACCGGCCGTCCGCGGTTCATCCATGTGAAGAAGGGGCTGGGAACTGACCATCTCTCACGTTGTAATGGCTCCCCCAACCCCCTTGAGTTCACAGTGCAGTTCATTGTTCACATACGCAATCGCCGTCCACACCCCTCCCCGGCCGCCCCGCACCGCGCCGCCCACCTGCCCCGACCGCCCGGCGGTGACGCACCGTCACCGCCTTTCGGGCGCCGCACGGGTGGGGGGGACGTCAGGCCGCGCAGGCGGCGGGCTCGGCGAAGAAGGCGCGGACCGCGCTCTGGAGGCGGGCGTGCTCGGCGGCGTCGTCCGGGTGGTCGAAGAAGTGGCCGAAGGGCATGACGTGCAACTGCTTGGGGCCGGCCAGGGCGTTGTGGACGGCGAACTGGCCGGGCGGCGGCACGTAGGCGTCGAAGAGGGCGGCGCCGACGTGGACGGGGATGCGCAGGTGGCGCGCGGCGGTGGCGGCGTCGAAGTAGGCGAGGACGTCGAGGACGGACGGGTCGGCGAGGTGGCGGGCGCGGATGTGGGAGCCGCTGCCGAGGCACTCCAGGCCGACGCGCAGCGGGTGGTTGCCGAAGCTGGGGACGGTGAGGTGGCCGGAGGCGAAGCGGTCGTCCCAGGGCAGGGCGAGCGCGCCGATGCCGCCGCCGAAGCTGCCGCCGAGGTAGTCCAGGCGCAGTCCGCGGGTGGCGGGGAGCAGTTCGTGCAGGGCGGTGGCGGCGCACCAGATGTCGGCGGCGCACCCGCCGTGCACGTAGGTCTCGCGCGAGGCGAGGCCCTGTACGACGTGCGGGGTGCCGATCTGCGGCAGTTCGCTGAGGGCGGGCAGGCCGCGCAGGCAGGGCTGGAGGACGGCGGCCCCGTCGATCGGCACCCGGGGGTCCGGCGCGGCGCGGCCGCCGTAGCCGTGGGTGAGCACCGCGGCGCGGGTGGGTTCGGCGCCGGCCGGCAGGGTGAGCCAGCCGCCGAGCCGTACGCCGCCGAGCGAGGTGTAGCTGATCCGGTACGCCTCCAGGGCGGCCGGGGCCGGCCCGCCCGGGCCGAACTCGCCCGGCCGGCCCGCGGGCAGGCGCTCCTCGATCCGCGCGTCGACCGCCACGGCCCGGGCGCGCGCGTACAGCTCCTGCCAGAAGGCGGCGAAGTCGGGCGGTTCGTTGCCGGGGGCGGGTACGGCCAGCAGGGCGTCCAGGTCGTGGCCGTAGGTCGGGTCGAAGGCGAAGGGGTGGGTGCGCGGCGGGGTCGGGCGGCGGTCCATCGGTGTCTCCGTGCGGGGTCGGCGGCCGGGCGGGCCGGCTGGGGCTGGGGCCCGCCGCACGCTGCCAGAAAGCGCCCTCCATGGGCAAGCGGCTCCGGCGCCCCGCGCATACCCGCTGCGCTGCGCCATTGACTTGGAAAGCGCTTACTCCTAGCGTTCCGAGGCGGACCGCCCAACCGCCCGCACGTGCCGGCGCCCCACCCGGGGCCGGACCCGACAGAGAGCCCGCGATGCCCCAATTCGACCTGCCGCTGGAAGAACTCCGCCGGTACCGCCCGGACCAGTCGGAGCCCGACGACTTCGACGCCTTCTGGGCCGCCACCCTGGCCGAGGCCCGCACCACCGCCCTCGACGCGCGCTTCACGCCGTTCGACGCTCCGCTGACCGGGGTCGAGGTGCTGGACGCCACGTTCGCCGGATACGGCGGCCACCCGGTCAGGGGCTGGCTGCTGCTGCCGGCCCACACCGAGGGACCGCTGCCGGCGGTGGTGAAGTACATCGGCTACAACGGCGGGCGCGGCCTGCCGCACGAGCACCTGGTGTGGCCCGCGGCCGGCTTCGCGTGCTTCGTGATGGACTCCCGCGGCCAGGGCAGCGGCGGCTCGGTCGGCGACACCCCCGACCCGGTGGGCGGCGGGCCGGCCTACCCCGGCCAGATGACCCGCGGCATCCTCGACCGCGACGCCTACTACTACCGGCGGCTGTTCACCGACGCCGTCCGCGCGGTGGAGGCGGTGCGCAGCCACCCGCGGGTGGACCCCGCCCGGGTCGCGGCCGCCGGCGGCAGCCAGGGCGGCGGCATCACCCTGGCCGTCGCCGGGCTGGTCCCCGACCTCGCCGCGGTCGCGGTGGACGTGCCCTTCCTGTGCCACTACCCGCGGGCCCTCGCGGTCGCGGCCCAGGGCCCGTACCGCGAGATCGCCGCCTACCTGAGCGCGCACCGCGACCACACCGAGGCCGCCTTCCGCACGCTGGCGTACTTCGACGGGGTGCACTTCGCCGCGCGCGCCACCGCGCCCGCGCTGTTCTCCGTCGCCCAGGAGGACCAGACCTGCCCGCCCTCCACGGTCTTCGCGGCCTTCAACGCCTACGGCGCCGCCGCCAAGTCGATCGAGGTCTACCCCTTCAACGGCCACGAGGGCGGCGGGCCCTTCCAGGTGCTGCGCCAACTCCAGTGGCTGCCGCAGCAGTTGGCGGCCGCCGCAGCCGGGACGGAGGCCGTCGGTGCTCGCTGAGGAGCGCACGTACGACATCGTGGTGGTCGGCGGCGGGCTGGCCGGGGTGTGCGCGGCGGTGGCCGCGGCCCGGCTGGGCAGCAGCGTCGCGCTGGTGCACAACCGCCCGGTGCTGGGCGGCAACTCCAGCAGCGAGGTGCGGGTGTGGGTGTGCGGGGCGACCGCGCACGGCGTGCACCGCTACGCCCGCGAGACCGGCATCATGGGCGAGCTGTACACCGAGAACCAGTACCGCAACCCCGAGGGCAACCCGCACTACTGGGACCAGGTCGTGCTGGACGCGGTGCTCGCCGAGCCGCTGGTGGACCTGTTCCTCAACACCGACGTGCGGCAGGTGGCGGCGGACGGCCCGCAGGACGCGCGGACCGTACGCTCTGTCACCGGCTGGACCATGGGCGCCGAGCGCACCACCGTCTTCCGTGCCGCCCAGTTCCTGGACTGCACCGGGGACGGCCTGGTCGGCCACCTGGCCGGCGCCCGCTACCGGATCGGCCGCGAGGCGCGCTCGCAGTACGGCGAGAGCTGGGCCCCGGAGGTCGCCGACGAGGCGCTGCTCGGCTCCACGATCCTGTTCTCCACCAAGGACGCGGGCCGCCCGGTGAAGTTCGTGCCGCCCTCGTACGCCAAGGACCTGTCCACCACGCCGATCCTGCGCAACCGGGTGCTGCGCACCGGCGACAACGGCTGCGACTACTGGTGGATCGAGTGGGGCGGCGAGCTGGACACCGTCCACGACAACGAGCGCATCCGCGACGAGTTGCAGTCGGTGGTCATGGGGGTGTGGGACCACATCAAGAACTCCGGGGAGTTCGACGCGGACCACCTGACGCTGGAGTGGGTCGGCTCGCTGCCCGGCAAGCGGGAGTACCGCCGCTTCGTCGGCGACCACACCCTCACCCAGCAGGACATCCTCGGCCAGCGGCAGTTCGACGACCGGATCGCGTTCGGCGGCTGGTCGGTGGACCTGCACCCGGTGCAGGGCATGTACGCGGACGAGCCCGGCGCCCGCCAGCGCTACGCCGACGGCGTCTTCCACATCCCGCTGCGCAGCCTGTACTCGGCGAACGTCGGCAATCTGCTCTTCGCCGGGCGGAACATCTCCGCCACGCACATCGCCTTCGGCGCGACCCGGGTCATGGCGACCTGCGCGACGCTGGGCGAGGCGGCCGGCACCGCCGCCTCGCTGTGCGCCACCCACCGCCTCACCCCACGTCACCTCGCCCACGAGCGGATGGAGTTGATGGCGCAGACGCTGCTGCGCCAGGACGCCTCCGTGATCGGCGTGAAGAACACCGACGACGCCGACCTCGCCCGTACCGCCCGCGTCACCGCGTCCTCCGCGCAGGACGTGCTCGGCACGCCGCCGGACGCGGACGCCGAGCCCTACCCGCTCACCCGGGACGTGGCGCTGCTGCTGCCGGCCGACCCGGCGCTGGACGCGGTGGAGCTGCTGGCCCGCACCGAGGAGCCGGGCGGCACCGAGCTGACGGTGGAGCTGTGGGGCACCGGGCTGCCGGAGAACGGGGTGCCGGCCGACCACCTGGCCACCGCCACCGTGCCGGTGCCGCCCGGCGGCCCGCACTGGGTGCGCGCCCGCTTCGGCCACCGGCCCGAGCGGCCGCAGAACGTGGTGGTCGTCGTCCGCGCCCGGCCGGGCACCGCACTGCACCTGTGGGACGGGCGGGTGGACGGGGCGCTGTCGCTGCGCCGCCGGGCCGAGGGCGACGCCGCCGTGGACCACGACATCCCCGAGGAGGAGGGGCAGAGCGTGCTGGAGTGGTCCGCGCGCGAGCTGCGCCGCCGCTCCTTCTGCTTCCGCGCCGAGCCCGCCACGGCCGCGTTCGCGCCGGACAAGGCCGTCGGCGGCTACCAACGCCCTTACGGCGGGCCGCAGATGTGGTCCTCGGCCGCGCTGGGCGACGCGGACCCGACCGGCGAGTGGCTCCAGCTGGAGTGGGACGAGCCGGCCGAACTGCGCACCGTCCAGGTGGTGTTCGACGACGACGTGGACGAGTACCTCAACAACCTGCACCGGCACCGCACGCCGTTCGAGGTGATGCCCGAACTGGTCCGCGACTACCGGCTGCTGGCGCGCGGCGAGGACGGGCAGTGGCAGACGGTGCAGACCGTGCGCGGCAACCGCCGCCGCCACCGCGTCCACCGGTTCGCGCAGCCGCTGCGGACCGGCGCGCTGCGGATCGCCGTGGACGCCGTGTACGGCGCGCGGCACGCCCATGTGGTCGCCGTCCGGGCGTACGCGCGTTAGGACCTGGACCGTGGGGCCGCCTTCCGCGCCGTACGGTCCCGGGCCGGTGTCGGGACCCGTCACGACCGCGGCGCGCCACACTTGTCCGCGCGCCGGCCGTGTCCTGGGCGCCGGCCGGAAGGGAGCGGGCGATGGGCGAGCGGACGATGTGCTGGAACTGCCGTACCGCGCCCGCGCGGCCGGACGCCGCGCACCGGGTGCGGCTGAGCCGGGACGTGCGCACGCGCTTCGTCGTCGTGGGGCACCAGTACCGGTGGAACGCCCGGGAGGTGGTCGTGCCGCGCTGCGCGCGCTGCCGCCGGACCAACGTGGCGTACGCGGTGTACGGCAGGGTGCTCAGGGCCGGCGGCGGCTTCGTGGGCTTCATGGCGTTCTGCGGCGCGCTGGCGGCGCTGACGGTGCACCGCTACGGCGCGCTGGTCGTCGCCGCCTTCATGGCCGCGGCGCTGCTGGCCGTCCTGGTGCCGGCCCGGCTGTACATGTGGCGCCACCCGCGCCACGCCCCGGAGCAGTACCCGCCCGTGGCCGCGCTGATCGCCGACGGCTGGCGGATCGGCAACCCGTACTGAGCCCGGGGGCGGCGGTGGCGGGCCGGGGCGGCAGGGGGTGGTGCGGAACGGCGCGGGCCCGTGGGCGCCGCGCGCGCGGAGGCCCTAAAGTTCAGGGCAGAGCAGTGCTGCGCGCCTGACGGGAGACGGGGGACCCATGTCCGAGCCATGGAGCAGTGGGGGCCTGCCGCCCGCCGCGGCTGAGCGGTTGGCGTCGGCCGAACGGAGCGGGACCTGGACGTCCGCGCTGTCCACCGGCGAGTTCGCCGCGATCCGCTCGGTCGGTTTCGAGCCGGTCGGCCAGGTGATGGGCTCGGCGGTCTTCCGGATCGGCCGCGCCGGCCGGTACTGGGGCTACCACGACTGCCAGTACGCCGGTGCCCGCTACCTCTACCGCACCTCGCGTCAGGACGCGCCGGTCGCGCTGTCGGGCGGCGGTGCCCCGTCGCGCGCGCTCGTCGAGGTCTTCGACCGGGCCCGGCGGACCGCGCTGGACCGGATGACGGCGGAGTGCCGCGCGCTGGGGGGCGACGGTGTGCTGTCCGCGGCGCTGACCATGGCGCCGTTCGTCGGCAGCGCCGGCAGCCTGGAGTTCAAGGTGATCGGCACGGCGGTCCGGGCGCGGGGCGGCCGGCACGCGCGGCAGCCGTTCACCTCGCACCTGGACGGGCAGGGGTTCGTGAAGCTGCTCGGCGCCGGGTGGGTGCCGGTGGGGTTGCTGGTGGGCATGTCCGTCGGGGTGCGGCACGACGACTACCGGACCACCTCGCAGGCGTACTCCTGGCGCAACGTGGAGATGCGCGGCTGGAGCGACCTGGTGCACGGTGTGCGGTCCGACGCGCGGCAGCAGCTCGGCGCGCAGGCCGCCCGGTGCGGCGGTGACGGCGTCGTGATGGCCGCCGGCGACCTGCGGGTGTGGTCGGAGAAGTGCTTCCGGTCGAACAGGAGCGACCAGGAGGACCACATCGCGGAGGCCACGATGGTGGGTACCACCATCGCGCGCTTCCAGGTCCGCACGCCGCCGCCGCGGACGCTGTCGGTGCTGCCGCTGGGCGACCGCGGCGCGAAGCTGCGCAGGCGGCTGGCGACGGCCGCCGCCAGCCCGTACGTGGACAACGCGCAGTACCGGCGGCTGGTCGAGGAGATCCACGAGTTCGACGGTTAGCCGGCTTCGACGGGTGCCGCCGCGCACCTCGCCTACGCGGACTGCTCACGCGGACCGCGCACGCGCACCGCCGCGCACCGCCCGGCCGCCACGCACGGCCGCACCCGTCCCAAGGGCCGCACCGCACCACCGCACGTCTCACGAGGGGTACTTGACATGACGAACCAGCAGCCGGGCGCCGACGGTGTTCCCGCGGACGCGATGCGCCGGTTGTCGGAGCTGACGCCCGGACGCCCGGGGTCGATCTTCACCAGCGACCTGTCGGTGAACGAGTTCCTGCTGGTGCGGGAGGCCGGCTTCACACCGATCGGCCTGGTGCTCGGCAGCTCCATCTACCACGTCGGCATCCAACTGGGCCGCTGGGGCAGGAACCAGGAGCTGGACACCCTCAGCCAGGCGATGTACCACGCCCGGGAGCTGGCGATGTCCCGGATGGAGGCCGAAGCGGCGGCGCTGGGCGCCGACGGCATCGTGGGCGTCCGGCTGACCGTGGAGGCACGGGAGTTCGGCAAGGACGTCGCGGAGTTCATCGCGATCGGCACCGCGGTCAGGGGCGACACGGCGCCTCCCGGCGGCGGGAGCTGGCGCAACAACAAGGGGCAGCCGTTCACCTCGGACCTGTCGGGTCAGGACTTCTGGACGCTGATCCGGGCCGGCTACGCGCCGCTCGGGATGGTGATGGGCACCTGCGTCTACCACATCGCGCACCAGAAGATGGGCTCGGTGGTGTCGAACATGGGCCGGAACGTGGAGATCGAGCAGTTCACCCAGGCCCTCTACGACGCCCGGGAGCTGGCCATGGCGCGCATGCAGGCCGAGGCGGAGGCGCTGCAGGCGGAGGGGGTGGTCGGGGTGCAGCTCAACGCGCACAACCACCGCTGGGGCGGCCACACCACGGAGTTCTTCTCGATCGGCACGGCGGTCCGGCCGCTGCGCCCCGACCACGAGATCGAACGGCCCACCATGGTGCTGGGCCTGGACGGCTGACCCGGCCCGGCATCCGGCGGACCGTACGACATCTGGGAGTGGGGAAGAGCCATGAGCGAGCGAGAGCCGGCGCGGGACCAGGACGGCGGCGCGGGGCCGGACTCGGGCGCGTCGATCGAGGTGCTGGCGGCCGCGCTGCGGCGGGACGCGGCGGATCTGGAGCTGTACGCGAAGGTGCTCACCGGGTCGCTGGCCGACGCGCTGCCGCCCGGTGCGGTGGCCTTGGCGCGCAGGCGGACCGTGGGCGACCGGCTCGCGGGGCGGGCGGGCCGGCTGGAAAAGCTCGATGTCGCCCTGGACGACCGGCGGTTGACGCTCACGCTGACGCAGGGGCGGCCGCAGGGCGAGGTGGCCACGGTGGTGCGCGGGGTGGTGCTGTCCCGTACGCCGGTCGCGCTGGACGCGTGGGTCGCCGAACTGGCCGCGGCGCTGGCGGCGCGGGCCCGCTCGGACGCGCGGGCGCGGGCGGCGCTGGAGCGGCTGGTCCTCGGCGACTGAGCGGCGCCGGGTGTCGGGCCGCCCGGTGGACGGCCCGACGCCCGCGGTCAGTTGGTGTACACCTCCGCGCGGTCGATGGAGACGTACGCGGCGCCCGAGGAGGCGTCCTTGTCGCCGGTCACCCGCACCCGCAGCGTGTGGGTGCCGTAGGGCAGTTCGGGGCTGACGTAGTTCAGCTGCTCGCCCATGCGGATCGGGCCGTAGTAGTCGCTGGTGGTCTCGGCGCCGCCGTCCACGGAGAAGGCGGCGATGCCGTTGCCGGTGTCGCGTACCGACAGCAGGGCGATCCGGGTGCCGGTGAACGTCCAGGTGGCGGTGGCGCCGGTGGTCGCGCTCCAGTGGTCGTCGCCCCAGAAGCACTGGACGCCGCACCCGGAGCCGGAGTTCCAGGCGCCGGTGTAGGCGACGGAGCCCGCGCCGCTGCTGGTGTTGGTGTCGTTGATCCAGTACGGGCCGCCGCCGGGGTCGCCGGAGGGCAGGTCCTGGGTGGCGCCGGCGGCGAGCGGGGACCCGAAGTTCGGGGTGCCGTCGGCGTTCCAGCTGATCTTCTGGGCGCGGGTGGTGCGCCCGGTGTAGGTGTAGTCCGAGGTGTTCTTGCCGTGGTAGACGATCCAGTCCTGGGTGCCGTCCGGGCTCTTGAAGAAGCCGTTGGAGCCCGGGCCCCACACGCCGGTGGAGTCGTTGCGGGAGAACACGGCGCCGGAGTGCTGGGTCCAGTTCGCCGGTCGCAGCGGATCGGAGCTCTGCGGGATGGACTGCATCCACAGCTGGTAGTCCGGCAGTCCGGTGTCGCAGGTGGAGTACACCAGGTAGGTGGTGCTGCCGTGCTGGAGGATCGAGGGGGCCTCGCGGATGGTGGAGCAGCCGCCGGCGGTGGGCAGGTAGACGCGGTTGCCGGAGACCGTCCACGGGTCGGACATCGGGGCGATGTAGATCAGGTTGTGTCCCTCGCTGCCGGCGCCGGACCACAGCAGGTAGAGGCTGTTGTCGCTCTGCCGCAGCAGCACCGGGTCGATCGCCCACTCGTCGGGCGCGTTGGGCGGCTGGAGTTCGGCCTTGAAGTGGTAGGGGCCGAGCGGATTCGTGCCCTCGGACTCCACGACGTAGAGGCGGTGGTGGTCGTCCACCCCGTCGTCGGCGGTGTAGTAGATGTACCAGTGCCCGTTGATCAGGTAGAACGACGGCGCCCACACCTGCTGGTTCCGCGAGGCGTCGGTGTCCTTCCAGACGGTGACGCGTGGCGCGGTGAGCAGTTCCCCGAGGGTCGGCGCGACGGCGATCCGCACCGCGTCGCCCTCGGTGGCGGCCAGGTAGTAGTTGCCCTGGTAGTACGTCATGTACGGGTCGGGGCTGGTGCCCAGCGGGTTGCGGAACGTACCGGCGGCGGCGTGCGCGCTCGACGGTTTCAGGCCCATGCAGCACAGTGCGGTGAGCAGCAGGACGAGGGCGATGTTGCCCAGGGTTCTCAGCGGAAGGCCGGACGCCTCGCGGCGCATGACCGCCTCCTTGGATAGACGGTGGTGGGGGGTGTACACGTCTGATCACGTTCGAGCCGAGCCGACTTTACAACGTTGCACACGGCGGGCGACAGCTCCGTGCGCCCCTCACGTCAGCCCGGCGGCGAAGGCCGCGCCGGGTCAGTCGTCCTCGGGCCGCGCCAGTTGGGCGTCCAGCCAACCGGTCCGGTCCGGCGGGCAGGTGGCGCGCAGGGCGCCGAGCGCGAGGTGCACGGAGTCGCTGTCGTAGCCGGAGGCGACGATGCCGCGGGAGCGCAGTACGCCCAGCGCGTGGCCGGCCAGGCCCTCCGGCAGCCCCCAGAAGGCCCGCGCGGCCTCCTCCCGCAGCTCCGGCTCGAACGAGGGCGATTCCAGCACGTCCGCCAGGGAGTTGACGCTGAGCATGGTGCGCGGCGGCGCGGCGCGCAGGCACTGCCGGACGACGTCGGGGTTGGGGTGGTGCAGGAAGACGTTGGTCCAGCTCTCCCGCAGCAGCGTCTGCGCGCTGCGCCGGCTGCCCATGTACTCGCGGTAGCGGGCGTTGTCCGGCCACAGGTACGGCAGCGGGGTGTCGGCGAGGAACGCGGTGACGTCGATGCTCCAGCGCACCCGCAGCGGCGCCATCCCCCACAGTTCGTCGCCGAGCGGGTCCGCGGGCAGCGTGACGGTGCCGCCGGCCCCGCCGGCCGGCCCGCGCGCGGCCCTGCGCGGCGCCCGGGCGCCGACCCCCAGCACGGTGTGCACCGACAGCCGCCGGCCGCAGGCGCGGCAGTGGGGCACCCCGGCAGCGCGGTCGGGCGCCGACAGGCCGCTGCACACGGCGCACTGGAGCAGCGCGCAGGACCCGCAGCCGAACCCGCCGCCGGTCCGCACCAGCCCGGCCAGGCCGTCGGGGTCCAAGGAGCGCGGCCCGCTGCCGTGCGTCCGGTCGTCGAGCGGGATGTCGTAGGGCACCACGGTGTGCTCGCACCAGGCGCAGCGCGTGCTCGACGGGGTGAGGGTGCTGCCGGCGGTGCGGACGCCCAGCTCGATCAGGGCGCCGTCGGCCTCGTCGAAGATGTAGATCAGGTCGCGCCCGAAGGTGCCCTCCGGGGTCTCCACGACGGTGTACACCAGCTCGTCCCGGACCGGGGTGCGGCGCAGGAACTCCAGTGCGGCCGCCCGGCCGGGCCCGCTGTGCACGTGGTAGGTGGCGCGGTCGGTCCGCTCGGTGCGCAGGAAGCGGACGCCGCCCGGCACCGGGGCCTTCTCCCGCCTGGTGAATCGCATACGCCGGCCCCCTGTACGTCCCGTGGTACGTCGTGCTCGCGGCGGACACCGACGATGCTCCCCCGCTGTCTGTCGGAGCGTCAACTCCCTGTCACCGCGAGGTCTTCCCAGCCCAGCGCCCCGCAACCGCCGCCGAAGCGCCCGGGGGCGGCGTCCAGGACGGGTCCGACAGATGGCGCCGTCCCGCCCGAGGGACGGGGGCCGACAAGGCCCTGGTGCTCCCCCGTGGCCTGCGGCATGGGAGGTGCCCCCGACCGCAGGGCGGAGGGTGGGGTCCCTCCCGGGCGAAGCGCTGGGGGAATTGAGCGCGGCGGGCCGCGCCGACGACGGGCAACGCCGGGGCGCCTCCCGCCGAAGGCGCGGGGAGAGCGTGCCTGCCGGGCCCGGCCGGCCGGCCGGGATGTGGTCAGGCACGGCCTAGTGTGGCCGCATGGATCTCGAGACCGTGCGGACGTTCGTGGCGGCCGCGGACACCGGGCGGTTCCAGGAGGCCGCCGCCGAACTGGGGGTCACCCAGCAGGCGGTGTCCAAGCGGATCGCGGCGCTGGAGCGGGCCCTCGGGGTGCGGCTGTTCGACCGCACCGCGCGGGGCGCCGAACCCACCATCGACGGGCGGGCGTTCCTGCCGCACGCGCGCGAGCTGCTGCGGGCCGCCGCGCGCGCCGTCGCCTCGGTGGGCGCGGGGCGCGGGCGGCTGCGGGTGGACGTGCTGTCCTCGCGCGGCGCGGCGTCGGGGCTGATGCGCGACTTCCACCGCGCGCACCCCGAGGTCGAGCTGGACGTGCTGATGCTCTTCGACATGGACACCGCGGTGGCGTCCCTGCGGTCCGGCGCCATCGACGCGACCTTCCGCGCGGTCACCGCGCCCGGCCGGCCGCTGCCGGACGACGTCGATTCGGCCCGGGTGCTCGACGAGCCGCTCGAACTGCTCACCGGCCCCGGCCACGCGCTGGCCGGGGCCCGCTCGGTGAGCGTGGCGCAGCTGGCCGGGCAGCGGATCTGGATGCCGGGCATCGTGCCCGGCACCGAGTGGGCCGCGTACTACGACGCGCTGCTGGCCGCGTACGATCTGACCATCGAGGCCACCGGCCCGAACTTCGGTTCGGACGCGCTGCTCGACACCGTCGCGGACACCCCGGCGCTGGCCACCTTCATGGGTGCCCGCACCCGGCTGGTCTGGCCGGCGGGGTACGACCTGCGCCGTATCCCGGTGACCGATCCGGTGCCGGTCTACCCGCACTCCCTGCTGTGGCGCCGCGGCGACCCCCACCCGGGGCTCGCCGCGCTGCGCGCCCACCTGGCCGCGGTGGCCCCGGCGCACAGCGGGCCCGGCACGTGGGCGCCCGACTGGGCGAACCGGCGCTGACCTGCCGGACAGCCGGTTCCGGTACGCCCCGGGGGGCGGCGCCGGGAGCATTACTTGCTCATGGCAAGCACTTGCGCTATACAAATAATGGACGGATGAGGAGGTGGCCACGCGTGGTGGACGACAGCGGCAGCGGCCGCGAGGAGACGGCGGCAGAGGCGGACCCGGCGGTGGCGTCGGTCGCCCACGCGGTCGTCGAACTGCTGCGGACCGTACGCCGCTCCAAGGCCCGGCTGCTGGCCTCGGCGAGCCAGGACGTGGACTCCGCGACGCAGATCCTGCTGCGTACCGCCGCCGCCGAGGGACCGCTGCGGGCGAGCGCGCTGGCCGCGTGCGTCCAGTCCGACCTGTCGACGGTCAGCCGCCAGGTCGCCTCGCTCGTGGGCCGCGGCCTGCTGGAGCGCCGCGCCGACCCGGTGGACGGCCGCGCCAGCCTGCTGGTGGTCACGGCCGCCGGCCAGGCGGTGATCGCCGAGCACGAGAGGGCCCGGGCGGCCTTCTTCGCGGAGGTGGTGAGCGACTGGACCGCCGAGGAGTGCAGCCGGTTCGCCCGGCAGCTGGAACGTTTCACCGCCGCCTACGACACCACCCACGCCCACTGGCTGACCGGCACGGCGCCGCCGCGCGCCGGCAGCGGCAACTGCGACGCCCGTCACGGCGGCGACGACAGCAACGACGGCAACAAGAGCAACGAAGCGAAGGAAGGCACCAGCGCATGAGCGCCACCTCGCCCGGACGGACCGGTGCGCCGTCCGACGGCGCACTGACCCACCGGCAGATACTCACGATCCTGTCCGGCCTGGTCCTCGGCATGTTCCTCGCCGCACTGGACCAGACGATCGTCTCGACCGCGATCAAGACGATCGGCAACGACCTGGACGACCTGTCGGCGCAGGCGTGGGTGACCACCGCGTTCCTGATCACCTCGACGATCTCCGCACCGCTGTTCGGCAAGCTGTCGGACCTCTACGGCCGCAAGCGGCTGTTCATGCTCGCCATAGTGCTCTTCGTCGTCGGGTCGGCGCTGTGCGGCCTGGCCCAGTCGATGTACGAGCTGGCGGTGTTCCGCGCGTTCCAGGGCATCGGCGCCGGCGGGATCATGCCGCTCGCGCTCGCGGTGATCGGCGACATCATCCCGCCGCGCGAGCGCGCCCGCTACCAGGGCTACATGATGGCGGTCTTCGCCAGTGCCTCCGTGCTCGGCCCGGTGCTGGGCGGGCTGTTCTCCGGCACCGACAGCTTCCTGGGCACCGCCGGCTGGCGGTGGATCTTCTACATCAACGTGCCCGTCGCGGCCTTCGCGCTGGTCGTCATCGCCAAGGTGCTGCACCTGGACCACGTCCGCCGCGAGCGGCGCATCGACTGGTGGGGTTCGGCGCTGCTGGCGCTCGGCCTGGTGCCGCTGCTGGTCGTCGCCGAACAGGGGCAGAGCTGGGGCTGGGCCTCGGCCGGCGCCTTCGTCTGCTACTTCCTGGGCGCCGCGGGCCTGGCGCTGTTCGTGTGGGTCGAGCACCGGATGGGCGACGACGCGCTGCTGCCGCTGCGGCTGTTCAGGAGCAGCACCTTCTCGGTCGCCTCGGCGCAGGTCGCCATCATCGGTATGGCGATGTTCGGCGGCATGTCGGTCCTGCCGCTCTACCTCCAGATCGTCAAGGGCGCCTCGCCGACCCGGTCCGGGCTGCTGATGCTGCCGATGGTCGCCGGGCTGATGTCCGCCTCGCTCGGCTCGGGCCGGCTCATCGCGCGCACCGGCCGCTACAAGATCTTCCCCGTCGTCGGGTCGGTGCTGATGGTCATCGGCATGGGCCTGATGACCACCATCGGCGCGGACACCCCGCTGTGGCACACCGACATCTACATGGCGGTCTTCGGCATCGGCCTGGGCCTGAACATGCAGAGCCTGGTACTGGCGATGCAGAACGCCGTGCCCGCCAAGGACATGGGCGTGGCCTCCGCGTCCTCGACGTTCTTCCGCTCCATCGGCGGCACCCTGGGGACGGCGATCTTCCTGTCCGTGCTCTTCTCGCAGGCCGGCACCAAGATCGGCCACGAGTACACGAAGGCGGCGGGCGACCCGGCGTTCACGGCGGCCGCCAAGGCGCACCCGGACCAGCTCGCGGCGCTCCACCAGCACCTGGGCGGCGGCCTGGACGACACGTCCTTCCTGAGCACCCTCGCCAAGCCGCTCAGCCACCCCTTCTTCGCGGGCTTCTCCGCGGCCGGCGACGTGGTCTTCACGATCGTGGCCGTGCTGCTGCTGGCGGCGATCGTGCTGTCCACCCGCCTGAAGGAGGTGCCGCTGCGGCTGGTCTCGGGCAACCAGGCCCGCAGCGAGGCCGAGGCCGCACCGGCCCCCTCCCCCGCGGCGGCGGCCACCCCGGCCACCGACGCCCCCGGCACCGCCGCACCGACCGACCACTGACCGCTCCCCCGCCGGCCCGCCGGCACAACTCGGCCGCCGCCCCCTGGTTCGCAGAAGGGGGCGGCGGCCGACGGCGTTCGGGCGAGGCTGAGGGTCAGCCGAGGCGGGCCGCCGGGGAGGCGGGGAGGTTCGCGGTCGGGGTGTGGCCGCGGGCCGGGGTGGTGGCGGCCGGGGCGCCGGGGGCCGCCGCGCGGTGGTGGCCGGAGCCGCCCTTCAGCGCGTGGGCGAGCGCCGGGAGGCCGCCGACCAGCGGCAGGTCGGCGCTGGACCGGCTCAGGTCGAGGCTGATGGTCGGCTTGGTGCTGGGCGCCACGATCAGCCCGTTGTCCGTACCGGCGACGATCAGCGCGAGCCGGTGCCCGGCCGGGACGACGTGGTCGGTCGAGGCGAGCTGGATCGTGATGCGGTACGCCTTGCCCGGGGTGAGCGACACGCCCTTGAGCGACGGGTCGTAGTGCCCGAGGTCGGCCCAGCCGCGGCTGAAGACGGTCTGCTGGACGCTCTCGGTGTCCGCCGCGGTGTCGAGGTAGCAGGCGCTGTCGCCGGAGGTGCTGTCGCCCCAGCAGGAGCGGGTGCCCAGCGTGGTGATCCCCTCGGCGCCGGCCTCGTAGTCGCGGATGGTCGCCGGGCCGAGGTCGACCAGCACCGCGGACAGGTGGGCGCTGGTGGTGGAGGAGGTCGCGGTGAGCGTCACGCTGCCGCCGCCCGACAGCCGCAGGTCGCTGCCGAGCACGCCGGTGGTGAAGGCGACCTTGTCCGCGGTGGCCTGGTCCGCCTGCGCGGCCCAGTCGTCCTCGCTGTGCGCGGGGTTGTCGGTGTACCGCTCGGTGCCGGTCGCGGGCGGGGCGCCCGCGCTCAGCGAGCCGAGGCCGGCGGTGGCGCCGGCGTTCAGCGCGACCTGGGTGGCGGTGGTGCCCGCCGGGGGCCAGACCGCGTCGGTGGTCCAGTGGTCGGGGGTGCGCTCGATGTCGGCCATCGGCTGGTTCTGCACGCCGTTGTCGACGTTCATCAGGTAGTGGTCGAACCACTGGTGCAGGGTGTCGACCCAGTCCGAGCGGCGGTAGTCGAACGGGTCCACGTGCCCGGTCTGCGACAGCCAGATCTTGCGCTGCACCCCGTTCGCGGCGAGCGCGTCCCACCACTGGCCGAAGTTCTTGGTGCGGACGTTGAGGTCCTGCATGCCCTGGGCGACGAAGACGCTCGCCTTCACCTTCGAGGCGTTGGCGTAGTAGTCGCGGTCCTGCCAGGCACTGGTCCAGTCGCCGTTGCGCGGCGCGCCGTCCCGCAGCGCCTGCTGCTCCGCGGAGCACTTCGACTGCGCGCCGGAGCTCTCCACCGCGCCGGCCAGGTCGTCCGGCCCGCCGTCGTAGAGCGCCGCGCCCTGCGCGAAGTAGTAGTCGTACCAGGAGCTGATGCCGCTGATGTCCACGATGGTCTTCAGACCCTCGACGCCGGTTGCGGCGACGCCGTTGGCGACGGTGCCGTCCCAGCTCTTGCCGATCATGCCGACCGAGCCGTTGGACCAGCCCGCCTGCGCGGTCGTGGTGCCGGTGCGGGTGGTGTAGGCGGTGGCCCGGCCGCCCAGCCAGTCGATGACCGCCTTGGCCGAGGTGATGTCGGAGGCGCCGCCGACGTCCACGCAGCCGTCGGAGCGGTTGGTGCCGGCGAGGTCGACGAGCACCACCGCGTAGCCGCGCGGCACGAAGTAGTTGTCGTAGTAGAGCGGGAAGGCGACCGGGTTCCCGCTGGAGTCGTAGGTCTTGAGCTGGCTCTCGTTGCCGCGGCCGCAGCAGGAGTAGTACGGGCTGGCGTCCATGATGACCGGCACCTGCTGCCCGGCCGCCGCGGGCTCGGAGGGCCGGACGATGTCGGCCGCGACCCGGTCACTCTTCCCGTCGTGGTCGCTGTCGAGGCCGGTGTCGACCCACACCGACTGGCGGATGGCGTTGGCGTAGGAGTCGACCGGCTGGCTGCCGGTGTCGTGCGGGCCCGGGCGGGCGTGCGCGGCGACGGGTGCGAGCAGGACGAACACCAGGGCGGCGAGGACCATCGCGACGACGGACACCGAGTGGGGGCGGGACCTCCGCGTGAGTGACAGCACCCCGGGACGCTACCCACTGACGTCGCCATGACAACAGATCCCTTTCGCGCCACCACCGTCCCTTATCGGCCACCGGGCCCCGGCCGCGGGCGGAAAACCGGTCGACGGGCACCGGCGGGTCTGGGAGCGTGGCGTGCCGTGAACGATGCCGACCACGTCCGCCCGGCCGACCTGCCGCCCCTGCTGGAGCTGGCGCAGCGCGTCGCCGCCGTCCGGCCGGACCTCCTCAACAGCGGCGCCTCCTACGGGGAGTTGTCCTGGAACTGGGGCCGGGGCTTCACCCGTCTGCATGCCGGCTGGCGGCTGCGGACCTGGCACGCGGACGGGGAACTCGCCGCCTGGGGCTGGGCCCAGCTGCCGCACCGGCTCGAGCGCAGCGACGGCTCGGTCAAGGACGTCACCGCCGCCTACCTCGACTACCAGGTCCACCCCGGCCGTCCGGGGCTGCTGGAGGACGTCATCGGCTGGTACGAGGCCACCGCCGCGGGCTGCGACCGCACCCTGATGCCGAGCGCCTGCGACACCGCCGCCCTGGAGCGGTGGGCCGCGTACGGCTACGGCACCGACCCGGCCGCCCTCGGCGACACCGGCTCCTGGACCCAGCTCAACACCCGCGACCTCGCCGGCATCGAGGAGCCGGTGCTGCCGGCCGGGTACCGCTTCCTGACCGCCGCGCAGGCCGGACCGGCCGCCGCGGTCCGCGCGCACACCGACGCCTGGGCGCCCACGGCGTTCACCGCCGAGAGCTACGCCGGGCTGCTCGCCACCCCGGCCTACCGCGCCGACCTGCACATCCTCGCGGCGGCCCCGGACGGCGCCATGGCCGCCTCGGCGATCATGTGGTTCGACGCGGCGAACCGGACGGTGGAGTTCGAGCCGGTCGGGACCCACCCGGGCCACCGGCGGCGGGGGCTCGCCCGGGCGGTGCTGCTGCACGGCATGCGCCTGGCCCGGGACGCCGGCGCGACCCAGGCCACCGTCGCGTGCCTGGGCGCGCCCGGCCACCGCGCCGCCCGCGAGCTGTACTACGGCGCCGGGTTCCGCTTCTTCTCGCGCGACGCGCCCCTGCTCAAACGGGCATAGCCCCGCCGCCGCCCGAGCGGGCGAAGCCGCGCTCCCTTCGACGCGCACACCGACGGCCTGTACGACGTCCGCCCGCTCGGCGACGGCACCTGGCTGACCACGGACCCTTCCGGGCACCCCGTCCGGCGGGCGCGGGAGCCCGCCGAGGCGGCCGGGGCGACCGGGATCGCGTGACCGCCGACCGCTCCTGACGCTCCGTCACCACCGCCCCGCTCCTCCCCCGCCGGCGGTCTTCCCCGTGATTTGTCAACGCCATTGACGAATGCGGGCCACCCCCCTACGGTTCACCGTCGAATCGCTTCGACACGCTCCGTCGAAGCGATTCGACGACAGCGTTCGCCCCCTCCTTACGACCCCGTGGAGGTCCTTCGATGTCGAAGGCGCGCAAACGGATCGGAATGACCGCGATGGCCCTGGCCGGCGCCCTGCTCCTCGCCTCGTGCGGGAGTTCGGGCGGCTCGACCGGCGACGGCAAGACGCTGAAGCTGTGGCACTACGAAGCACCCGACAGCGCGATGGGCATCGCCTGGAACCAGGCGATCGCCGAGTTCAAGAAGACCCACCCGGGCGTGAAGGTGGAGTTCGAGGCCAAGGGCTTCGAGCAGATCCAGAAGACCGCCTCGATGGTGCTCAACTCCGATGACGCGCCGGACGTCATGGAGTACAACAAGGGCAACTCCACCACCGGCCTGCTCGCCAAGCAGGGCCTGCTCACCGACCTCACCCCGCAGGTGGCCAAGTACGGCTGGGACAAGGAGCTCAGCCCGAGCGTGACCACCACGAGCCGCTACGACGCGCAGGGCGTGATGGGCTCGGGCAACTGGTACGGCGTGCCCAACTACGGCGAGTACACGATGGTGTACTACAACAAGGACCTGTTCGCGAAGAACAACATCCCGGTCCCCACCACCTTCGACCAGTTCACCGCCGATCTGGCCGCCTTCAAGGCCAAGGGCATCACCCCGCTCGCCGACGCGGGCGCGGAGTACCCGGCGCAGCAGTACTTCTACCAGCTGGCCCTGAGCAAGGCCGACCGCGCCTGGGTCGACGCCTTCCAGCTCTACAAGGGCAAGGTCGACTTCCATGACGCGGCCTGGACGTACGCGGCGGACACCTTCGCCGACTGGGTCGCCAAGGGCTACATCGCCAAGACCTCCAGCGGCGCGAAGGCGGAGGACGCGGGGGTGTCGTTCATCAACGGCAAGTACCCGGTCTTCTTCTCCGGGAGCTGGTGGTACGGCCGCTTCAAGAGCGAGAACAAGTTCGCCTGGGGCTCGTTCCTGTGGCCCGGCTCGAAGCTGACCCCCGGCTCGGGCGGCAACCTGTGGGTGGTCCCGAAGAACGCGAAGAACAAACAACTGGCCTACGACTTCATCGACATCACGATGAAGCAGGCCGTGCAGAACTCGCTCGGCAACCACGGCGGCATCCCGGTGGCGGCCTCTCCCACGGCCGTCACCGACCCCGCCTCGAAGACCCTCATCCAGAACTTCGACAAGGTCACCGCGGCCGACGGCCTCGCCTTCTACCCCGACTGGCCGGTGCCGGGCTTCTACGACGTGATGGTCTCCGCGGTGCAGAAGCTGATCACCGGCAGCGCCAAGCCGGACCAGGTGCTGGACGAGCTGCAGAAGGCGTACGACGCGGGCGTGCCGGCCTCATGACGGCCCGCGCGCACCGCCCGGTCAACACCTACCCGCTGTACCTGCTCCCCGGGGCGCTGGCCCTGATCGCGGTCATCGTCTGCCCGTTCGCGATGAACGTCTGGTACAGCTTCACCAACTGGCAGGGCGTGGGCTCCCCGAGCTGGTCGGGCCTGGCCAACTACCGCCGCCTGATGGACGATACGCAGTTCTGGCAGTCCTTCCAGCACAGCCTGGCCATGGTGGTGGCGATGGCGGTGGTGCCGACCGTCATCGGACTGGTGGTCGCCGCGGCCCTGTTCGACTTCGTCGCCAAGCACTTCGGGTCGAAGCCGGCCGCGGTGCTGCGGGCCTGCTTCTACCTGCCGCAGGTGCTGCCGGTCACGGTGGCCGGCATCGTGTGGAGCTGGATTCTGGCGCCGGAGAACGGCTCGCTCAACTCCCTGCTCAAAGCGGTGGGGTTGGGCGGGCTGCGGCAGGACTGGCTGGGCGACCCGGACATCGCGCTCTACAGCGTGATGGCGGTCATGGTGTGGGTCCAGCTCGGCTTCCCAGTGGTCATCTTCATGTCCGGGCTGCAACGCGTGGACCCGGCCCTGCACGAGGCGGCCGAGCTGGACGGCACCAACTGGTGGCAGCGGTTCTGGCACGTCACCCTGCCCCAACTGCGCCCGGAGATCTACGTGGTGATGCTGTGGTGCACCATCGCGGCGCTCAAGGTCTTCGGCGCGGTCTACGTCCTGACCAAGGGCGGCCCGGCCGACGCCACCGACGTGCCGTCGTACTTCTCCTTCGCCACGTTCTTCGAGAAGACGCAGGTCGGCTACGGCTCGGCGATCGCGACGGTGATGACGGTGCTCATCCTCGTGCTGACCGTGGCGGGGTTGAGCTTCCAGGCCAGGGCGGAGGACGCGCGGTGACCGCCGTCAAGCGCTACCCGGCGCTGGCCGCGATCGTGGTGGGCGCCGTCCTCATGGTGCTGCCGCTGCTGATCGTGCTCGACAACGCGCTCAAGTCGCCCGGCGACTACTCCGCGCACGGCCCGCTCGCCCTGCCGCACCACCTCTACCTCGACGGCCTGAAGAGCTTCTGGAACCGGGTGGACTTCGGCCGGGTCCTGCTGAACTCCACCCTGATCTCCGGGTCGGTGGCGCTGGCGGGGGTGGCGCTGTCGGTGCTGAACGCCTACGCGATCGGCATCGGGCGGCTGCGCGGCCGGGCCTGGATACTCGCCTTCTTCGTGCTGGCGAACATCCTGCCGCAGGAGTCCCTGGTCTACCCGCTGTACTACCTGTCCAAGCAACTCGGGCTGTACGACACCCGGTTGAGCCTGGTGATCGTCTTCAGCGTGATCCAGTCGGCGTTCGGCACGTATCTGCTGTCGTCGGTGCTGGGGGCCTTCCCCCGGGAGATCGTCGAGGCGGCCCGGATCGACGGCGCCAACAGCTGGCAGGTGCTGTGGCGGATCGTGGTGCCGGTCAGCCGCTCCACGCTCGGCGTGCTGATGGTGCTGTTCTTCATCTGGACCTGGAACGAGTTCCTGCTGCCGCTGGTGCTGCTGCCGTCCAACGACAACCAGACGGTGTCGGTCGCGCTCGGGGTGCTCCAGGGCCAGCGGCTGATGGACGCCACGATGACGAACGCGGCCGGCCTGCTGGGCGCACTGCCCGCGGTCGCGTTCTTCCTGATCTTCCAGCGCACGCTCACCCGCGGCATCGCCGTGGGCGCGGTCAAGTGAGCCACCCCCCGCGTACCGGTCGCCCTATCAGAAAGGGTCCCTGACGATGAAGTTCACCGACGGTTACTGGCTGCTGCGCGAAGGGGTCACCGCGGCCCACCCGGCCCAGGTGCTCGACGCCACCGCGGGCCCGGGCACGCTGACCGTGCACGCGCCCACCCAGCCCGTCCGGCACCGCGGTGACCTGCTCAAGGGGCCGCTGGTCACGGTGGAGTGCACCGCGCCCATGCCGGACGTGATCGGTGTGCGCATCACCCACTTCGACGGCGGGCGGCCCCGGCAGCCGCACTTCGCGCTGGCCACCACCGGCGACACCCCCGAGGTCGCCGTCACCGACGAGGAGGCCTCGCTGACCTCCGGCGCGTTGAGCGTGCGCTTCGGGCGCGGCGAGCAGTGGGCGATGGACTTCACCGCGGGCGGCCGCACCCTGACCGGCTCCGGCCCGAAGTCCATGGGCTTCATGACGACCGCCGACGGCCGCCACTACGTCCGCGAACAGCTCCGGCTGTCCGTCGGCACCAGCGTCTACGGCCTCGGCGAGCGCTTCGGCCCGCTGGTCAGGAACGGGCAGAGCGTCGACATCTGGAACGCCGACGGCGGCACCAGCAGCGAGCAGGCCTACAAGAACATCCCCTTCTACCTCACCGACGACGGCTACGGCGTCTTCGTCGACGACCCCGGCCGGGTCTCCTTCGAGGTCGCCTCCGAGCAGGTCTCCCGGGTCGGCTTCAGCACCGAGGGCCAGCACCTCCAGTACTACGTGATCCACGGGCCGACCCCCAAGGAGATCCTGCGCAGGTACACCGCGCTCACCGGCCGCCCGGCGCTGCCCCCGGCCTGGTCCTTCGGGCTGTGGCTGACCACGTCCTTCACCACCTCCTACGACGAGCAGACCGTCACCGGCTTCGTCTCCGGCATGGCCGAGCGCGAACTGCCGCTGTCGGTCTTCCACTTCGACTGCTTCTGGATGCGCGAGTTCAACTGGTGCGACTTCGCCTGGGACCCGCGGGTCTTCCCCGACCCGGAGGGCATGCTGCGCCGGCTGAAGGAGCGCGGCCTGCGGATCTCGCTGTGGATCAACCCCTACATCGCCCAGCGCTCCCCGCTGTTCGCCGAGGGCAAGGCGGCCGGCTACCTGCTGCGGCGGCCGGACGGCGCCGTGTGGCAGTGGGACCTGTGGCAGCCGGGCATGGCGCTGGTGGACTTCACCAACCCCGCCGCCCGCGCCTGGTACGCCGGCAAGCTGCGCACCCTGCTGGACATGGGCGTCGACTGCTTCAAGACGGACTTCGGCGAGCGGGTGCCCACCGACGTGGTCTACCACGACGGCGCCGACCCCGAGCGCATGCACAACTACTACGCCTACCTGTACAACCGGACCGTCTTCGAGCTGCTGCGCGAGCACCGCGGCGCGGCCGAGGCGGTGGTCTTCGCCCGCTCGGCGTCGGTGGGCAGCCAGCAGTTCCCGGTGCACTGGGGCGGGGACTGCGAGTCGACCTGGGTGTCCATGGCCGAGTCGCTGCGCGGCGGCCTGTCGCTGGGGCTGTCCGGGTTCGGCTTCTGGAGCCATGACATCGGCGGCTTCGAAGGGCGCCCGGACGCCGGCCTGTTCAAGCGGTGGATCGCCTTCGGGATGCTCTCCTCGCACAGCCGGCTGCACGGCTCGTCCTCCTACCGCGCCCCGTGGCTGTTCGACGAGGAGGCCGTGGAGGTGCTGCGCGTCTTCACCCGGCTCAAGCACCGCCTGATGCCCTACCTGTACCAGGCCGCGTACCAGGCGCACACCGAGGGCGTGCCGGTGATGCGCGCGATGGTGCTGGAGTTCCCCGGCGACCTGGCGTGCAGCCACCTGGAGCGGCAGTACATGCTCGGCGGCGACCTGCTGGTCGCCCCGGTGCTCTCGCCGGCCGGCGACGTGGCGTACTACGTGCCGGCCGGGACCTGGACGCACTTCACCACCGGCGAGGAGGTCACCGGCCCTTGCTGGGTGCGGGAGACCCACGGCTACGACAGCGTGCCGCTGCTGGTCCGCCCCGGCGCCGTCGTACCGGTGGCGGCGGCCGACGACCGCCCCGACGGCGACTGGGCGGACGGCGTGACGCTGCGGGTCTTCCGCCCGGCCGACGGGCAGCGCACCGAGGTGCGGGTGCCGCGCCCGGACGGCGGGGCGGCGCTCACGGCGGTGGTGGTCCGCGACGGGGACGTGCTGCGCGCCGAGGTCTCCGACGCGTCGGCGCCGTGGGGCGTGGCGGTCGCGGGAGGCGGCGCGGCCCGGGCCGCGGCCGGCACGCGCAGCCTCCGCATCGATCTGCCGGGCCGCTGAGATGCGTCCGGGCACGGACGTCCGCACGGGGGCCACCGGCCGAGGGAGCACCATGGTCAAGATCACTGACGTCGCGGCGCACGCGGGCGTCTCGCCGAGCACCGTCAGCTACGCGCTCAGCGGCAAGCGGCCGATCTCCGAGGAGACGCGGCTGCGGATCGAGCGCAGCATCCGCGAGTTGGGCTACCGGCCGCACGCCGGCGCCCGCTCGCTGGCCAGCAGCAGGGCCCGGGTGCTGGCGCTGGTGCTGCCGCTGCGCAAGGGCATGCACCTGCCGGTGGTCATGCAGTTCGCGACGTCGGTGGTCACCGCCGCCCGCGACCACGACCACGACGTGCTGCTGCTCACCCAGAGCGAGGGCGAGGAGGGGCTGCTGCGGGTCTCGCACAGCGCGATGGCGGACGCGTTCGTGATCATGGACGTCGAGATCGACGACCGCCGGCTGCCGCTGCTGCGCACCCTGGCGCAGCCCTCGGTGCTCATCGGCTACCCGGCCGAGACGGCCGGACTGACCTGTGTGGACCTGGACTTCCGGCAGGCGGCGGAGGTGTGCGTGGACCACCTGGCCGCGCTCGGGCACCGCCGGGTCGCGCTGGTCGGCTCGCACCCGGAGGTGTACGTCCGCGGGACCGGCTTCGCGCGGCGGGTGGCGGCGGGCTTCACCGCCGCCGCCGACCGGCACCGCCTGGCCTCCTCGGTGCACCCGTGCGTGGACACGCCCGTGGCGGCGCACGCGCTGGCCGGGCAACTGGTGCGCGACCACCCGGACCTGACGGCGGTCGTGGTGCACAACGAGCCGATCGTCCAGCCGCTCCTGGCGGCCCTGGCCGCGCTGGGGCTGCGGGTGCCGCGGGACATCTCGGTCGCCGCGATCTGCCCCGACGAGATCGCCGAGCCGGCCGCCACCCCGATCACGTCGGTCGCCATGCCCAGCGCGGAGGTCGGCGCCCGCGCGGTCGACCTGCTGATGGCCAAACTCCAGGGCGCCGCCGTCCCCGAGACCACGATGCTGCCGGTCCGCCTCACCGTCCGCGCCACCACCGCCCCGCCACCCGCGTAGAAAGCGGCGCGAACCGGCCGCGAACCGGCCGCCAACCGGCCGGGGAAACTTTGCCGGCCGGGCCCGAAAAAGCTGCCGACCAGGGCCGATACACCGTCCGGGTGCTGCTACGGTGGATCGGCTGGCGAGGTAGGGGAACAGCGGCAGCCCGACGACGATCTCCCACGGAGCTGCCACCCATGCCGTCCCTTCCCGCCACCGCCGGCGTGCCCGCACCGGACCGGATACGCGGTGCCGTCATCGGCACCTATGTCGCCTTCACCGGTTGCGGTCTCGCCTTCGCGAGTTGGGCCTCGCGGCTGCCGCAGGTCCGCGACCACCTCGACCTGTCGCCGGCCAGGCTCGGCCTGGTGCTGCTGGCCATCGCCGCCGGCTCGATCATCGCGCTGCCGCTGGCCGGGCCGGTGATCCACAAGGCCGGCACGCGCAACACGGTGGCCTTCATGTCGCTGCTGCTGTGCGTGGGCCTGTCGGTCGTGGCGGTCGGCTACTCCCACGGCACCGCCCCGGTGGTGGTCGGCCTGTTCCTGCTGGGCTTCGGCACCGGCGCGTGGGACGTGGCGATGAACGTCCACGGGGCGCTGGTCGAGAAGCACCTCGGCCGCTCGATCATGTCCCGTTTCCACGCCGGCTACAGCCTCGGTACGGTCGCGGGCGCGCTGATCGGCGCGGGCATGGTCGCGCTGCACGTCCCGGTCACCGCGCACCTGCTGCTGGCCGCGGCGGCGATCGCGGTGGCCGTGCCCTGGGGGTCGCGGTCCTTCCTGATCGACGCCGCCCCGGCCGAGGACTCCGGTCCGGACGGCGAGGCCGGCGAGGACAGCGCCGAGGGCCCCGCGCCCGCCGCGCGCGGTCCGCTCGCGGCCTGGCGCGAGCCCCGCACGCTGCTGATCGGCGTGTTCGTGCTGGCCTTCGCGTTCGCCGAGGGCACCGGCAACGACTGGATCGGGATCGCCACCATCGACGGGTACGACACGTCGGCCCTCGTCGGCACCCTGGCGTTCGCGGCCTTCCTGTCCACGATGACGGTCGGACGGTGGTTCGGGCCGACGCTGCTGGACCGGTACGGCCGGGTGCCGGTGCTGCGGGTGCTCGCCGCGTTCGGCATCGCGGGCTCGCTGCTGTTCGTCTTCGCGCCCGCCACGCCGCTGGCCTTCCTCGGCACGGTGCTGTGGGGCCTGGGGGTCTCGCTGGGCTTCCCGGTCGGCATGAGCGCGGGCGCCGACGAGCCGCAGTACGCGGCCGGCCGGGTCAGCGTCATCGCGTCGGTCGGCTACTGCGCGTTCCTCGCCGGGCCGCCCTCCATCGGCCTGCTCGCCGACCACCTGAGCGTGCTGCGCGCGCTGACCTCCGTGTCCGTCCTGCTCTGCGTCGCGGCGCTGATCACCGGGGCGGTCACACCGCCGCGCGGGGTCGTGGCCTCCTCCACGGCGCGCGCCGAGGAGCCCGCCGACCGCGGGACCCGCGCCGACGCGTGACCCCGGGCGCGCCGCCCCTGCCCGCCCGCCGACCCGAGCCGCCCGCGGCCGGTGTGCTCCGGCTTCAACCACGCGTCGGCGCGGGCCGGGCGCTGTCCGGGCCGCGGGTGTGCCAGGTGGCGCCGTCGGCGGTGACCGCGAACGCGCGGGTGCCGGGCAACTCGGCCAGCCAGTCCCGGGCGAGGGCGCCCATCGCGTAGCCGGCGGTGGCGCGGGCGTCGGCGTCGGTCAGGCCGCGGCAGACCACGGTGAGCGAGGCGAGCGCGCCGGCCGGGGGGCGGCCGGTGTGCGGGTCGAGGATGTGGCAGCCGCGTTCGGCCGGGCCGGACGTGGCCACCGCGAGGTCGCCGTCGGCGTCCACGACCGTCGCCAACTGCCCCGCGTGCAGCGGGTCGCTGACCCCGATCCGCCAGGGGCCGCCGTGCACCTGGACGTCGCCGCCGCCGTTGACGCACACCGCGTCCGCGCCGGAGGCGGCGACCATCGCGGCCGCGCGCTCCACCGCCCAGCCCTTGACCAGCCCGGTCGGGTCGAAGCCGCCGCGGTAGGCGGCCGTGAACCAGCCGTCGCTCTCCCGCTCGGCGGCCTCGCACCGCCGCATCACCTCCCACACCTCGGGCGAGCACGCCGACAGCGCGAGCGAGCCGGCCGCGAGCCGGCTGATCTGGCTGCCGGGCCGGTACGTCGAGAACGTCGCGTCCACGTGGCGCAGCCAGGCCGCCGCGGCGTCCAGGGCGGCGGCGGTGCGCGGCCCGGCGCCGCGGACGTCGAAGGAGAAGGCCGTGCCCATGGTGTGCTCGACCCGCCGCAGCCGCGGGCCGGTGCCCGGGCGGTGCGCCGCCGTCACAGGCCGGCCTTGTCGAGGGCGCTCTGGAGGGACTGGATGTAGCCCTCGCTGGTGTAGGTCGCGCCGGAGACGGTGTCGATCCTCGCGCTCTGCGCGGACAGCGCCTCCTGGGTGAGCTGGGGGACGGCGAAGCCGGTGATCTCCTCGTCGCGGGGGTTGTTGGTGGGCATCTGGACGGCGGTGACCGCGGTGATCTTGCCGCTCTTGACGGTGATCCGCAGTTGCACGGGCCCGTAGCGGGTCTGGATGGTGTCGCCGGTCACGCTGCGGGTGGCGGTGGAGCCGCCGGTGGCGGGCGAGGCCGACGGGGACGTCGCCGGGGCGGTCGCCGAGGCCGACGGCGCGGGCGCGGGCGCGGTGCCGCCGCCGCTCGGGGTGCCGGCCACGGCCACCGCGGTGCTGTGCGGCTTGAGGCTGAGCAGGAGCAGCACCCCGCCGACGGTCACCGCGACGCTCAGCGCGATCCGCCGCATCGGGCGGGAGGAAAGGGTGTTCACGGACGTCTCACCGGCTCACAGTTCGAAGGACTCGTGGTGGATGTGGCGGGCCGGCACCCCGGCCGCGCGCAGCGCCTCGTACGACGCGCGGGCCATGCCGGGCGGCCCGCACAGGTACACGTCGTGCCCGGCGAGGTCGGGTACGGCCTCGCGCAGGAAGCCGGCGGTCAGCCGCGGGCTGCGGCCGTCCGCGTCGTTGAGCAGGTAGTGCAGGCGGGCGCCGCGGTTGCGGGCGATCGCCTCCAGCTCGCCGCGCAGCGCCAGCTCCCGCGCGGTGCGGGCCCGGTAGATCAGGGTGAGGTCGCCGGGGCGGGCGGGCAGCGCCTCGAACAGCGCGCGCAGCGGTGTCACCCCGACGCCGCCCGCGAGCAGCAGCACCTTCTGGCGGCTGCGGCGGTCCGCGGTCAGCGCGCCGTACGGGCCCTCGGCCCAGATCCGGGTGCCCGGCCGCAGCCGGGCCAGCTCCTGGCTGTGGTCCCCGACCGCCTTGACGGTGATCCGCAGCAGGTCCGCGCGCGGCGCGGTCGACAGCGAGTAGGGGCTGGAGGTCCACCACAGCCCGGGGGCAAGGAACCGCCACCGCATGAACTGCCCCGGCCGGGCGGCGAGCCGTCCCAGGTCCCGGCCGGTGACGATCACCGACACCACCTCGGGGGTCTCCCGCACCACCTGGGCGACCCGCAGCCGGTGCCGCAGGTTCAGCCGCAGCGGCGCCGCGACCCGGTACCAGAGCACCGCGGCGGCGGCCGCGGCGTACAGCGCGTACCAGAAGGCCCGGGCGAGCGGGTGGGAGGAGAAGTCGGCGCCGAGCGCGAGCTGGTGCCAGAAGGCGAGGAAGACCGCCAGGTACGTCAGCAGGTGCAGGTAGTACCAGGTCTCGTAGCTGACCTTGCGGCGCACCGCGCGGGCGGAGACCACCCCGACGGCGATCAGCAGGGCCCCGCCGATGGTGCCCTTGAGCATGTCGGGGTAGGTCAGCACGACCGTGGTCGTCTCGCCCACCACGCCGTTGTGGGCCTGTACGGCGTAGCCCCACAGGACCAGGGTGACGTGCGCGAGCAGCAGGCACACGGTGTAGCGGCCGAGCGAGGCGTGCCAGCGGGCCACCCGGTCGCTGCCGACGCCCTGCTCCAGCAGCGGCACCCGGGCCATCAGGCCGATCAGCAGCGCGCAGGAGTAGCCGCACAGCAGCCCGGCGATGCGGCCCGCGCCGAGCAGCCAGTCCGCGGTGCCGACCACGGAGCCGGTGTCCTGCCACCACAGTGCGAGCACTGCGGCCGCCCCCGCCCAGCTGAGCAGCAGCACCCACGCGGCCGGCGAGCGCCGCGCCGCGGGGGCGGCGGCGTGCCTGGTCGTGCGCGGGTCGTAGGTGGTGGTCATGCCGTGCGTCCTTTCCTCGCCGTGCACGGCCACTGTGCGGCCGGAACCTCTCAGTCAGCTCTGAACCTGCTCTCAACCGGCTCTGCCTCGGCAGATCCACAGCGGACTCAGAGCCGGAACGGGGTGGCGCGGGCCGCGGCGAGAGGGATGCTGGAGTGACCATGGACTCCGCTCCGCACGCCCGGCCCGCGCCGCACGCCCGGCCGGCTCCCCTGACCCGGCCCGACGGCACCCCGATCCGCGTCCTCGTCGTCGACGACGAGCCGGACCTCACCGAGGTGCTGGCCGGGGTGCTGCGCTACGAGGGCTGGCAGGTTCGCACCGCCGGCGACGTGGCGACCGCGCTCGCGCAGGCCGGCGACTTCGGGCCGGACGCGGTGGTGCTGGACGTCATGCTGCCCGACGGCAACGGGCTGACCGCGCTGCGCGGCCTGCGGGCGGTCCGGCCGGACGTGTGCGTGCTCTTCCTCACCGCGCGGGACTCCGTGGAGGACCGGATCTCCGGGCTGACGGCGGGCGGCGACGACTACGTCACCAAGCCCTTCAGCCTGGAGGAGGTGGTGGCCCGGTTGCGGGGGCTGCTGCGCCGGGCGGGCATGACGCGGGCCCGCGACGACTCGGCGCAGCTCGTGGTCGGCGACCTCACCCTGGACGAGGACGCCCGCGAGGTGACCCGCGGCGGCGAGCCGGTGGAGCTGTCGCCGACGGAGTTCGAGCTGCTGCGCTACCTGATGCGCAACCCGCGCCGGGTGCTGAGCAAGGCGCAGATCCTCGACCAGGTGTGGTCCTACGACTTCGGCGGCCAGGCGCACGTGGTGGAGCTGTACATCAGCTACCTGCGGCGGAAGGTCGACGCGGGCCGGGAGCCGATGATCCACACGGTGCGCGGGGCGGGGTACGTCCTGAAGGCGGCGCCGCGGTGAAGTGGTCCAGGTCCGGCCCGGGCGCGGGGGGCCGGTGGTGGCGGCCGGGGTCCCGGCGGTGGCCGCGCACCCTGCGGGCGCGGCTCATCTGGGGCCTGGTGGTGCTGCTCGCGGTGAGCTGCGCCGCGGTCGGGCTCGCGGCGGTCCTCACCCTGCGCTCCTTCCTCACCCAGCGGCTGGACCAGCAGATCGCGCAGGCCGGCGGGACGTTCCCGGCCAGCCTCGAACACCACGGGCGCGGTGAGCCCGACGCGGACAACCCGCACGGCGACACCCGCCGGCAGGTGCCGGGCACCTTCGGCGCCCGGCTGCTGGACGGGAAGGTCACCGCGGCCGGCGCGGTGCACTCCGGCGCGGGCACCTCCGTGACCTTGACAGCGGGGGACAAGGCGGCGCTCGCCGGGCTGCCGGCGGACGGCAGCGTGCACCGGCTGCGCCTGTCGGCGCTGGGCGACTACCGGGTCCGGGCGGTCACCGGGGACGACGGCGACGTCCTGGTGACGGGGCTGCCGCTGGCCGGCGTCCAGGACGCGGTGGCACGGCTGCTCGCGGTGGAGGGCGCCGTCTTCGGCGGGGCGCTGCTGGTGGCGGGCGCGGCGGGCGCGTTCTGGGTGCGGTGGTCGCTGCGGCCGCTGCGCCGGGTCGCGGCCACCGCCGCGGCCGTGACCGCGCTGCCGCTGGCCAGCGGCGAGGTGACGCTGCCGGACCGGGTGCCGGACACCGACCCGCGCACGGAGGTCGGCCAGGTCGGCATCGCGCTGAACGGGCTGCTGGGGCATGTGGAGGGCGCGCTCGCGGAGCGGCACGCCAGCCAGGAGCGGCTGCGCCGCTTCGCCGCGGACGCCAGCCACGAACTGCGCACCCCGGTCGCGTCCATCCGCGGCCACGCCGAGCTGGCGCGGCTGCACCCCGGGCCGGTGCCGCCGGGCGTGGCGCGGGCGCTGGAGCGGATCACCGCCGAGTCGGTGCGGATGGGCGGCATGGTCGACGACCTGCTGCTGCTCGCCCGCCTCGACGCGGGACGGCCGCTGGCGTCCGAGCCGGTGGACCTGACCCGGCTGGTGCTGGACGCGGTGGACGACGCGCGCGCCGCGGGCCCGGACCACCGGTGGGAGCTGGACCTGCCGGCGGAGCCGGTCACCGTGGCCGGGGACCGGCTGCGGCTCCAGCAGGTGGCGGGGAACCTGCTGTCCAACGCCCGCCGCCACACCCCGCCCGGCACCCGCGTCACCCTGCGGCTGCGCCAGGACCGGGACGGCACCACCCGGCTCCAGGTCGCGGACGACGGCCCGGGCATCCCCGCGGACGTGCGCGACACGGTCTTCGAGCGCTTCGCCCGCGCCGACCACACCACCCACCCCGGCACCGCCTCCGGTCCTGCCCCCGGTTCGGCGTCCGGCCCCGCGCCCGAGGCCCACGGCGCCGGGCTGGGCCTGGCCATCGTGCGGGCGGTGGCCACCGCGCACGGCGGCACCGCCGAGGTCAGCAGCCGCCCGGGCGCCACGGTCTTCACCGTCACCCTGCCCGCGCGGCCGTAGGGCCGGCTTGCCGCCTCCGCACCCCGGGCGGCGCGGTCAGCGCAGCTCGGTGATCAGCTCGGGGCCGTCGTTGCGGACGCTGTTCACGGCGGGCGGGACCGGGCGGGCGGCCAGGTCGCCGCCGGAGGGGAGCGCGAGCAGGGCGCGCAGGTCGTCCGGGTCGCGGTGGGCCGGGTCGAGCCAGTCCGCGTGGTGCTCGGGGGCGATCGTCAGCGGCATCCGCGGGTGGATGCGGCCGGAGGAGTCGGTCGCGTCGGTGGTGATGACCGTGCAGCTCACCAGCCACGCTCCCGCCGGGTCGGTCCGGTCGCGCCAGAACTCGTAGAGCCCGGCCATCGCGAGCAGGGAGCCGTCGGCCGGGTGCAGGTAGTACGGCTTCTTCACGGCCTTGCGGTGCGCGGTCGCCGGGAGGGTCTCCCACTCGTAGTAGCCGTCGGCGGGCAGCAGGCAGCGGCGGTCGGTGAACGCCTTGCGGAAGGCGGGCCGGGTGTGGACGGTCTCGGCCCGGGCGTTGATCAGCCGGGCGCCGCCGGCCGGCGACTTCGACCAGGACGGCACCAGCCCCCAGCGCAGGGGCCGCAGCCGCCGTACGGGCTCGGGCTCGTCGTCCTGCGCGCGCTGCACCACGCCCCACACCGGGTCGGTGGGGGCCACGTTCCAGCTCGGCTCCGGGGCCTGCTCGCCGGTCCTGACGCGCACCTCGGCGTCGAACGCGGCCGCGAGGTCGGCGGCGGCCCGGGAGGCGACGTACCTTCCGCACATGCCTCCACGGTGCCACGGCGGCGGCCGCGCCGCCCGCGGGTTCAGGTGCGGTGGCCGGGCCGTACGCCCGGCAGCTCCAGGACCACGCTCAGGCCGCCTTCCGCGCGGGCCCGGGCGGTGGCGGTGCCGGTGTGGGCGCGGGCGACGGCCCGCACGATGGACAGGCCCAGGCCCGTGCCGTCCGGCAGGTCGTCCGGGGCGCTGCGGCGCCGGGTGCGGTCGCCGCGGTTGAAGGGCTCGAAGAGGTTCTCCACCCGCTCGGGGTCCAGCGCGGGCCCGTCGTTGACCACGGTCAGCCGCACCGTGCCGTCGCCGGCCGGTCCGGTGGTGACGTGCAGCAGGCCGCCGTCGCGGTTGTAGCGGACGGCGTTCTCCAGCAGGTTGGAGACCGCGATGCCCAGCAGCGCGACGTTGGCGGGCAGCGGGGCGGGTTCGAGGTCGGTCCGCAGGCGCAGCCCGCGCGCCCTGGCCCGGCCCGCCACCTGGTCCAGCGCCTCGGCTGCGACGTCGGCGAGGTCGTCCTCGACGAGGTCGGCGGCGGCCTGCTCGGAGCGGGCGAGCAGCAGCAGCGCGGAGATCAGCCGCTGGGCGCTGCCGGTGGCGTCGGCGACGTCGGCGGCCATGGTGCGCCACTGCTCCTCGGTGACGGCGGGCTTGGCGAGGGTGACCTCGACGGCCGCGCGGGTCAGCGCGAGCGGGGTGCGCAGTTCGTGGCTGGCGTTGGCGACGAATCTGCGCTGGGCGTCGAAGGCCCGGTCCAGGCGCTCCAGCATCTCGTCGAACGTGTCGCCGAGCTGCCGCAGTTCGTCCGGCGGGCCGGTCAGCCGCAGCCGTTCGTGCAGGGTCGCGTCGGTGGCGCGGCGGGCGGCGGCGGTGATGTCGGCGATCGGCCGCAGCAGCCGTCCGGCGACCCACCAGCCGACCAGCGCGGACAGCGCGACGACCACCGACAGCAGCAGCAGGGCGATGACCAGCAGCCGTGAGGCGGCCGCGTCGCGGATCTGGTCGGACAGCCCGATGTAGTTGTCGTGGTCGGGGTCGAGGCTGCCGGGGACCTCGGAGGCGGGCAGCGGGCGGAAGATCTCCTCGTACAGGGCAGTGGTCATGGCCAGGACCAGGGCGCTGCCGCCGACGGTGAACAGCACGGCGTAGGTGAGGGTCAGGCGTCCGCGGAGGGTCAGGTTCGGGCGGCGCAGCCGGGCGGCGGCGCGGCGCGGCAGGTTCACCGGGCGATCCGGTAGCCGGCGCCGACGAGGGTCTCGATCAGGTCGGGCGGGCCGAGCTTGCGGCGCAGCCGGTTGACGGTGACCCGCACGGTGTTGGTGAACGGGTCGGCGTTCTCGTCCCAGGCACGCTCCAGCAGCTGTTCGTGGCTGAGCACCGCGCCGTCCGCGGCCAGCAGCAGCCGCAGCACCGTGAACTCCTTGGCGGTCAGGGCGACCGGCCGCCCGGCGCGCAGTACGGTGCGGCGCAGCGTGTCCATGGTCAGGTCGCCGCGGACCAGGGTCACGCCGTGCGCGCCGCGCCGCCGGCCCAGCGCCTTGACGCGCAAGGTGAGTTCGGCGAAGGAGAAGGGCTTGCCGAGGTAGTCGTCGGCGCCGAGGGTCAGGCCGTCCACCCGGTCGTCGATGCCCGACAGGGCGGTGAGCATGAGGATCATCGGCGGCTCGGGGCGGCCGGCCAGCTCCGCGCAGACCTCGTCGCCGGAGCGGCCGGGCAGGTCGCGGTCGAGCACGAGGACGTCGTAGTCGCCCAGCTCCACCTTCGCCAGCGCGTCGGCGCCGTCGTGGCAGACGTCCACGGCCATGCCCTGGTCCCGCAGTCCTTCGGCTATGACGGCGGCCAGGCGCTGCTCGTCCTCGACAATCAGGATACGCATGGCCTCATCCTGTCGGCCGCCCGCTCCCGCCGGGCTCGGACCGCGAACCTGACGGCGTATCAGGCGGCGGGTCGAGCGATGTGTCCGGCGGGGCGTCAGGGGCGGTGCCGGGGCGCGGAGCCGGCCCGCCGTACGGGGCCGCGGGCGGTGGCGGGCAGGCGGGCGCGGGCGGTGGCGGGCCGGGGCGGCGCTGCCGGACGGTCCGCGTGGGCGGGCGCAGCGGCGGGCGGTCCGGCTGCTCGGGCAGCGGCTCGGCCTCCAGGCGCAGCCGGCCGGCGAGCCCGGCGGTGGTGTGCAGGCGGCCGCGGGAGTCGACGCACAGCGCCTCGTACGGGGTGCTCGCGGCGAGGCCGTCGACCCAGGCGCGGGCGCGGTCGGTGGTGGGCTGCGCGGTCGCGGCGGTGGCGTACAGGTCGGCCCGTGCCAGGTCGGGGCCGATGACGGTCACCTGGGTGAGCGCGGCGGCGGGCCGGCCGGTGCCGGGCATCCGCACCGGCAGGTCGTGCCCGGTGGCCGCGCAGGTGGCGAGGGCGCCCTCGCGGACCTCCAGCATGGCGAGCAGGCCGCCGGTCAGGCCGGGGTCGGCCAGCCGCACCCGCCAGGCCGGGCCGGTGCCCCCGTCGGAGCGCAGCCGCAGGTCGCCGCCCGCGTTCACCAGGTGCCGGGGCAGCCCGCGGGCGGCCAGCAGATCGCTCGCGCGCTCCACCGCCCAGCAGCGGACCGCCTTGCGCGGGTCGAGCCGCCGCCCGCCCGGGGTCCGTGCCCCGGCCGGGGCGCCCACGTAGCCGCTGGCGTCCCAGGCGCCGGTGGTGTCCAGCGCGTCGAAGACACCCTCGCCCACGGCCCGCAGCATCGCACAGAGGTCGAGGGCCTCGCGGCTCTCCCCCGCCTCCGGCGGCCCGCCGAGGTCGGCCGCGCCGAGCAGCCCCTCGAACACGCGGCGGGCCGAACCGCCGGGCCGGGGCGCGCAGAAGACGTCCTCGATCCGCCGCAGCAGCGCGAACGCGGCGCGGCCGGCCGCCTGGAAGGTACCGAAGTCCGCGGAGTCGGGCGCGGCGATCGACACCCGGGCCCCGAGGACGCCCTCCCTGACGGTGCGCACCGCCTACCGCTCCGCCGGGACGTACGGTGTACGGCGGCGGGCAGGCGTGCCGGTCCCCCTCGACATGGCAACTCCTTCCGGCTGGCGGGCACTTCGCCCGCCACTGTTCCGGCGGAGACCTAACGACGGGGTAACACGCCTTTCGCGACACCGTGTTTCCGGCCATCCGGCGGCGGATCGGCGCTTCGTCGCATGGGGCGTGCGGGGTGCGGGGCGTACAGTGCCGGCGGTGCTCAGGCGCGGCGGGCGGCCCACACGGCGCGCTCGGTGCGGACCGCGAGGTCGCCGCGGCGCAGCACGCTCGACGGGCCGGCGGTGTCCAGCAGCCGGTCCAGCGCCCGCAGGTCCTCGGCGGGAAGTTCCGCGCCGACCGCCTCGCGCAGGCGGCGCAGGCTGCCGAGCGCGTAGCGGCCGACTGCGCTGTCCGCGGCGCTCTCCGCGCCGTCCGCGCCCACCGCCCCTGCCGCGCCCTCCGCCCCTGCCGCGCCCTCGACGAACACGCGAACCGTCCGCTCGCCCTCGACCGCGAACCCGGCGGCGGCCAGCATCGGGCCCCAGTCGGCGCCTCGGTGCGGCATCTGCTCGGCGTGCTGCCGGTCCACCGCGGCATGGCAGCGGTCCTCCAGGCCGGGCCGCTCCTGCGGGGCGTCGGGGGGCAGGAACCGCGGGAAGCCCGCCATCTCGACGACGGCGAGCAGCCCGCCGGGCGCGAGCAGGTCGTACACGGTGCGCAGGGTGCGGGCCGGGTCGGCCATGTGGTGCAGCGACGCCGACGCCCACACCAGGTCGGGCCGGTCGAGTTCCGGCCACTCCCCGTCGAGGTCGGCCGGCACCGTGTGCACCCGCCCGGCCACCCCGAGCGCCTCGGCCTTCTCCCGCAACCGCTCCAGGTGGGCCGGCGACGCGTCGACCGCGGTCACCTCCGCCGCCGGGAAGCGGGCCAGCAGCGCGAAGGTGCCGGCCCCGGTGCCGGCGCCCAGGTCCAGGATGCGGCGCGGCGGCTCCGCGACCGGCAGCCAGGCGGTGATCTCCGCGGTGTGCCCGGCGAGGACTTCCGCGCCCAGGTCCAGCAGTTCGGCCATGTCGTCGGTGCCGGGCGCGGCACCGGACGGGCCGTGGGTGTGGGCGTGGGTACCGCCGTGGGTGTGCGCGGGGCCGTGGGCGTGGGCGCCGGTGTGCCCGGGGGCCGCGGCGGGGTGGTGGTCATGCGGGGAAGCGTGGGTCATACGGTCACGCTAGGGCCGTGCCCCGGGCCCGGCGGCGCCCTTCCCGGGGTACGCAAGACATCCGCCGGATCTGCTGCCGTCCGCGCAAGGCGCCGCCGGCCGGGGTGTTCATCCGGCCTCGCCGCGCTGGTGGCCGCGGCGGGCGTCGCGGTCGAAGACGCCCAGTACGTCGCAGGGGCCGCCCTCCGCGCCGAAGGCGTGCGGCAGCATCGTGGGGAACTCCGCGGCCTGGTTCGCCTCCACCCGCACCCGGCGGTCGCCCAGCAGCAGCACCGCGGTGCCCGACAGCACCACCAGCCACTCCCGGCCCGGGTGGGCGCGGGTGCGGGCCGGGCCGTCGGGCGGGGGCGCCGTCAGCCGCTGCCGGATCACGCTCATCCCGGGGTACCCCTTCATCGGCCAGCTCATCCGCGCGTGGGCCGGGTCGATCGCCGGGTTGCTCACCACGTCGTCGGCCGCCGCCTCGACCAGCTGGTCCAGCGAGGTGTCCAGTGCCCGGGCCAGCGTGACCAGCTGGTCCAGCGCCAGGCGGCGCTGCCCGTTCTCGATCCGGCTGAGCGTCGACTGGCTGACCAGCGCCCGCGAGGCCAGCTCCTCCAACGACCAGCCGCGCGCCACCCGCAGTGCCCTGATCCGCTGCCGCACCAGGCGGTCCAGCTCCCCGTCCTCACTTTGCGCCATGAGCAAGATCCTATGCGCCTGCCGCAACCCGCGCCCGCGCCCCCGTACGGCCGCCCGACGCGCCGCCCGCCGGGTCGCCTCGGCCCGCCCCGGTCAGCCCGCCCCCGTCAGCTCGCCGCTGAGCCGCCCGTGCATCCGCGCGCTGTGCTCGTTGAGCCCCACGATCTCCACGCTCTTGCAGCGTGCCGCGTACTTCGTGGTGATCGCGTCCAGCGCCGCCACGGACGAGGCGTCCCAGACGTGGGCGGCGCTGAGGTCGATGACGACGCGGTCGGGGTCGCCGGCGTAGTCGAACTGCGTGACCAGGTCGTTGCAGGAGGCGAAGAACAGCTCGCCGGTGACGGCGTAGACGACGCTGCCGCCGTCCGGGTCGAGGACCGAGGTGACGTCGGTGAGGTGGGCGACGCGGCGGGCGAAGACGACCATGGCGGCGAGCGTGCCGACCACGACGCCGATCGACAGGTTGCTGGTGGCCACCACCACGGCGACGGTGACGACCATGACGACGGTCTCGCCGACCGGCATCCGCTTGAGGGTGGCGGGCCTGACCGAGTGCCAGTCGAAGGTGCCGAAGGCGACCAGCACCATCACCGCGACCAGCGCGGCCATCGGGATGTGCGAGACGACCGGGCCGAGCACGATGCACAGGACCAGCAGGAAGAACCCGGCCAGGAAGGTGGACAGCCGGGTGCGGGCGCCGCTCTTGACGTTGATCATGGTCTGGCCGATCATCGCGCAGCCGCCCATGCCGCCGAAGAGCCCGGTGACGATGTTGGCGATGCCCTGGCCGACGGACTCGCGGGTCTTGTCCGAGCGGGTGTCGGTGATGTCGTCCACGAGCTTGGCGGTCATCAGCGTCTCCATCAGCCCGACGAGCGCCATCGCCAGCGCGTAGGGCGCGATCACCGCCAGGGTGTGGGTGTCGAACGGCACGTCCGGCAGCCCCGGCACCGGCAGCGACGACGGCAGGCGGCCCTTGTCGCCGACCGTCGGCACCGCGACGCCCGCCGCGACCGTGAACACCGTCAGGATCACGATGGACACCAGCGGCGCGGGCACCGCCCGGGTCAGGCGCGGGAAGAACACCATCACCAGCAGCCCGGTGGCCACCAGCGGGTAGACCGCCCACGGCACGTCGTGCAGGTTCGGTATCTGCGCGGTGAACAGCAGGATGCCCAGGGCGTTGACGAAGCCGACCATCACCGGGCGCGGCACGAACCGCATCAGCCGGGCCACCCCGAGTACGCCCAGCACGATCTGGAGGACGCCGGCGAGGATGACGGTCGCGATGAGGTAGCCGAGCCCGTGCTCGCGGACGACGGGTGCGGTGACCAGGGCGACGGCGCCGGTGGACGCCGAGATCATCGCGGGCCGGCCGCCGACGATCGCGATGGTCATCGCCATGGTGCAGGCGGCGAAGAGCCCGACCTTGGGGTCGACCCCGGCGATCACCGAGAACGAGATCGCCTCGGGGATCAGCGCCAGGCCGACGACGAGGCCGGCCAGCACCTCCACCCGGAGGACCTTCGGGGCGGACCAGGCCGGGCGGGGCAGGGCGCGCAGGCGCGCGGACAGGGGCGGGGGCGGTGTCTGCAAGACCAGGTGCCTGTCGTGCTCGGGCGCGGCCGCTCGGCTGCGCGGGGGACGGGAGGCGCGCGGCGCCGGGCGGCGGGCGCGGGGGTCGGCGGGGAGGTCGTCGAAGGGGCCCGGACGGCTCCCTCGGACGGACGGACGAACGGACGGCCGGCGTACGGCGCGGGCCCGGCCGGAGTGGCGCGGCGGGCGGGGTACGGCGGGCGGGGTACGGCGGCGGGCCGCGGCACGCGGCTCAGCGCGCGGCCGGCCTCACGGCGGACAGCAGGCGGCGGCGGGCAACCGGGTCATGTGCACGCCTCGTCTCTCCTGCTCGCGGGTTCCGCGGGGGCGTCGTCGGCCCCGGCCGGGCGGCTCGCGTGCCGCCCCTGACAGCGCACACCCTACCCTTCGCCGCCCTACCGCCCCGCGCGCGGGACCGGTGCGGGCGGTAGGGCCCGATCGGCCCCAGCGCCGCGGGCGGCGGGTGCGCGATGCTGGAGACCGAGGCGGCCGGACGGTCCGCACGGCGGGCCCGCGTCCTCGCCGCCGCGGGAGGCGACCATGTTCAGCTCACCCATGACCGTCGGCGACGTGATGACCCGCACCGTCGTCGCCGTCGGCCGGGACGCGAGTTTCAAGGAGATCGTCAGGACCATGAAGCACTGGAAGGTCAGCGCCCTTCCGGTGCTCGAGGGCGAGGGCCGCGTGGTGGGCGTGGTCTCCGAGGCGGACCTGCTGCCGAAGGAGGAGTTCCGGGCGGTGCCGCCGAACCGCTACGACCGCGAGGAGCGGCGGCCCGGACTGGACAAGGCCGAGGCCGTCACCGCCGACCGGCTGATGACGGCGCCCGCGGTGTGCGTGCACGCCGGCTCCACGCTGGCGCAGGCCGCCCGGATCATGGCCGTGCGGGGCGTCAAGCGGCTGCCGGTGATCGACGCGTCCGGCCGGCTGAGCGGCATCGTCAGCCGCGCGGACCTGCTCAAGGCGTTCCTGCGCACCGACGAGGAGCTCGCCGACGAGGTGCGCCGCCAGGTCGTGGAGGTGCTCTTCCCCGGGGAGCCCGACGTGCGGGTGACGGTGCACGAGGGGCGGGTGGCGCTGCGCGGCGACGTGCTGGAGCCCGGGCTGATCGGGCTGGCGGCCCGGCTGGCCCGCGCCGTCGAAGGGGTCGTCGACGTGACGAGCGAGCTGCGGCCGTCGCCGTCGGGCACCGCCGTCACCTGACGGGCCGCCGTGGCCCGTTCGTCACCGTCGTCACGTTGACACGTCGTCACGTCGTCACGTCGGCGCGGCCGAACGGGTCGGGCGCAGGGCGGCGGCCGTGCGCCCGGACCGCGGCCGGCGCCGCTCAGGGCTTCCTGGCGATCCGCACGCGGTGCGGCTCGGTCTCGGCCGGGGTGCCGACCGGCGCGGTCACCGTCAGGACGCCGCTGTCGTAGTCGGCGGAGATGTCCTCCTCCTTCACGCCGGGCGGAAGCTCCACGCTGCGGGTGAAGGAGCCGTACCGGAACTCGGAGCGGTGCTTGGTGTCCGTCGCCTCCTCGGTCCGTTCGGCGTGCACGGTCAGGACGCCGTCCTGGACGGTGACGTCGACGTCCTTGTCCGGGTCGACGCCCGGGAGTTCCGCCTTCATCGTCCACGCGCCCTCCGTCGTGCTCTCCTCGACCCGGATCATGTGCTCGCCGGGCAGGCGCAGGTCGAACGGAAGGTCGTCGATCCAGTCCGCGAACGGCGGCATCCAGCGCGGACGCCGTTCCATCTGACGTGAAGCCATGGCTGTCGCTCCTCCGTTGTCGTGTTCGGGCGGTCGACCGCCGGCGGGGGCAGCCCGTGCCGGCCCCGCCGCCCTCTCGGCTCCCACGCTCCTCGTCCGCGGTGGGCGGTGCAGCGGTCCTGCGGTGCCCACGCCCGGGGCCGGCCGGCCCTGTCCCAGGGGCCGTTCGGCCCGCCGGCGCACCGCCGGTGCCCGGCCGCGCGGGCCCGAAGGGCCCATGCGCCCGACCGGCGGCCGCGCACAGAATCGGTCATGAGGGGGGCCTTGCGCACCCGACACCTTTGGAGGAGCCATGGACAGCGCAGAGGCCAGAGGGGGCCTGGGGCCCGTGGTGGTCGGCACGGACGGTTCGGCGCCCGCCGGGGTCGCCGTGCTGTGGGCCGCCGAGGAAGCCGCGCGCCGCGACCGGCCGCTGACCGTGGTGTCCGCGCTCGGCAGCGACGAGACCCGCTACGTCGGCCCCGAGGGGCTCCAGGAGCTGCTCCAGGACGCCGACCGCTGCCTGCGGCACACCGTCGACCTCGTCACCGCCCGGTACCCGGACCTGGCCGTCGACACCGTGCTCAGCCGCGGCGACCCCGCCGACAGCGTCCTGGAGGCGGCGGGCGCGACCGGCACCGCCGTCGTGGGCTCCCGCGGCCTGGGCGGCTTCTCCGGCCTGCTGCTCGGCTCGGTCGGCCTGCGCGCGGCGGCCCGCGCCCGCGGTCCGCTCGTCGTGGTGCACCGGGTGCCGGAGCCGGAGCGCGGAGTGGTGGTCGCGGCGGCGCGCGACGACGGCGACCGCGACGCGCTGCGGTTCGCCGCGCGCTCGGCACTCGCCCGCGGCGCCGCGCTGCGGGTGGTGAGCGCCTGGATGTTCCTGGAAGGCGTGGGGAGCATGGTCCCGATGGTCGACGACGTGGCGGCCGTCGCGGCGGACGAGGCGGGTGCCACGCGCCGGACGGTTCGGCCGCTGCGCGAGGAGTTCCCGCAGCTGGAGATCACCGAGCAGACGGTCCGCACCCGGTCCACCGGCGGCGCCCTGGTCACGGCGTCCGAGGACGCCGACCTGCTGGTCCTGGGCGCCCGGCGGCCCACCCACCGCTTCCGTGCGCCCTTCGGGGGCGTGACGCACGCGGTGCTGCACCACGCGCAGTGCCCGGTCGCGGTGATCCACGGCGGCTGACCGGAGTCCTCCGGGCGGCGCGGCGGCGCGCGGTCAGCGGCGGCCGCGCCCACCGGGCGGGTCGTGCTCCGCGCGGTGGGCGGCGTCCTCGGTGGCGATGACGGCGGCCTGGACCCGCCGCTCCACCCCGAGCTTGCCCAGCAGGCGGGAGACGTTGTTCTTGACCGTCTTCTCCGACAGGTACAGCCGCCGGCCGATCTGCGCGTTGGTCAGGCCCTCGCCGATCAGGCCGAGGATCTCCCGCTCCCTGGGGGTCAGCCCGGACAGCGCCCGTGCCTGCGGGTCCGCGTCCTCCTCGCCGCCGCGCAGGCTGCTCATCAGGCGGGTGGTGGTGGCCGGGTCGAGCATCGACTGCCCGGACGCGACGGTGCGCACCGCCGAGACCAGGTCCGAGCCCTTGATCTGCTTCAGTACGTAGCCCGCGGCGCCGGCCATGATGGCGTCCAGCAGTGCTTCGTCGTCGTCGAACGAGGTGAGTATCAGGCACCCCAGGGCGGGCAGCCGCGAGCGCAGTTCGCGGCAGACGGTGACGCCGTCCCCGTCGGGCAGCCGCACGTCCAGCACCGCGACGTCGGGCCGCAGCGCGGGCCCCCGGGCGAGCGCCTGGCCGGCCGTGCCCGCCTCCCCGACCACCTCGATGCCGGGTTCGGCGTCCAACAGGTCGCGCACACCGCGCCGCACGACCTCGTGGTCGTCCAGCAGGAACACCCTGATCGGCCCCTGCGCTGCACCGCGCCGCGCCTCGCTCATCCCACTGCGCCCTTCCGCCCGAGTCGCCTCCTGTCCCGTGACAACGATCATGGGGCGGCGGCCGCCCGGATTTCTAGGGCCGAACGGTCTACCCGCGGGCCGGGGGCCGGCTGCGGCAGCCCGCTGCCGTGCGGGCCGCGCAGGTCCAAGGCGACCTCGCCCTGCGTTCTCGGCGGCCGGCCTCTTCGGGCGCGGCCCGGCGGCGTCCGCGCTTGCATGGTCGTCCGCGCCCGGGCCCGGGCGCAGGGGCCGACCGGTCCCGGGCCGGGGCCGATGGCACCGCCCGTCCGGTCAGCTCCCGGGCGGCCGCGGGGGCGCCAGGACGTCCCGCGCCGGGCGCCGGGACGTCGGCGGGGACTGCGGGCCGTAGCCCAGCCGCATCAGCATCTGCACATGGCCGATCCCGCCGTGCGGGTCGTTGAGCGCCCAGCGCAGCTCGCGCCACTCCAGCGCCTGGTGGAGCAGCGAGGCCCGCAGGTCGTGGACGGTCGCGAGCAGCAGCACGTGCTCCAGGCCCTGCCCGGCGCGCAGCCAGTCCGCGGGCTCGTCCTGCCGCGTGGACAGCACGCCGACCACGGGGTGGGGCTCGAAGGGGGCCGGCGGGGGCCGGCGCACCGGCGGCGCCGCGGAGAAGTCCCGTACCGGCATCCGCCCCTGCTCGTCGCGCGGGCCGATCGCCGAGGACGGCACCCCGTCCGCCGCCCCGTCCCGCACCCAGGAGCGGGACTCCTCCCGGCGCCGCGGGTCCGCGGACTCGTACCAGTCGGCGCGGGCGGTCAGTTCCAGCAGCCGGGCGGCCTCCGCCGGGTCGGGCAGGACCAGCCGTACGCCCTCGTCGCCCGCGGTGGCTGCAAGGTCGCGCAGCAGGTCCTCGGGCACCGGCCGGTCGGAGAAGGGGAAGCGGTTGCTGTGGCGGCGCCACAGCGCCTCGTACAGCCGCGCGTTCGCGCGGTCGGCGGCTGTGCGCCCGTCGCCGCGCCGCGGCCCGGCGAGCCGTACGGACGCCAGGTGGCCCGGGTCGGGCGCGTGCGGCAGCAGCCGCACCACCGGCTCCCAGCCGAAGTGGGCCACCGCGACGCGCAGGTTGAACAGGGCGGCGCCGACCGACAGGTGCAGGGCCCGGCCCTCGGGGTCGGCGTGCGGGACGCGCCGCTCGGGGGCGGCGTGCACCTCGACGGTGAGCGTGGCGGGGTCGAGGCGGTAGCGCCAGGGCTGGGAGTTGTGGATCGACGGGGCGGCGACCGCGGCCGAGATCAGCCGGTCCAGTGTCGTGTCGTCCAGCGTCGGCGTGGCCATGGCATCCTCCGTGCGGCTGTGCCCTCCACGCTGCCCGAGCCGCGCCCGTCGCGGCAGGGCCGCCCGGAGCGGGCCGCTGGGCCGTTCGGCCCCGGGTGCGCCCGGTCGGGCGGAATCGCGGGCGGATCGCGGGCCGTGCCCGGCGTCGGTGCGCCGGGCGACGCGCGGGCGCGGCTAGCGTGCGGTGGTCAGCGGCATGCGTAGGGCGACCGGGTCGGGCGGGATCGGGCAGACAGGATCGGGCGGTATCGGGCGGGTGGAGGATGCGGTGGGCGACAGCCTCGGCGACGACGGCCGCCGGCCCGGGCCGGAACTGGACCGCCTGCTGGACGAGATGCAGGCGCGCGCCGATGCCGAGCACGGCGCGCGGGCCCGCGTGCACGGCCTGCTGGAGGCGCTGCTGTCGGTGGGCAGCGAGCTGGATCTGTCGCATCTGCTGCGCCGGATCGTGGAGTCCGCGGTCGCGCTGGTCGACGCCCGGTACGGGGCGCTGGGCGTGGTCGAGGGCACGCGGCTGTCGGAGTTCCTGACGGTGGGGGTGCCGGCGGAGGTCGCGCGGCGGATCGGAGCGCTGCCCGTCGGGCACGGCATCCTCGGCGAGCTGATCCGGGACCCGCGGCCGCTGCGGCTGTCCGAGCTGTCGGAGCATCCGGCGTCCTACGGCCTGCCGCCCCACCACCCGCCGATGCACACCTTCCTCGGTGTGCCGATCCGGGTGCGCGGGGAGGTCTTCGGCAACCTCTACCTCACCGAGAAGCGCGGCGGCGCGGACTTCGACGCGGACGACGAGACGATGCTGCGGCTGCTCGCGGTGGCGGCGGGGATCGCGATCGACAACGCCCGGCTGTACGAGGCCGCCCGGCGGCGGCAGCGCTGGCTGGCGGCGAACGCGCAGATCGTGCGCGCGCTGCTGTCGGGCGCGCCGCAGTCGCAGGTGCTGGAGCGGATCGTCGGCGACGCCGGCCGCATCCTGGGCGCCGACCTCGGTGTGCTGGCGCTGCCGGTCGCCGGGGGCGCCGATCTGCGGGTGGCGATCGCGCTGGGCGTGGACGCCGAGGCGCACCGCGGCCTGGTGCTGCCGGTGGACGGCTCGTTCATGGGCGCGGCGCTGTCCACCGGGGAGCGGATCTCCACCGCCGACATCCGTCAGGACCCCCGGGCGACCGCGGCCGCGCGGCCGGCCAGGTGGCGCGGCCTGGGGCCGGTGGTGGCGGTGCCCATGGTCACCGACGACGGGGTGCGCGGTGTGCTGCTGCTGGCCCGTACCGAAGGGGCGGCGCCCTTCAGCGACGAGGAGACCGCGCCGCTGCTGGCCTTCGCCGGGCAGGCGGCGCTGGCGCTGGAGCTGGCCGCGCGCCGCAGGGACGCGGAGCAGATCGCCGTGCTGGAGGACCGCGACCGGATCGCCCGGGACCTGCACGACCGGGCGATCCAGCGGCTGTTCGCGACGGGCATGACGTTGCAGAGCACGCTGCGGTTCGTCGACCACCCGCAGGCCACCGAGCGGATCACCCGCGCGGTCGACGACCTCGACGAGACGATCAGGACCATCCGGACCACGATCTTCGGGCTGCGGGACCGGGCGGCCGAGCGGCACGGCCTGCGCGCGCGGGTCGCGGACGGGGTGGAGCGCGCGGCCGCCTCGCTGGGCTTCAACCCGTCGCTGGAGATGGCCGGTCCGATCGACACCGAGGTGCCGCCGGCGGTCGCGGAGGAGGCCGTCGCGGTGCTCGACGAGGCGCTGTCGAACGTGGCCCGGCACGCCGGCGCCCGCGGGGTCCACGTCACGCTGCGGGCCGCGGCCGGCACGCTGGAGCTGACCGTGCGCGACGACGGTGCGGGCATCGCGCCCGGGGCGCCGCGCGGCGGCCTGCGCAACCTCGCCGAGCGGGCCGGGGCCCTGGGCGGGACGTTCGAGGTCGGCCCGGCCGCGGGGGGCGGCACCCGGCTGGAGTGGCGGGTGCCGCTGGCCGGCCCGCAGGACGGCTGAGGGCGGAGCGCCTCAGGCGGGGGGCCTCGAGCCGCGCTCGACCAGGGTGGTGGGGACGACCACGGTGCGGGGGCGGGAGGTGTCGCCGGCGATGCGCTGGAAGAGCAGTTCGGCGCCGATCCGGCCGATGGCGCGAGCGTCGTAGGAGACCACGGTCAGCGGGTGCGCCATCAGCCCGGCGGTCTCGAAGTCGTCGAAACCGACCACGGCGACGTCCTGGCCGAGCCGGTTCAGGGCGCCGAGCACGCCGAGGGTGAGGCGGTTGTTGAGGGCGAAGAGCGCGGTGGGGGGCTGCGGCCCGGCGAGCATCTCCGCGACGGCCGCCTCGGTGTCGGGCACGGTGTGCAGGCCGAAGCGGATCAGGTCCGGCCGGTAGGGCAGCCCGGCGCGCTCCAGGGCCGCCTCGGCGGCCGACAGCCGCTCGGACATCGGGTGGATGCTCAGCCAGTCCGACACCACGCCGATCCGCTCGTGCCCCCGGGCGGTGAGGTGCTCGATCGCGGACCGCGCGCCGGCCGCGTTGTCGATCAGGACGGTGTCCGCCCGCACATTGGTCGGCGGCCGGTCCAGGAACACCGCGGGGGTGCCCATCTCGATCTCGGAGCGCAGGTAGACGTGGTCGGCGGTGCTGCCGGCGGGCACCACCAGCAGCCCGTCCACGCGCCGTTCGCACATCTGGAGCAGCAGCCGGCGCTCCCGTTCGGCGTCCTCCTCCGAACTCGCGGTGATCAGCAGGGTGTCGTTCTCCAGGGCGCACTGCGCCGCGGCCGCGGCGATCAGCGCGTAGAACGGGTTGGCGAGGTCCTCGATGAGCAGCCCGACGGTGGCGGAGGTGCTGCGGGTGCGCAGGTCGCGGGCCATGCTGTTGCGCCGGAAGCCCAGTCGGGCCACCGCCGCCCGGACCCGGGCGGCCATCTCCGGGTCGACGGTGGACACGCCGTTGACCACCCGTGAGACGGTCTTGAGGCTGACGTCGGCCGCGCGGGCGACGTCGGCCATCGTCGGGCGCCGCGGGGCGGCGCCGCTCGGGCCCGGGCTCGGTGCAGTCACGTGGTGTCCCCCTCGGCGACGTGGCGCCGAGAGGTGGGCCAACGTTGTCTCGCCGGATCATCCTACATCCGGCGGGTTCGGGGGCGCCGCCCCGCGCCGTCACCCTGCACCGCCCCGCACCGTCACCCCGCGCCCTCACCCGCCTCGGGCCCGATCGCGGCGAAGGTGAGGGTGAACCGGGCCGGGAGGGCGGCCAGTTCGTGCCGGGGCTGGAGGGGGTGGCCGCAGGAGGCGCTGCCCAGGCCGTGGTGTTCGAGGTCCAGGTTGAGGTGGGTGCGGCCGTCGGGCCGCAGGTCGCAGGTGTGCGCGGCCTGGGACAGCGCCTCGGTGGACCAGGGCTTGGCGGTCAGGTCGAACCAGGGGGCGCCGGTGATCGCCAGGCCCGGTACGGCTCCCCCGCCGCCTGCGGTGCCACTCGCGTTCGCCGCCGGGTCCGCGGTCAGGCGGGCCCAGCGCACATGCCGCCGGTTGCCGTTCTCCTGCGGGAAGACGTACGGCGTCTGGAGTGCGGCGACCGTGGCGGCGTAGCGGCCGACGCGGACGGCTTCCTCGCTGTCCCGGTACGCCTCGCCCGGGCCGAGCCCGAACCAGCTCACCCGGTCCAGCGCGCCCGGCAGCGTCAGCGCGACGCCCAGGCGCGGCAGCGGCACCGGCCAGGGCGCGGTCGGCGCGGTGTCCAGGGTGAGGACGAGGCCGCCGCCGGGGGCGGTGGACCAGTGGTAGTCGGCGAGCAGCGCCACGTCCAGGCCGGCCGGGACGAGCTTGGTGCGCACGGTGAGGGTGTCCTCGCCGGCGCGGATGTCCAGCACCTTGTGCCGCATCCGGTGCAGCCCGGCGCGCAGCCACTGCTCCAGCAGCGGCGAGCGGCGCTCGTTGTCGATGGGCGCCCGCCAAATGTCCACGCGCGGGCCGGTGAGCGCCAGGCCGCCCAGGCGCACCAGGGTGCCGGTGACGGTGTCGAACGCGGCGTCGCCGAGGGTGACGGTGCTGCCCGAGCGGCGCGGCACCGCGGTGCCCGAGGTCGCGGGCGGCGTGAACCGCGGGGCCGTCTGCGGGAGTCCGCCGCCGGGTCGGGCGGCGTCCGGCGCGCCCTCGACGGCGGGGGCGAACTGCGCCCAGGCGACGGTGTGGCCCGCGCCGGCCCACGGCTCGTCGGCGGCGAGTTGCGCGCCGACCGTCAGCCGGCGCTCGCCCGGTCCGGCCGCGTCCAGCGCCTTGAGCAGCGCCTCGGGCCAGTCGGCGCGGCCGGTCGCGCCGGGCTCGGTGGCCGCCACCGCCCAGTCGCCCTCCCCGGCCTGCTCGCCGTCGACCTCCAGCAGCCAGGTCCACCGCAGGTAGCCGGTGTCGCGGGTGTGGTGGAGGTTGCGCACCTCGATGCCGCCGCCGTCGGCGCGGGCGGTGATCCGGACCGGCTCGATGACCTTCGCGTACTCCAGCAGGCCGGGCGAGGGGGTGCGGTCGGGCAGCAGCAGGCCGTCGGCGACGAAGTTGCCGTCGTGCACCGGCTCGCCGAAGTCCCCGCCGTAGGCGTAGTACAGGGTGCCGTCGGCGGCGCGCTGCGCCACCCCGTGGTCGATCCACTCCCACACGAAGCCGCCGGCCAGCCGGGGGTGCCGCTCGAACAGCTCCTGGTACTGGCGCAGTCCGCCGGGGCCGTTGCCCATCGCGTGGGCGTACTCGCACAGCACGAACGGCATCGCGCGGCGGCGGGCGTCGTGGGCGGGGTCGCCGGTGCGCGGCTCCTGGCCGGCGCCGATCGCGGCGACCGCGGGGTAGTCGGCGTACATCGCGGAGTACAGGTCGGTGTAGGCGCAGTTGTCCCAGTCGCCCTCGTAGTGGATGAGCCGGTCCGGGTCGCGGTCGCGTATCCACTCGGCCATGGCCCGCAGGTTCTCGCCGACGCCCGACTCGTTGCCCAGCGACCAGATGACGACGCTGGGGTGGTTCTTGTCCCGCTCCACCATCCGCTCGGCCCGGTCCAGCAGCGCGGGGCGCCAGGCCGGGTCGTCGCTGGGGTTGCGGCGCCAGCCGTTCTCGGCGAAGCCGTGGGTCTCCAGGTCGCACTCGTCGACGACCCACAGGCCGTACTCGTCGCACAGGTCGAGGAAGGCCGACTCGGGCGGGTAGTGGCTGGTGCGGACGGCGTTGATGTTGTGGCGCTTCATCAGCAGCACGTCGGCGAGCATGGTCTCGCGGGTCAGGGTGCGGCCGGTGACCGGGTCCCACTCGTGCCGGTTGACGCCGCTGAGCAGCAGCGGGGTGCCGTTGGCGGTGAGCACGCCGTCCTCGACGGCGATCCGGCGGAAGCCGATGCGCAGCGGCACCCGCTCGGTGGCGGTGGCGAGTTCGGCGGCGTACAGCCGCGGCCGCTCGGCGCTCCAGGGCTCGATGCCGGCCGCGGTGTGCGGCCCGGCGGGGTCGGCGTCGGCGATGCCGAGTTCGGGCACGCTGAGCCGGGCGTCGCCGCGGACGTCGATGCGCAGGGTGCCGTTGCCGGTGCGGTGGTCGTAGTCGGCGTGCACGAAGAAGTCGTCGATGCCGCCGGCCGGTCGGGACAGCAGCCGCACCGAGCGGAAGACGCCCGACAGCCACCACATGTCCTGGTCCTCCAGGTAGGTCGCGGCGGACCACTGGTGGACGCGCAGCGCCAGGACGTTGCGGCCGGGGCGCAGCACCTCGGTGACGTCGAACTCGGTGGGCAGCCTGCTGCCCTTGCCGTCGCCGAGCAGGTGGCCGTTGAGCCAGACCGCGAAGCAGGAGTCCACGCCCTCGAAGCGCAGGACGGCCGTGCCGGTGCCGAAGCCGTCCTCGACGTCGAAGGTGCGCAGGTACTCGCCGGTGGGGTTCTCGTCGGGCACCAGCGGCGGGTCGACGGGGATCGGGAAGGTGACGTTGGTGTAGGCGGGGGCGCCGAAGCGGCCGGGGCCGGGGATTCCGTCCATCTGCCAGCACGAGGGCACCGCGATGCCGGTCCAGCCGCTGCTGGCGTCGGGTGCGAAGGAGGGCTGTTCGAAGCCGGGGGTGAGGTCGTGCAGTCCCGCGGCGAGCCGGAAGCTCCACCGGCCGTCGAGGGAGTACTCGGGCGCGTCGGAGGCGAACGACGCGCGGGGCCGCCGCCGACCGGTGCCGGGCGAGACGTCCTCGACGTAGCCGCCTTCCGGGCGGTGGCTCGGGTGTGGGGCGTTCTCCATCGGTACGACGGTCCTTTCCGGGTGGTGCGGTGCGCGCGGGGTGCGCTTCGGTACGGGGCCGGTCCGGCGGTTTCGGCGGCGGGTCCGGCAGGTGGCGGCGTGGGGGGCAGGCGGCGGCGTGTGCGGCGGGCTGCTTCAGCCGGCGGTGGGCGGGGCGGTGGACGCGCGGACCTTGAGCGTGCTGGGCATGACGATCTCCCGCTCGGCGGGGGGCCGTCCGTCGATCAGGTCGAGCAGGATCTGCGCGGCCCGGCGGCCGACGTCCACGCTGTGCAGGCTGACGCTGGTCAGCGCGGGGTCGACGAGGTCGGCGGCCTCGGTGTCGTCGAAGCCGGCCAGGGACACCTCGCCGGGCAGGTCCCGGCCCAGTTCGCGCAGCCGGCGCCCGGCGCCCAGCGCCATGCCGTCGTTGAAGGCGAAGATCGCGGTGGGCGGGTCGGCCCGGGCGAGCAGCCGCCCGGCCGCCGCGTGGCCGGAGGCGGCGGTGAAGTCGCCCTGTTCCAGCAGGTCGGCGGGGATCTCGCGATGGGCGTCGGCGAAGGCCCGCCGCACCCCGCGCATCCGCGCGGCCATCGCGAGCCGGCTCTCGGGCGGCCCGTCGACCACCGCGATCCGGCGGTGCCCGAGGGCCAGCAGGTGCTGGGCCACCGCGTAGGCGCCGCCTTCGTCGTCGGGGTGGACGCAGGTGAAGTCCTCGGCGGTGTAGCCGATCACCACCGTCGGGTAGTCGGCGGTGCGCAGCGCGGCGAGCGAGTCGCCGCCGGCGCCCGCCTCCACCAGCAGCCCGTCGACCTGGCGGCGCTGCACGAAGCGGCGGTAGGCCGAGGACGGGTCGTCGGGCACCTCGCGGGTGGACAGCAGCAGGCCGTAGCCGCGGGTGGTCAGTTCCTGGTCGGCGCCCTGGACCAGGCGGATCAGGTGGTCGTTGGAGAAGGCGAAGCCGGGGTTGTGCGGCAGGACGACGCCGACCACCTCGGTGCGGCCGCTCGCCAGGGCGCGCGCGCCCGCGCTGGGCCGGTAGCCGAGCACGCGCATCGCGTGCAGCACCCGGTCGAGCACCGGCTCGGTGACCGTGGGGTCGCCGTTGATCACCCGGGAGACCGTCTGGTGGGAGACGCCCGCCTCCGCCGCGACGGTCCGCAGGGTCGGCCGGTCGGACACGCAGGACCTCGATTCTCAGTGACCGTTCACATGACAATGTGACGCATCCTAATCGCGCGACCGCGACAACGGAAGAGGTCAGATGCATTGACGCCGGGTGCGCGGACCCCTAGCTTGGCGTCGCGTCAAGTGACCGGTCACTCGATGGACGTCCGGCCGGCCTCCCCACGGGGCCGGCCCCACGACGAACCCCACGACGAAGGACCCCTTCCATGAGCGAGCAGGAACCCGCACAGACACCGTCCGCGCCTCGCACCCGCTCCGTCAGCCGCCGCCGACTGCTCAGCTACGGCCGGAACGCCGCGATCGTCGCGGGCGCCGCCCTGGCGGTCCCGGCCACCGCCGCCTCGGCCGGCGCCGCCGCGCCGGCCACCACCGCCAAGGGCAGCCTCGCCAAGGCGCGGTCCGCCGCCTCCCTGGACACCACGCTCACCAACGTCGTCACCTCCTGGACCGGCAACACCTTCTCCGGCGCGACCGAGTGGGTGCAGGACTTCGTCTTCAACATCGCGGTCACCGCCGACGGCGCCGTCTACACCGTCAGCTTCTGGGACGAGGCCGGCGACTACGCGGGCATCTACAAGGACGGCCACCTCATCGGCAACTGCCACGGCGCGAACGGCGACGCGGTGGCCGTCAACAGCACCTACGCCTACCTCAGCGTGGGCAACGGGCTGACCCGGTACACCCTGGACGGCACCGCCACCTCGCTGACGTACGCGGTGGGCAGCCCGCCGGCCGCGGCCGCCGCGACCGACACCCAGGTGGTGGCCACCGACCGCGCCAACAACCGGGTGCTGGTCTTCGACGCGGCCACCGGCGCCGTCCAGCACACCTGGACGGTCAACCAGCCCGGCTCGGTGGCGATCGCGCCCAGCGGGGAGATCTGGGTCGTCTCGAACATCACCCGCGACACCAACGACGGGCACTTCTGGCACGTCGACACCGCGAACCCGGCGAAGATCCTGCACTTCTCGAACTCCGGCGCCGCGCTGGCCGGCACGATCTCCGGGCCGTCCGCGCAGTGGATACCCACCTCGGTGGCCGTCGACGCCAACGGCGACCTGCTGGTCGGCGACAACGGCCCGCTGCGCCAGGTGCACACCTACACCGGCCTGTCCGGCACCCCGGCGCTGGCCCGCAGCCTCGGCCAGGCCGGCGGCATCGGCGCGGGCACGCCCGGCCGGGTCGCGGCGGACAAGTTCTTCGGCATCGTCGGCGTCGGCGGCGACTCGGCGGGCAACGTCTACGTGGCGATGTTCGAGTTCGGCACCTGGCTGCGGAAGTTCTCGCCGGCCGGCGCGGTGGTCTGGCAGCTCCAGGGCAGCGCGTTCGTGGACGCCGCCGACTTCGACCCGGCCTCCGACGGCGTGGAGATCTACACCAAGCAGTGCCACTACAGCATGGCGTACACCAAGGCGCCCGGCAGCGACGCGACCTGGCGCAGCTACACGCTGGACTCCGTCACCTACCCGCAGGACGCCCGGCTGTTCCTCACCGGCCACAGCCACGCGGCCACCTCGCCGTTCCTCAAGCGGCTGGGCGGCCGGCTGTACATGTACGTCACCGGCATGTACTGCGCCCACCTGCTGATCTACCGGATGGACGGCGAGATCGCGAAGCCGTCCGGCGCGATCTTCAAGGCCCGCTGGAACGGCGACGACCCGACCTGGCCGCCCAACCAGCCCGCGACCGGCCAGTGGATCTGGCGCGACCTCAGCGGCAACGGCAACTTCGAGGCGGGCGAGTACGTCCAGCCCGGCGACGGCACCAGCTCCCCCAGCAACTGCTGGGTGTGGTACGTCGACGACAACGGCGACATCTGGGAGGGCGGCGACCGCAACCTGCGCCGCTACCCGCTCCAGGGCTTCGACAGTCAGCAGAACCCGATCTACACCTACGAGTCGATGGAGACCATCGCGCTGCCCGCGCCCTTCAGCGTGGTCCGGCGGCTGCACTACGACGTGGCCGCCGACGTGATGTACATGGTCGGCTACACCCCGGACCAGCCCTTCGACAACGCGCACTGGAAGGAGTGCGGCAAGGTCCTGGTCCGCTACGACAAGTGGAGCACCGGCAACACCACGCCGACCTGGACGCTGCTGCTGCCCTGGGACACCGCCTCGACGATCGTGGTGACCATGGTGAGCCTGGCGTTCGCGGGCGACTACATCTTCGCGGCCGGCATCGAGACCCGCGGCCAGGTGTGGGTGTGGAAGGCCGCCGACGCCAGCCCGGTGGGCACCTGGACGGCCGGCTCGGTCATCGGCACGATCGACCGCTCCGGCTGGGTGGACGTGCCGTACGGCATCTCCGCGACCAAGCGCGCGGACGGCGACTACCTGGTGCAGGTGGAGGACGACCTGTTCAACAAGGTGCTGCTGTACCGCTGGACGCCCTGACGCGGGGGCAACTCCCGGCTCCGGTGCGCTGCCTGGGGGGGGCGCGCCGGGGCCGGGCCGGGGCCGGGCCGGCGGATCGGCCCGCCGCAGGACGGCGTGGAGGGCACGCCGGGTCGCCGAGTCGGCGAGTCGGCGAGTCGGCGAAGGAGACGAGGGGTTCGTGACGGACGTACAGCGGGTGCGGGTGGCCGCGCCCGACGGGATCGAGCTGGACACCGCGGTGCACCGGCCCGCGCCGGGCGGCGGGGGCCGGCCGCAGGGCACGGTGGTGCTGGCGCACGGCATCGGCGCCGACCTCGACGAGGGCGGCGGCTTCACCCGGCTCGCCGCGCGCCTGGCCGCAGCGGGCCTGACCGCCGTGCGGTTCAGCTTCCGCGGGCACGGCGCCAGCGGCGGCACCCCGCAAGGGGTCACGATCGCCGGGGAGATGCTGGACCTCGAAGCCGTCACGGCCTATGCGGAACGGGAGTTCCCCGGGCCGTCGGCGGTGGTGGCCGCGAGTTTCGGCGCCGTCGCCACCGGGCTGTCGATGCCCTGGCTCGGCCCGCGGCTGGCCCGGCTGGTGCTGTGGAACCCGGTCCTGGACCTGCGGCGGACCTTCCTGGCCCCCGAACTGCCCTGGGGCCTGGCGAACTTCGGGCCGCAGCGGTTCGAGGAGCTGGCCGCGACCGGCGAGTTGGCGCTCGGCGGCCGCTTCCCGCTGGGCCGCGTGCTGTTCGCGGAAATGGCCCGCAGCCACCCGCTTCAGGGGTACGCCGCCGCGTCCCCGCCCGCGCTGGTGGTCCACGGCGACCGGGACCGCTACGTCTCCCACGCCATCGCCCGGCAGGCCGCGGCGGCCCTGCCCGCATGGGAGTTCCACAGCATGCCCGGCGCCGACCACGGCTTCCACACCCCCGGCACCGAGCGGGAGGCGGTCGAGGTGACCACGCGGTGGCTGGCCGCGGGGCTCGCGGCGGACGGCGGCCGGGCATGAGCGCGCCGCGGCCGTACCGCACGGCGGTCATCGGGGCGGGCAGCATCGCCGGGGACGCCCATGTGCCCGCGATCCGGGCCCTGCCGGGGCAGTTGGAGCTGGTGGCCGTCGCGGACGCCGACGCCGCCCGGGCCGAGCGCTTCGCGGCCGAGCACGCGATCCCCCGCGGCTACGGCGACCCGCGGGAGCTGCTCGCCGCCGAACGCCCCGACCTGGTGGTTCTCTGCACGCCGTCGTTCACGCACACCGACCTGACGGTGGCCGCGCTGGAGGCGGGCGCCTGGGTGTACTGCGAGAAGCCGCTGTGCGGCTCGCTCGCCGACCACGACCGCATCCTGGCCGCCGAGCGCGCCACCGGCCGCTACTGCGCGCCGGTCTTCCAGTGGCGGGCCGGCTCCGGCGCCGCCCACCTGCGCGGGCTGCTGCGCGACGGCGTGCTCGGGCCGCCGCTGCTGGCGCTGTGCCAGACCACCTGGTACCGCGGCCCGGACTACTACGCCGCGCCCTGGCGCGGCCGGCGCGCGACCGAACTGGGCGGCGCCACCGTCACGCAGGGCATCCACGCCATGGACCTGCTGCTGTGGCTGATGCCGGACTGGCGGGAGGTCCGCGCGCGGATCGCCACCGTGGACCGGGACATCGAGACCGAGGACGTCTCGCTCGCCCAGGTGTCCTTCGACGGCGGCGCGCTCGCCTCGGTCGTCAACAGCGTCGTCTCCGCCCGCCAGGAGTCCTACCTGCGGCTGGACTGCCGCCGGGCCAGCGTGGAGCTGCGGCACCTGTACGCCTACCGCAACGGGCACTGGACGTTCACCGCCGCCCCCGACGACCCGCCGCCGCCCGGCTGGGACGCCATCGGCGCCGACGTGCCCGCCCACCAGGCGCCCCAACTCGCGGACCTGGTGGCCCGGATGCGGCGCGGCGAGCCGCCGGAGCACACCACCGCCGACGCGCGCCGCACCACCGAGTTCGTCACCGCCCTGTACAAGTCGGCGGCGACCGGGCAGCCGGTGGCCCGCGGGTCGATCACCCCCGACGACCCCTTCCACCGCTCCTGGTGGCCGCCCGCGGCCATGTGAGCGGCTCCGGCACCCCGCTCATTCGGTCACGTGTCGGACCACCCGCCTCGTCAACGCCCGAGCCGCCACGGAGCAGCCCGCGGCCCGTCCGCCAAGGCGTTGTCGAGCGTCAGGGCGAGTTCGGCGATCCGCCACCCGCCCTCGGACCGGCGCAGCCCGAAGGTGTAGACCCCGGTCGCGATCGTCCGGACGCTCTCGCCGGTGTTCCTCGTCTGCAGCAGATAGGCCCGCACCTCGGCGGTGGCGGCGCCCGCCGTCGTGACCACGACGTTGCCGAGATGGTGTCGCACCCTTCCGGCCTGGGCCGCGTGCCCGTCCCGGACGAAGTCGAGGACCGCGGCGCGTCCGGCGACCGGGCCGAGCACCCGCGGTCCGGGCATCGTGAAGGTCCAGGTGGTGTCCTCGGTCAGGACCGCTTCCAGCTCGGGAACGTTCAGCTCGTCCAGGGCGTGGGCGTACCGCGCCACCACCTGCTGGAGTTCGGCGGTCACGAGGCCACCGTCAGCACGATCTTGCCCTGGATGTGGCCCCGCGCGGCTCGCGTGTGCGCGCTGCCCGCTTCGGACAGCGGGTAGGTGCTGTCCACCCCGACCTGGAGTCCGCCCTCGTCGAACAGGCGCCCGATCTCGGCGAGCTGGGGGCCGTTGGAACGTACCTGGATGTTCGAGACCGTGACGTCCAGGCGTGCCGTCTCCTCCGGGTCGTACTGGGCGAAGAACACCGGGAGCATGGTGCCGCCGCGCTTGAGTACGGCCAGGAAGCGGGAGCTGTCCGGGCCGCCGACGGTGTCGATGACCACGTCCGCGCCGCGGACGACGTCGGCGGCCTGCGTGGTGGTGTAGTCGATGAACTCGTCGGCGCCGAGCTTGCGCAGGAACTGCTCGTGGCGGCCGGAGGCCACCGCGATGACGTGCGCCCCCTTCCATTTCGCCAGCTGCACCGCGAAGTGGCCCACCCCGCCGGCGGCCCCGTTGACCAGCACGGTCATCCCCGGCATGAGCGGCACCGGCCGGTGCACCTGCCCGGTGAAGGGGGACGGCACGTCGTGGCCGAGCTCGATCAGGTACTGCCAGGCCGTGAGCACGGCCATCGGCGCCCCGGCGGCCCGCACGTGGTCGATGCCGGCCGGCTTGGGCGCCAGGTCCGACGCGGGTGCCGCCACGTACTCGGCGTACGTCCGGCCGTCGAACCCGGGGAACCGCAGCATGCCGAAGACCTCGTCACCGACGGCGAACCCGCGGACGTCCGGAGCGACCGCCTCGACGACGCCCGACATGTCCGTTCCAGGGGTCAGGGGGAACTCCAGCGCCGGCCTCATCTCGGCCGGCATGATCTTCATCCCCTCACGCAGGTACCAGTCCGGCGGGTTGACGCCCGCCGCGTGCACCCGGACGAGCACCTCGCCCGGGCCGATCCCGGGAACCGGCACCTCGTCGTACCGCAGAACTTCCGGCCCGCCCGCCTCGTGGAACTGGATCGCCTTCATCGCGCCTGTCGCTTTCTCGGGGAAACGTTGCTCCGTCAGTCAAACCCCGGGGCGGCACGGCCGTCCAAGACCGGTTCGGCAACCTGATCATTCCGAAACGGCATGACACGTACCCTGAGAGGGTGAACGATCTCGGACAGGACCTGGACCTGCGGCTCGTGCGCTACTTCACCGTGGTGGCCGCGCACCAGCACTTCGGCCGGGCCGCCACCGAGCTGCACGTGGCCCAGCCGGCGCTGAGCCGCCAGATCCAGCGGCTCGAGCGGCATCTCGGCACACGGCTGCTGGACCGCGTGCCCCAAGGCGCCCGGCTCACTGCGGCCGGACAGAGGTTCCTCCCCCGCGCCCACGTCCTGCTGGCGGCCGCCCGTCAGGCCGAGTCGGCCGTGCGCGAAGGAGGCGAAGCCGAACGGATCGTCATCGGCTACGTCGAGGACCTGGTGATCACCCCCGTCGTGGAGGAACTGCGCCGGCGCCGCCCGGACGCCGAGATCGCCACCCGGTACCTGAGCTGCCGCGACGTCGGATCATTGGCCGACAGACGCGTGGACGCCCTGATCGCGCGGGCCCCGCTGCCGCTCGCCGCCGACGAGGTGTCCACCACGCCGCTGTACGACGAGCCCCGGATGCTCGTGGTCCCACGCGGCCACCCCTTGGCCGACCGCACGTCGGTGGCCGCGGAGGACCTCGCCGGCCTGGAGGAGGCGCCCTGCCGGCTGGAGACGGCCGACTGGACTTCCTACCGCGTCCTCGGGACCGGCCTGCCGCCGATCGAGAGCTACGAAGACAAGCTCGAACTGGTCGCCGGCGGCAGGGCCGTCGCCGTGCTGCCGGTCGGTGACCGGCGCAGCACTCTGCGCCCCGGCCTCGTCACCGTCCCGATCGAGGACGCACCACGCAGTCAGGTCGTGCTGGTCCACCGCAACGCCGACCCGAATCCGCTGATCACGCATCTGCGGCGGGTGGCCCGGGCTTTGGCGACCGCGCCGGCGGCGTGACCGGGCCGGCCGTGAAGGCGCGCCGGGCCGCGGGGACCCGTTGACGAGCGCCCGCAGGTGGTCCCGCTCGGCCGTGGTCAGGCCCCACCGGCTTCCTCGGAGCGGGCGGGCTCAAGATCCACGACGGCGCCCTGGGGGCGAGCAACCGGTTCCGGCCGCGGGCGCCGAAGGGTGCGCGCAAACCCTCAGCGTTTCACTTGGTGAGACGCGCGTCTTGTTCTGCGAGAAGGACGACTAGGGTCGGGCGCGGTCCCGAACCTGCGACACGAGCGGAAGTGCGCCATGCCCAAGACGGTCGTTCACGTATTCCACGACGACGATGACTCGCTGGCCACCGGGACGCGGGTGGCGCAGCGCATCCAGGAGGTCGCGCCGGAGCGGGGAGTCTTTGTCGAGGTCTTCTGCTTCGGGCCGGCCCAGCGCCGCCTCAGCGGTGCGGGCGGCTCGGAGGCGGTCGCGACCTTCAACCGGCAGATCGACGAGCTGATCGCCGGCGGCGTCCGGGTGGGCGCCTGCGTCAACGCCGCCCGGGCGGACGGCACCGAGGACCAGCTCGCCGCCCGCGGGCTCGAACTTCGCGTGGCCCGCGACGAGTTCGTCCGCTTCACCCTCGAACAGGCCACCGTCATCACCTTCTGACGCACCTCGGACCCCGCGCCCACCTCCTCTGACACGCCTCCCACATACAGAATCGGTGTTCTGCTAGTGTTTCCACAAGCAGAACACCGATTCTTTTTGCGAGGAGGTGGGGGTGTGCCTCGGCTCACCGACGCGCGCAAGGAACTCCGGCGCACCCAGATCACGGACGCCGCCGTCCGCTGCTTCAGCCGCTACGGCCTGGAGCGGACCTCGATCGCCGACATCACCGCCGAGTCCGGCCTGTCGACCGGCTCGATCTACGCGCACTACCGCAACAAGGCCGACCTGGTCCGCGCCGCCGCCCGCCAGATGCTCCACCAACGCGCCGACACCATCGGCGAGTTCGCCGCGGCGGACGTCCCGCCCGACCCGGACGAACTGCTCTCCCGGCTGACCGCCGCGATCGACCCCGTCCACGCCCGGGTCGGCGTGCAGACCTGGAGCGAGGCGACCACCGACCCGGAGGTCCACGCCATCGTCGTCGACGCGACCGAGCGGATGCGCGCGATGCTGCACGACTGCGTCACGGCCTGGCTGGTCAAGGTCGAGTGCCGCGAACCGGCCCCGGCCCGGGAGCAGGCCGCCCCGATCGCCCACCGGATCATGGCGCTCTACCAGGCCGAACTGCTCTACACCGCCCTGCGAACAGGCACCAAGGACGGATCATGAAAGCCATCATCTACCGCGACACCGGCACCCCCGACGTTCTCCGGTTCGTCGACCGCGACGTCCCCGAGCCCGGCCCCGGCGAGGTCCGGGTCCGGGTCGTCGTATCCGGTGTCAACCCGACCGACTGGCAGGCACGCTCCGGTGCCGGCCACCCCAAGCACTTCCCCGAGGTCACCCCGCACCTCGACGGCGCCGGCACGATCGACGCCGTCGGTGAGGGCGTCGCCCGCAGCCGGGTCGGTCAGCGGGTCTGGCTGTTCATGGCCGCCGCCGGGCGGCCCACCGGCACCGCCGCCGAGTTCACCGTCGTGCCCGCGGAACAGGCCGTACCCCTTCCCGACGAGGCCGGCTTCGACATCGGCGCCTCGCTCGGTGTCCCCGCGCTGACCGCACACCGCGCGCTCACCGTCACCGAGGACGGGCCGCGCCGGCTCGGGCCCGGGACCCTCGACGGGAAGGTGGTGCTGGCCGCGGGCGGGGCCGGAGCGGTGGGACACGCGGTGATCCAGCTCGCCCGATGGTCCGGCGCCACGGTGATCAGCACGGTCAGCAGCCCGGAGAAAGCCCGGCTCGCCACCGCCGCCGGAGCCCACCACGTGGTCAACTACCGCGAGGGCGACCCGGCCGCCGCCATCCGCAGGAGCGCCCCGGACGGCGTCGACGTCGTCGCCGAGGTGGCACTCGGCAGCAATCTCGCCCTGGACCTCGCCGTCCTCCGCACGCGCGGCACGATCTCGACCTACGCCAACGACGGCGGCAGACCGGTCGAACTGGACGTACTGCGGAACATGGTGCTCAACGCACGCCTCCAGTTCCTGGTCCTCTACACGGCCGGTCCGGAAGCACGCGCCGCGGCCGCCCAGGACGTCGCCGCCGCGGTGGGCGACGGAGCGCTACCGGTCGGCGCGGAGCACGGCCTGCCGCTGCTCCGCTTCCCCCTGGCGCGCACTGCCGACGCGCACCGGGCGGTCGAGAGCCGCTCGGTCGGCAAAGTCCTGGTGGACATCGGCTCCTGACGCTCCGTCCGGCCGGGTGGGAACGGGCGGCGAACGCCCCGGCAGCGAGCCGCATCACGGGAGGCGACGCCGTGCTTCCCCGCGATCTCCTAGCCGGGGTCCCCCGCCGTTCCGGAACGGTTCAGCGCGAGGCGCAGCCGGAAGCAGGCTCCGGGTGTCCGGGGGGCGAGGGTGAGGGTGCCGCCGTGGCGGTGGGCCAGGTCGCGGGCGATGGCGAGGCCCAGGCCGCTGCCGCCGTGGGCGCGGGAGCGGGCGTCATCGAGCCGGACGAACCGTTCGAAGATGCGCTCGGCGTCCTCGACCGGCACGCCCGGCCCGTCATCGCCCACGGTGAGGACGGCCCATGTGCCCTCCGTCCGGACCGTGATCTCGATGCGTCGGGCGGCATGGCGGACCGCGTTGTCGATGAGGTTGCGCAGCAGGCGTTCCAGTTCGCCGGGGTTCCCGTCCACGGGTGCTGGGCCGGTGCTGTCGCAGGTGAGGATCAGTGTGCTGCCGGTGAGGGAGTACTGCTCGGCCAGTTTGGCGGCGAGGGCCGACAGGTCGACGGCCCGCGGGGCGGTTTCCGGGGCCTGGGCGTCGGAGCGGGCGAGGAGCAGCAGGTCCTCGGCGAGGGCCTGGAGGCGGCGGGTCTGCCGTGCGGCGGTGGTGACCGCGGTGGGCCAGTCGGTGCGTTCCGGGTAGGCCAGGGCCACTTCCAGGCTTGCCAGCAGGGAGGTCAGGGGGCTGCGCAGTTCGTGGGCGGCGTCGGCGACGAAGCGGCGCTGCCGCGCCGCCGCGGTGTCGAGACGCTGAAGGGTGGTGTTGATGGTGGTGGCCAGGGCGGTGATCTCGTGTCCGGTGGCGGGGACGGTGACGCGTTCGCGGGGGTCGTCGGCGCTCACCGAGGCGGTCAGGGCGCGGATGGCCTCGACCGGCCGCAGGGCGAGACGGACGGTGAAGTAGGCGGCGGCGGCGATCAGTACGAGGCCGACCAGCCCGGCGCGCAGGAGCAGGTCGCCGGTGGTCGCGGTGATCGCCTCGGCCGTCTCCGGAAGCACCACCACGTAGGTCCGCAGCGTGGCATCGGGGGCGATTCCCAACGCGGCGGCCTTGTCACGGCTCAGGCCGCCGGCCCAGGTATCGACGTACAGCACCGGGTAGGTCCGGCCGGCCAGGTCGGGTGAGCCGGTGGGGGCGTGGTCGCCGCGCGCCGGTATCCGCAGGGGGCGGACGGTGTAGAACCAGCCGTCGTCGCTGTCCGGCGGGGGGGTTGGGGCGGAGAGGGCGGACGGGGCGGGCAGCACGTGGCGGGCGCCGGAGTCGACGGCGTCCAGGCCCCCGCCGGAGGCGACGGCGCCGCGTCGGCCGGTTGCGACGATCTCGTACGGGACCGCGCTTCTGCGGTCGGGGACGATCCCTTCGTCCAGTTGGCCGACCAGGGCGAAAAGGTTTTCGCGGGCCTGTTCTTCGGCGATCCGCGCGCTCTGGCGGTATATCTCGTGGTGCATCCACCCGCCGATGCCGGCCAGCACGGCCGCGGCGGTCAGCGCTGCGGCCAGGGCGGCACGGGCCCGTACCGAACGCGGCAGCCATCGGCGCAGCGTCCTACTCGCGTTCACGGTCGTCCACCAGTCGGTAGCCGATACCCCGCACGGTCTGGAGGGACTTCCGGTCGAAGGCGGCGTCCACCTTCTTGCGCAGGACGCTGACGCGCGCCTCCACCAGGTTGGGGTCCTGCGCTTCGTCAGGCCATGCGTGGTGCAGGAGATCCGCTTTCGGGACCGCTTGACCGGCCCGGCGGGCCAGCAGTTCCAGCACGGCGAACTCCCGGGGCGTGAGTTCGACCCTGACCCCGGCCCGGCGGCACACCCGCCCGGCGGTGTCCAGCGAGAGGTCGCCCACGGACAGCACGGGCGGGACGGCCGCGGTGGCTCGTCTGGTGAGGGCCCGCAGCCGCGCGACGAGCACCATGTAGGAGAAGGGTTTGGCCAGGTAGTCGTCGGCTCCCGTGTCGAGGGCCTCCGCCTGGTCCCACTCCCCGTCCTTGGCCGTGAGGACCAGGACGGGCACGGTGTTGCCCTCCCGGCGCAGTTGGGCGCAGACCTTGTAGCCGTTGAGGCCGGGCAGCATCAAGTCCAGGACGACGACGGCGTATTCGCCGGTCCGGGCCATCCACAGACCGTGCCGGCCGTCGTGGGCGAGGTCGACGCTGTAGCCCTCGGCCAGCAGGCCGATGCGCAGCGTCTGGGCAAGGTCCACTTCGTCTTCGACCACCAGGATGCGCATGCGCAACAGCCTCGCACAGCGGGGTTCGGCCTTCCTGATCGGCTGATCAGGTTGGATCAGCAGCCGGTCAAGGAGGTACGGGCACGCTGGCGGCGCTCCTTCCGCCACCGCTGAAAGGCCCCGCCGCCGATGTCCGTGTTCGAGCGCGCCCCCGCCCCCTCCCCCGCTGCCGACGCCGCTGCCGCCGGAAAGGGCCCCGCTCCCGCGCCTGGCCGTGAGGAACCACCGGGCCCGCCCCCAGCGGTGGTCGTCCTCGCGCCGGCGGCGCTGACCGTCGTTCTGGGGCTGTGGGGCATCCGCAGGCAGAACACCATGTGGGGGGACGAGTCCGTCACGTGCCAGCTCGCCCATCGCGACCTCGCGCAGATCTGGCGCACCGCCCGGCATGCCGATCTGGTGCATTCCCTCTACTACACCGTGATGCACGAGCTCTTCCGCCTCTTCGGCGGAGGGCTGCTGACGCTGCGGCTGCCGTCCGTGCTGGCCATGGCCGCGGCGGCGGGCTGGGTCGGACTGCTCGGAAGGCGCCTGACCGGGCCGCGCACCGGGCTGCTGGCCGGGCTGGTGTTGCCCCTCCTTCCCCAGGTGCAGAAGTACGCGCAGGAAGGCCGCTCCTACGCCATGGTCTGCGCGCTGATCGCATGGGCCACGTACCTGCTCGCGGCCGGCGCCTTGCCGCGGGCCCGCCGGCGGTGGGCGGTCTACGGCTGCGTGATGCTGCTGGCCTGCCTGCTCCACGAGTTCGCCGTCCTGGCACTCGTCGCACACGGCGCGACCCTGCTCGTCTCCCGGGTTCCGCGACCGGTGCTCAAAGGGTGGGGGCTGGCCGCCGTGTGCGTGACCGTCGGGCTGCTGCCGCTGGCGGTCTGCAGCATCGGCCAGTCGGAGCAGGTCTCCTGGATCAGCGGTCCGGTGCGGCCCGGCTACTTCCTGGTCGCGGCAACCGTGGGTGCGGCCTGTGCGACGGTGCCCCTGGGAGGCCGGGGGCCGGTACGGCTGTCCGCGCTGGCCGTGCCGGTCCTCGTGCTCCCGGGACTCGTGCTGCTGGCCGTCTCACCGGCCGTGCCGCTCTTCGTCGACCGGTACGTGGTCTACGGCAACATCGGACTCGCCCTGCTCCTGGGAGCGCGGATCGACCGCTTCCTGCGACGGCGGGCCTCCTCCCGCAGCACGTGGACCGTCGTGGCCTCCGCGCTGGCCGCGACGGCCCTTCTGGCCGCGCTCGTCCCGGCGAGCATCGAGCTGAGGACGCCCCGAAGCCGGAGCGACAACGTCACGGCCATCGGCGCCGCCGTACGCGCGGCAGGCCGTCCGGGGGACGGGCTGGTCTACCTTCCCGGTACCGCCCGGGTCCTGACGGCAGCCGACCCGGAGGACACCCGTTTCCTGACCGACCTGGCGCTGGCGCGGGACGCCGTTTCGTCGGACACGCTCGCCGGCGTCGAACTTCCCGCCCGGACCGTCGCGGCACGCATGCCGGCCTTCGACCGCATAGTCGCCGTCCGCGCAGGGTCACCCGCATCGGCCGACCAGCAGGACGAAGCGAAAGCAGCCACGCTCCGGCGCTGCTTCGACCCGCACGCGACAACCGAGGCCGGCGGGGCGCACGTCACCGTCTACGTCAGAAGACACCACGGCTGTCTTCGCGGGCCGGTACGCCGCGACCGGCAGAGCCCGGTCTTCCTGTCGCGGGCTCCCTGGCCGGCCCGACCGACGCCGGCGACCGGGCGGACACCTGCCTGAGCTGACCGCTGAACCCACCTGCCCCGTACGGCCGTTCGCCCGGCCGCCGTGTTTTTCGCATGGCGACCGGGCGGTGGTGCGACGGGGCCGAAGCGGTGGGGCGGGCGCCGCGGCGGGCCGTCAGATCGCCGCGGGGCTGGCCGGCTCGGCCACCGCCGCGGCCTCGGGCTGCTCCGCGGAGCGCAGCAGCAGCACCGTCACCAGGCAGCAGGCGAGCGCGGCGGCCGCGCACACCTCGAACCCGAGCGCGTAGGCGTGCCCGAGGGCCTTGAAGGCGAGGCCGGACGCGGACGGGTCGGCGTGCAGCACCGCCACCGGGCCGTCGGCGGACAGGATGCCGTGCGCCTTCGCCTTGTCGGCGGCGCCCAGCGTGGAGGCGGTGAGCGAACCGCTGAAGTGGTGCACGGCGTTGGCGGTGGCGATCGCGCCGATCACCGCGGGGCCGAGGGTGAAGCCGAAGTCGCGCAGCATGCTGGTGGTGGCGCTGGCCATGCCGGCCAGGTCGTGCGGGACCGTCTCGACCGCGGTCGCGGTGACCGCGGAGACCGCGAAGCTGAACCCGACGCCGACCAGCCCCATCGGCACGATCAGCGAGGGCAGCGCGCTGTCGGAGATCGGCAGCCGTCCGGCGAGGAAGTCGCCGACGGCCATCAGCAGGAAGCCCAGGCCGAGCACCCAGCGCGCCTCCAGGGCGCGCATGAGCTGGTGGGTGAGCGGCAGCAGGAAGATCGTCAGCCCGCTCAGCAGCAGGAACGCCACCGCGGTGCGCATCGAGCTCTGGCCCTGGATCGGGCCCATCCGCAGGCTGATCGCGTAGGCGGTGCCGAGGAAGGCGAACATGCCGACCACGGTGACGGCCGAGGCGAGCGCGAAGTTGCGGGAGCGGAACAGGTCCAGGCGCAGCAGCGGGTTGGCCACCCGCAGTTCGACCGCGACGAAGGCGGCCAGGCACACGCCGGACAGCACGAACGCGCCGACCACGGTGGCGCTGCCCCAGCCGTCGGAGGCGCCCTGGATGACGCCGAAGAGCAGGGCGCACAGGCCGAGTCCGACGGTGGTCTGGCCGAGCGGGTCGAGCGAGCGGCCGGCGGGCGAGCGGGAGTCCTGCGCGAAGAAGTGGGTGAGCAGCGCGTCGCCGAGGGCGAGTACGACGACGACGGTGAAGGCCCAGCGCCACTGGAAGTAGGTGGCGGTGATGCCGCCGAGCAGCGGGGCGAGGAAGTTGCCGGTGGACAGCACCGCGGCCCACAGCGCGATCATCCGGGCGCGCCGGGCGGCGGTGCGCTCGCCGGCGACGAGCATGGCGAGGGTGGTGGGGAAGAGCGCCGCGCAGCCGATGCCCGCGATGATCTGGCCGGTCCACATCACGCCGATCTGGTGGGCGGCGGCCGACACCGCCTCGCCGACCGCGAGCAGCAGCGCGCCGCCCAGCAGCAGCCGTTTGCGGCCGAAGAGGTCGCCGAGCACCCCGCAGGTCAGTTCGAGGACGGTGATCGGCAGCAGGGAGCAGTCGGATATCCAGGTGAGCTGGGAGCCGCTGGGTTCGAAGACCTCCTGGAAGGTGCCGTTGAGGGTGGCGGGCATGGCCAGGCCGATCTGCGCCAGGCACACGGCGAATAGCGCCGCGACGACCGTTCCCGTTCGCAGTGCGCCCCCGCCGTCCGCGGAGGGGTGTTGCCCTGTCGCTGTTGTCATCGTGGTCCTTCGCTCGCTTCGCAAGGGGGGCCGGGCGCTCACCCCGTGGGGGCGCCGGACCGGCGGGTTGGCCGCGTCAACGGACCGTAAACTGGCGCTGATTTTGGCGCAAGAGTTGTGACTAAGATTGTTGACGATCCTTCGGGGCGCCCCTAGAGTCACGCCGGAAGCTCCTTCGCGAAAGCGAGACGACCATGCAGCCCACCTCCGGCGCCGGACTGCCGTGCATGCTGATGCGCGGCGGCACCTCCAAGGGCGCCTACTTCCTCGCCGACGACCTGCCGGCCGACCCCGGCGAGCGGGACGCGCTGATGCTGCGGGTGATGGGCAGCCCCGACCCCCGGCAGATCGACGGCGTCGGCGGCGCCCACCCGCTCACCAGCAAGGTCGCGGTGGTCGGCGCCTCGCCCGACCCCGGCGCGGACGTGGACTACCTCTTCCTCCAGGTCGGCGTGGGAGCGGCCACCGTCTCCGCCGCGCAGAACTGCGGCAACATCCTCGCCGGGGTCGGGCCGTTCGCGGTCGAACGCGGCCTGGTCGCCGCGGGCGCGGACCGTACGCGGGTGCGGGTGCGCATGCTCAACTCCGGCAGCCTGGCCACCGCCGACTTCGCCACCCCCGGCGGCGCGGTCCGCTACGACGGCGGGACCGCGATCAGCGGCGTGCCCGGCACCGCCGCCGCGATCCTGCTGGACTTCGCCGGCACCGAGGGCGCCACCTGCGGCGCCCTGCTGCCGACCGGCAACGTCCGCGACCTGGTCGACGGCGTCGAGGCCACCTGCCTGGACAACGGCATGCCCGTGGTGGTCGCCGACGCCCGCGACCTGGGCGCCACCGGCTACGAGACGACCGCGGAACTGGCCGCCGATGCCCGGCTGGCCGCGCGGGTGCAGGCACTGCGGATCGCGGCGGGCCGGCTGATGGGGCTCGGCGACGTACGCGACGCGCCCGTGCCCAAGACCACCCTGATCGCGCCACCGCGGCACGGCGGCGCGATCAGCACCCGCACCTTCATCCCGGTCCGCCCGCACGAGTCGATCGGGGTGCTCGGCGCCGTCACGGTGGCGACCGCGCTGCTGCTGCCGGGCGCCGTCGGCCACGACCTGGCCGAACTGCCCTCCCCCGGCGAGCCGCTCGGCATCGAGCACCCGAGCGGGCGGCTGGAGGTCCAGGTGGAGCTGGCGGGCGGGCAGCTGCCGCCCCGGGTGCGCCGCTCCCGCCTGGTGCGCACCGCGCGCAAGCTCTTCGACGGCCGCGTCTTCCCCCGCCCGGCCGGATGACGACCGGACCCCGGGGGCCGGTTACGATGTGGAGAACAATATTGTCGCCAATGCAGCGATGGGGGTACAGGTCATGGCTGTGACCGCGAGGCCGGCCGCAGCGGCGGACCCGGCCGGGTCGAAGGTCGCCGACACGATCCGCGAGGCCATCACCGCCGGGGACTTCGCCCCCAACCAGCGCCTGGTGGAAGCCGAGTTGTCCGAGCAGTTCGGCGCGAGCCGGGCGAGCGTGCGGAACGCGCTGGCCCAACTCGCCACCGAGGGGCTGGTCGAGCGCATCCAGAACCGCGGCGCCCGGGTGCGCGCCGTCTCGCTCGACGAGGCCGTGGAGATCACCGAGGTCCGGATGGCCCTGGAGGGCCTGTGCGCCGCGAAGGCCGCCGAGCGCGTCACCGACGCCGACCGCGAGGTGCTGCTCGACCTCGGCGCCCGGATGAAGGCGGCGGTGGCGGCGGGCGACGTGCTGGGCTACTCCGACCTCAACCGCCGCCTGCACGGCCGGGTACTGGAGATGAGCGGCCAGCACACCGCCCGCGCGGTGCTGGAGCGCCTGCACGGCCAGAACGTCCGCCGCCAGTTCCGGCTGGCCATGCACCCGGGCCGCCCGCAGGTCTCCCTCCCCCAGCACCTCGCGGTCATCGACGCGGTGTGCGCCGGTGACACGGCCGCCGCCGAGGCCGCCATGCGCGCGCACCTGCACTCCGTCGTCAGCGCCCTGCCCGCCCTGGAAAACCCCCACTGATCCACTCCGCCGCCGCGGCGGCCCGGGCGGAGCGGGGGCGGACCCCATGCGGGCCTTTCACCACTACGGCCGGGCCACCTGCGGCAATGGCGGCGAAGCCGCACGTCGGGCCGCCGCTCCCGGCCGCCCGGCGTGCCCGATGTCACGCTACGGGGCGGTAGGAACACGGCGAACGATGCAGACACCGGGCCCCGGCCTTGCCTAGCATCTGTCCCATGACTGTTCTGCCGGACGACGGCGTCTCCGCACCCGACGCGTTCCCGCCCGCCACCCGCGAGCAGTGGCGCGAGCTGGTGGCGGGCGTACTGCGCAAGTCGGGCCGCGAGCTCTCCGGCGAGGAGGCCGAGCGCGCCCTGTCCACCGACCTCGGCGACGGCATCAGCGTGCGCCCGCTCTACACCGCCGACGACACCGCGCCCGACCCGGGCCTGCCCGGCTTCCCGCCGTACGTACGCGGCAGCCGGCCGCTCGGCGGCTGGGACGTACGCCAGCGGCACCTCACGCCGGACCCCGCGGCCGCCAACGAGGCGATCCTCGCCGACCTGGAGAACGGCGCCACCTCGGTGTGGCTGACGGTGGGCGGCGCGGGCCTGCCGGTCGCCGGCCTCGGGCGGGCCCTGGACGGGGTCTACCTCGACCTCGCGCCGGTCGTCCTGGAGGCGGGGGCCGAAACCGGCGCCGCCGCACAGGAGTTGCTGCGGCTGCTGGACGAGCGGGGCGTGGACCCCGCGCAGGCCGCGGGCAACCTCGGCGCCGACCCGCTGGGCCTGGCCGCCCGCACCGGCGCCCCCGCCGCCTACGACGACGCCCTCGCGCTGGCCGTACGCACCGCCGAGCGCTACCCGCGGCTGCGCGCGCTGACCGTGGACGCGCTGCCCTACCACGAGGCCGGCGCGTCGGCCGCGCAGGAACTGGGCGCCTCCCTCGCCACCGGCGTCGCCTACCTGCGGGCGCTGACCGCCGCCGGACTGGACGTCGCCGCCGCCTGCGGCCGGCTGGAGTTCCGCTACGCCGCCACGGCCGACCAGTTCCTCACCATCGCCAAACTCCGCGCGGCCCGCCGGACCTGGGCCCGCGTCGCGCAGGCGGCCGGCGCCCCCGCGGCGGGCGGGCAGCACCAGCACGCCGTCACCTCGACGGTGATGATGACCCGCCGCGACCCGTACGTGAACATGCTCCGCACCACCCTCGCCTGCCTGGGTGCCGGGGTCGGCGGCGCCGACGCGGTGACCGTGCTCCCCTTCGACGAGGCGCTGGGCCGGCCCGACGCGTTCGCCCGCCGGATCGCCCGCAACACCTCCTCGATCCTGCTGGAGGAGTCGCACCTCGGCCAGGTCGCCGACCCGGCCGGCGGCTCCTGGTACGTCGAGTGCCTCACCGACGAACTCGCCCACCGCGCCTGGGAGTTCTTCCAGGAGCTGGAGGCGGCCGGCGGCCAGGAGCGGGCGCTTTCCGCCGGGCTGGTCGGCGAGCGGATCGCGGCCACCTGGCAGGACCGCGGCCGCCGGCTGGCCACGCGCCGCGAACCGGTCACCGGCGTCAGCGAGTTCCCGGACCTGGCCGAGCGGCCGGTCGAGCGCGTCAGCGCCCCGGCCGAGCCGGCGGGCGGCCTGCCGAAGGTGCGGCGCGACGAGGCGTACGAAGTGCTGCGCGCCCGCTCCGACGCCCATCTGGCCGCCACCGGCGTCCGCCCGCGAGTCTTCCTCGCCGCGCTCGGCCCGCCCGCGGTGCACACCGCGCGGGTCTCCTTCGCCTCGAACCTCTTCCAGGCCGGGGGCGTCCAGCCGGTGCACGACCCGGTGACCGTGGACGCCGCCGGCGTCGCCGAGGCGTTCGCGGCCAGCGGCGCCGAACTGGCCTGCGTGTGCTCCAGCGACGCCGTCTACGCCGAGCAGGCCGAGGCGGTCGTCGCGGCGCTGCGCGCGGCCGGCGCCCGCTGGACCGGGGTGGCGGGCAAGCCCGCCGTGGCGCCCGGGGCCGACGGCCATGTCTTCCTGGGCTGCGACGCCGTCGCCGTCCTGACCACCGTCCTCGACCGCGCGGGAGTGGCGGCGTGATGCAGACCCCCGACCCTTCTTCGACCTCCGAGCCGTCGGCGACCCCCGGCTCCTCCCCGATCCCCGACTTCTCGCAGATCTCGCTCGGCACCGGCGACGGCGGCGGTGCCGGCGCCGAGGGCAGCGCCGACAGCGGCACCCTGGAGCAGTGGCGCGCGGCGGTGAAGGAGTCCGCGGCCGGCGGCGGCGCCTCCGACCTCGTGTGGGAGACCCCCGAGGGCATCGGCGTCAAGCCGCTGTACACCGCCGCCGATGTGCGGGGCCTGCCCGCGCTGGGCACCTACCCCGGCATCGCGCCCTACCTGCGCGGCCCGTACCCGACCATGTACGTCAACCAGCCGTGGACGATCCGCCAGTACGCGGGCTTCTCCACCGCCGAGGAGTCGAACGCCTTCTACCGGCGCAACCTGGCGGCCGGCCAGAAGGGCCTGTCGGTCGCGTTCGACCTGCCCACCCACCGCGGCTACGACAGCGACCACCCGCGGGTGACCGGCGACGTCGGCATGGCGGGCGTCGCGATCGACTCGATCTACGACATGCGGCAGCTCTTCGACGGCATCCCGCTGGACCGTATGACGGTGTCGATGACCATGAACGGCGCGGTGCTGCCGGTGCTCGCGCTGTACATCGTGGCCGCCGAGGAGCAGGGGGTGCCGCCGGAGAAGCTGGCCGGCACCATCCAGAACGACATCCTCAAGGAGTTCATGGTCCGCAACACCTACATCTACCCGCCGCGGCCCTCGATGCGGATCATCTCCGACATCTTCGCGTACACCTCGCGGAAGATGCCCCGCTACAACTCGATCTCCATCTCCGGCTACCACATCCAGGAGGCCGGTGCGACGGCCGACCTGGAGCTGGCCTACACGCTGGCCGACGGGGTGGAGTACCTGCGGGCGGGCCGGGAGGCGGGGCTGGACGTCGACGCGTTCGCGCCGCGGCTGTCGTTCTTCTGGGCGATCGGGATGAACTTCTTCATGGAGGTCGCCAAGTTGCGGGCGGCCCGGCTGCTGTGGGCCCGGCTGGTGCGGCAGTTCGACCCGAAGAACCCCAAGTCGCTGTCGCTGCGCACCCATTCGCAGACCTCCGGCTGGTCGCTGACCGCGCAGGACGTCTTCAACAACGTCACCCGCACCTGCGTGGAGGCGATGGCCGCCACCCAGGGCCACACCCAGTCCCTGCACACCAACGCGCTGGACGAGGCGCTGGCGCTGCCGACGGACTTCTCCGCGCGGATCGCCCGCAACACCCAGCTGCTGCTCCAGCAGGAGTCCGGCACCACCCGGGTGATCGACCCGTGGGGCGGCAGCGCCTACGTCGAGCGGCTCACCCACGACCTGGCCGAGCGCGCCTGGCAGCACATCCAGGAGGTCGAGGCGGCCGGCGGCATGGCGCAGGCGATCGACGCGGGCATCCCGAAGCTGCGGGTGGAGGAGGCGGCCGCGCGCACCCAGGCGCGGATCGACTCCGGCCGGCAGCCGGTGATCGGCGTCAACAAGTACCGGGTGGACAGCGACGAGCAGATCGAGGTGCTCAAGGTCGACAACTCCTCGGTGCGCGCCCAGCAGATCGCCAAGCTGCGGCGGCTGCGCGAGGAGCGCGACGAGGCCGCCTGCCAGGACGCGCTGCGCGCGCTGAGCCGGGCCGCGGGCCGCGCGCCGGGCCCGGACCTGGAGGGCAACCTGCTGGCGCTGGCGGTGGACGCGGCCCGCGCGAAGGCGACGGTCGGCGAGATCTCCGACGCCCTGGAGCAGGTCTACGGGCGGCACGCCGGCCAGATCCGTACGATCACGGGTGTGTACCGCAACGAGGCCGGCCAGTCCCCCACCGTGCAGGGCACCCGGGACCTGGTCGAACGGTTCGAGAAGGCGGAGGGGCGGCGGCCGCGCATCCTCGTCGCGAAAATGGGCCAGGACGGCCACGACCGGGGGCAGAAGGTGATCGCCACCGCCTTCGCCGACCTCGGCTTCGACGTGGACGTCGGCCCGCTCTTCCAGACCCCGGCGGAGGTGGCGCGGCAGGCGGTGGAGGCCGACGTGCACATCGTCGGCGTGTCGTCGCTGGCCGCCGGGCACCTGACGCTGGTGCCCGCGCTCCGCGAGGAGCTGGCGGCCGAGGGCCGGGAGGACATCATGATCGTGGTGGGCGGGGTGATCCCGCCGCAGGACGTCGCCGCGCTCCACGAGGCGGGCGCCGCGGCGGTCTTCCCGCCGGGCACGGTCATCCCGGAGGCGGCGCGCGACCTGGTGGCCCGGCTCGGTGCCGCCCTCGGACACGAGGAGTTGTAGCCGCGGCATGCTCAGGGACGTCGACGGTTATGCCAAGGGTGTGCTCGACGGGCGGCGCGCCTTCGTGGCGCGGGCGATCACCCTGGTGGAGTCCACCCGGCCCGAGCACCGGGTGCTGGCGCAGCGGCTGCTGACTCAGCTGCTGCCGCACAGCGGCGGGGCCCGGCGGATCGGGGTCAGCGGGGTGCCGGGGGTGGGCAAGTCCACCTTCATCGACGCCTTCGGCACCATGCTCACCGGGCTGGGCCACAAGGTGGCGGTGCTGGCGGTGGACCCGTCCTCGACGCGCACCGGCGGCTCCATCCTCGGCGACAAGACGCGGATGGAGCGGCTGGCGGTGGACCCGTCGGCGTTCGTCCGGCCCTCGCCGAGCGCGGGCACCCTGGGCGGCGTGGCGAAGGCCACCCGGGAGTCGATGGTGGTGATGGAGGCCGCCGGATACGACGTGGTGCTGGTGGAGACCGTCGGCGTCGGCCAGTCCGAGACGGCCGTGGCCGGCATGGTGGACTCCTTCCTGCTGCTCACCCTCGCCCGCACCGGCGACCAGCTCCAGGGCATCAAGAAGGGCGTGCTGGAGCTGGCGGACGTGATCGCGGTCAACAAGGCCGACGGCCCGCACGAGCGCGACGCGCGCGGCGCCGCCCGCGAACTGGCGGGCGCGCTGCGGCTGATGCACCCCGCGGACGCGTCCTGGACGCCGCCGGTGCTCAGTTGCAGCGCCCGCGAGTCGAGCGGCCTGGACACCGTCTGGGAGCGGCTGGAGCAGCACCGGTCGCTGCTGGCGAAGGACGGGCGGCTGGACGCCAAACGGCGTGAGCAGCAGGTCGCGTGGGCGTGGTCGATGGTCGAGGACGAGTTGCTGGGGCGCCTGCGCGGCCACCCGGGGGTGCGGTCGGCGGCGCCGTACCTGGAGGAGCAGGTGCGCGCCGGGAGGATCACCGCGGCCGGCGCCGCCGACCGGCTGCTGGCGGTCTTCGACGGCCGCGATCCGCAGTCCCCGCCCGGGGCGTGAGGTCAGCCGACCGGCAACCCGGACGGGGGCCTCAACGGCCGTACGGGCGGCGGTCCTCCGGGGCGGCGGGCGCGTCGGCGGGCGGTGCTGCGGGCGCGTCGGCGGGGCCGAGGACCTCGACGACGAGCTTGGTGTGCTGGCCGTCCAGCCCTTCCACCATCACCAGCGTGCAGGCCCGCACCCGGGCCCGGTAGACGCGCCTGACGGGGAGGTCGGTGCGCGGGGTCAGCGGGTAGTCGTTCGCCGTGAAGCTGTTGCCGCCGTTGTCGCCGCGGTGGACGTGCATGTGGTTCATGTAGCGGATGTTGGTGGCGACATCGAGGATCACCGGGTGCCGGAAGGGCTGGTCCCACGCCGGGTGCCAGCTGTTGCGCTTCTTCTCCGGCCGGGTGTCGGCGAACTCGGTCACCTCGATCTCGTGCCCGGCGGGTATGGGGGCCGGGTAGTTGAGCGTCAGCGTCGCTTCCATGGGCCGCAGCGTAGTGCCCGCCGGGCGGCCGGCGGGTGGCCCGCAGCCGTCCGCGCGGTCACCGTACGGCCCCGGACCGCACCCTGCGCGGCACCGCGAGGTCCCGGTGCGCCCGCGGTAGCGGCACCGCGGGCGGCGGACCGGCAGCGGAGTCGGTAGGGTGCGCGCGTGAACACTCCCTCTGCCACCCCGCCCGTCCCGTCCTCCTTCCGACTGATCGTCACCGGAGGCGGCACCGGCGGGCACACATATCCCGCGCTCACCGCGATCCGTACCCTCCAGGCCCGGCTGGCGGCCGGCGGCGGCGCGCTCGACGTGCTGTGGATCGGCACCGAGGAGGGGCTGGAGGCGCGGGTCGCCCCGGCCGAGGGCATCGCCTTCGACACCGTCGTCACCGGCAAGATCCGCCGCTCCAGCAACCCGCTGAAGATGGCCTCGCCCGCGAACATGCGGGACATGGCGCGGGTGCCGCTCGGCGTGGCGCAGGCGCGCCGGATCGTCTCCGGGTTCCGGCCGGACGTCGTGCTGGCCACCGGCGGCTACGTCGCGGTGCCCGCAGGTCTGGCCGCCCGCATGTGCAAGCGCCCGCTGGTGCTGCACGAGCAGACGGTGCGGCTGGGGCTGGCCAACCGCAAGCTGGCCGGCTCGGCGGCCCGGATCGCGCTGTCCTCCGACTCCTCGCTCGCCCTGCTGCCGGAGCAGTTGCGGCCCCTCGCGGTGGTGACCGGCAACCCGATCCGCCCGGAGGTGCTGACCGGCCACCCGGACAAGGCGATCAGCGCGCTGAACCTGTACGGCTTCGAACGCGGCCTGCCCACGGTCTACGTCACCGGCGGCGCGCAGGGCTCGCAGCAGATCAACGACGTGGTGCGTGACGCGCTGCCCTGGCTGCTGGAGCGGGCGAACGTCATCCACCAGTGCGGCCCGGCCAACGTGGACGACCTGCGCCGCCATGTGGCCGGCCTGCACCCGGGGCTGGCCGCCCGCTACCACCTCACCGGCTTCGTGGGCCCCGAGCTGCCGGACGTGCTGGCGCTGGCCGACCTGGTGGTCTCGCGCAGCGGCGCCGGCACCCTCGCCGAGCTGACGGCGCTGGGCAAGCCGGCCGTCTTCATCCCGCTGGCCACCTCCGCGGGCAACGAACAGGCCCACAACGCCCGGCACCTGGAGGAGTCCGGCGCCGCCGTCGCCCTGATCGGCGAGGTCACCGCGGACCGCCTCGTGGCCGCGGCCGGCCCGCTGCTCACCGACCCCGCCCGCCGCGCCGCCATGGCCGCCCAGGCCCGCGCCCACGGCCGCCCCGACGCCGCCGACCGCCTGGTGGACGTCCTGCTGTCGGTGGCCACCCGCTCCTGACCCCTCCCCCTCCCCGCCTCCTTCGACGGGCCCGGCCTTCCCACCGGGCCCGTCAGAGGAGTGAGTGCTCCCCGCACATGTCTTGTCAAAGACACGTCACGGCTTCTACGGTGTGGCCGCGAAAGAAAATGCTCGACTCTGTTTCCTTACGTTGAATTGCCTGCGCACGAGCCGCCGTCGGCCGGACGTCCGACGCATGCGCGCAGGCCGGGCCGGCCAGGAGGGGCCGGGAGGGGCCGGCCCTGTTCCGTTCCGTTCGGTTCTCCGAATCACGCGAGCAGAGGAAGCCACATGCCAAGATCCGTCCGCAGGCTGATCGCCTGTGCGACCGCCGGCGTGCTGTGGGCCGGCGGTCTGGGCGCCGCCGCCACCGCCGCGCAGGTGGCCGTCGCCGCGGCGCCCGCCGCCGCTCTCGACAACGGCCTGGCGCTGACCCCGCCGATGGGCTTCAACGACTGGAACGCCTTCGGGTGCGACGTCAGCGAGCAGCTCATCGAGCAGACCGCCGACTACCTGGTCAGCTCCGGGCTGAAGGACGACGGCTACACCTACGTCAACATCGACGACTGCTGGCAGACGCACACCCGCGACGCCGACGGGCGGCTGGTGCCGGACCCGGCGAAGTTCCCCGACGGGATCAAGGGCACCGCCGACTACGTGCACGCCAAGGGCCTCAAGCTCGGCATCTACGAGGACGCGGGCACCGCGACCTGCGCCGGCTACCCCGGCAGCCTCGGCCACGAGGCCACCGACGCGCAGTCGCTCGCGGACTGGGGCGTGGACTACCTCAAGTACGACAACTGCAACAACCAGAGCGACGGCACGCAGGCGGACTACGTGGCGCGCTACACCGCGATGCGCGACGCGCTGAAGGCCACCGGCCGCCCGATCGTCTTCTCGCTGTGCGAGTGGGGCGTCAACGACCCCTGGCAGTGGGCCGGCGACGTCGGCAACTCCTGGCGCACCACCGGCGACATCAACGACTCCTGGTCGAGCATGCTCGGCATCGCCAAGGCGAACATGCCGCTGGGCGCCGACTCCGGACCGGGCCGCTGGAACGACCCGGACATGCTGGAGGTCGGCAACGGCGGCATGACGGACACGGAGTACCGCACCCACTTCTCGCTCTGGTCGGTCATGGACGCGCCGCTGCTGATCGGCACCGACCTGCGCAAGGCCACCCCGCAGACGCTGGCGATCCTCGGCAACAAGGACGTCATCGCCCTGAACCAGGACCCGCTGGGCTCGGCGGCCACCGTCATCTCCTCCGACACCTCCGCGGGCACCTACGTGCTGAGCAAGAAGCTCGCCGACGGCGGCCGGGCGGTGGCGCTGTTCAACTCCGCCGACACCGCGCAGCACATCTCCACCACCGCCGAGGCCGCCGGGCTGCCCCGCCGCGCCAGTTACGCGGTGCGCGACCTGTGGAGCCACACCGACTACGACAGCGCGGGCACGCTGGCGGCGACGGTGCCCGCGCACGGCACGGTGCTGCTGCGGGTCGGCGCGAGCGCGGCGGGCGGCGCGGCCGCGCTGCGCGACCCGGCGCTGCTGGACACCGGCGTCTCGCACGCGCCCGACCACCTCGAGCCCGGCGCCTCCGCGACCGTGGACACCTACGCCACCGACCTCGGCGCGCTGCCGGCCACCGGTCTGCACGTCAGCCTGGACGCCCCGGCGGGCTGGACGGTGAAGGCCGCGGGCGCCACCGGCACCCCGCTGCTGCTCAAGGGCCGTACGTTCGCCACGCCGTGGACCGTCACGGCGCCGACCGGCACCGCGCAGGGCACGTACCCGCTGTCCGGGACGGTCAGCTACGATCCGCCGGGCGGCCGCAAGCAGGTGAGCGTGCCGCTGGCGGGCAGTGTCACCGTGGAGGTGCCGCCGCCGTCCGGCACCAGCTACCTCAGTGACCTGGACTGGGTGACCGCCACGAACGGGTGGGGCCCGGTCGAGCGGGACCAGAGCAACGGCGAGACCGCGGCCGGCGACGGCCACCCGCTGACGATCGGCGGCACCGTCTTCGCCAAGGGCCTGGGCGCCCACGCGCCGAGCACGGTCACCTACTACCTCGGCGGCGGGTGCAGCACGGTCACCGCGACCGTCGGGGTGGACGACGAGAAGGACGGCAAGGGCACCGTGGAGTTCGAGGTGACCGCCGACGGCCGGCAGGTCGCCGACAGCGGGGTACTCACCAATGCCGACGGGCCGACCCCGCTGGCCGCCGACGTCACCGGCGCCCAGCAGGTCCAGCTGATCGTCACCGACGGCGGCGACGGCAACGACAGCGACCACGCGGACTGGGCGGACGCGCAGGTCACCTGCTCCTGACGGGACATCAGCCGGCGGGCGGCGGGGGCGCGTTGCGGCGCCCCGCCGCCCGCCGTGCCGTGCCGTCGGGGCGGGACCGGGCCGGGTCAGCCGGCGGCGGTCAGCGTCAGGGTCTGCTCGGCCGCGCCGCGCCGCCCGCCGACGGCGCTGCCGGTGCGGTCGCTCCAGCTGCGCGCCGGGGTGGTCTCGGTGCCCCGCCCGGCGGCGGCCGGCAGTGCGAGCACCAGCCCGCTGTAGCGGTTGACCAGCTTGAAGGTGCCGGTCCGCGTGCCGTCGGCGGAGGTGCCGGGCAGCACGAACCACTGCTGCCCGACGGTGGGACCGGCGGCCGGCAGCGCGGTGAGCACCGGCGTCGTGCCCCAGGCCCGGCCGGCGGCGGCGCCGGTGGGCACGCCCAGCGCCCGGCCGGTGGCGGCGCTGGTGATCCGGTACGAGCCGTCGCCGTTCGCGGTGAACGTCCAGCGCTGCGCGGCCGGCCGGCCCGCGGCGGGGGCCGCCGCCGCGGTGCCGGCGCCGCGGGCGGCGAGCACCCGCCCGGCGCCGCTCGCGATCGTGTAGGTGCCGCCCGAGGCGACCGGCGCGGCGGCGGACCTGGCCGGGTCGATCGTCACGTTCGCGTACTGCCCGTCGGAGCCGTCGGCGCAGGCGATCGAGCAGTAGGCGCGGAAGGTGCGGCCGACGATGGTGGAGCTGGTCTTGTTCGCGCTGTCCAGCATCCAGCGGTACCACGAGGCGGTGGTGTAGCCGCCGGTGTCGCCGAGCAGGGTCCACTTCTGGGTGGCGAGGTCGGCGGTGGCGTAGAACTGCTGGGGCGCGTTGCCGCTCTGGTCGACCGCCTGCGGCTCGCCGATGTAGAGCCCGAGGTAGGCGTCGTAGGAGACGTCCATCACGAACAGCGGCGAGGTGGGCGGGGCGGTGCCGGCCGCGACCTGCGCGCTGACGGTGCCCGGGGTGGCCGGGTCGTACTCGGCGGCGGGGTCGGTGTAGCCGGTGTCGCCCGCCGAGGCCACCGGCACGATGTTGCTCTCCTTGCCGCCGGTGCCGGGCTGCGACCAGGAGCCGTCGTACCACTTCTGCCAGGAGTCCGGTGCCATCTTCGCGGCGATCGGGGCGCGGGCGACGTGCTCGTAGAACGCCTTCCAGCCGCCGTTCTTGTCCACCGCGCGCGAGCCGTAGTAGACGTAGAAGTACCCCGAGGCGGTGTCGACGAACAGCCGCTGGTCGCCGTCGCCGTAGTAGTAGGTCTGCTGCGGGAAGGCCGCGGTGTCGCCGCGCTCGGTGCTGTACGGCGAGGTCAGCGCGTGGCCCTTGATGGTCCAGGTGCGGCCCTGGTCGGTGGAGACGGCGTAGTCGATGGCGTCGAAGTGGATGCCGTCGCCGAAGGGCTGCGGGGTGAACTCGTTGTGCACCAGCCCGTACCAGTCGCCGGTGTCGGGGTCGACCCAGGTGCCCACCAGGTCGCAGAAGTTGCGCTGGGTGTAGCCGGAGCCGGCCGGGGCGGGGGTGGCGTCCTTGCCGGTGGGGCTGTTGTCGCAGCGCCAGGTCGTGTCGTTGTTGCGGTCGCGCGGCTCGGCCGGGTTCACCGCGTCGCTGATCGCGCCGGAGCGGGTCGCGGTGTCCATGTCGGTGCCGGTGAAGAAGTCCCAGGAGCGCGGCCCGTCGGTGCCGTAGTCGGCGACGGACTGCTGGAAGTAGTAGGTGCCGTCCTTGTCGATGTACGAGCTGGCCGGGGTGTCGGTGGGGTAGGCGTAGCTGCCGGTCGTCCCGACGGAGACCGTGTAGCCGGAGGCGGCCGTGGTGGTCGCCGTGGCGGCGGTCGCGCCGGTCCCGGCGCCGGCGCCGACCACGGCCAGGGCCGCGGCCAGCAGTGCGACGGCCAGTCTTGTTCGAGGGTATGGCATGCCAGTCCTTCGTCTCGGGGGGTTGGGTCGACGGCGGATCGTCGCCGTCCGAGGCACGGACGGCGGGCGTGGTGAAGTTGCCCGGAACCCTAGCCAGTTGGCATCGATAACACCAGAGCCGGACTGGACGCACCGCCTGGATCTCGTGTTCGTCCAGGCGCTTCGCCGCATCGAGAAGTGGTTTTGGCATCGATAACATCGGGGGCGCGACCGCAGGCTTCCGCGCACCCCGCGAACCGCCGGTGCCCGGCCTGTCGCGTGGCAGCACCGGCACACCCCGGCTTAGCATGCGGCGAACCCCGAGACGTGCCGGGAGGCCGCGCCGCCTGCCTCCCCCGCGACGGCGGAAGGACCCCAGCCATGAGCACCGACGGCGACACCGGCCACCGCGACGGGGACGCGGCGGCGCAGGCCCCGGCCACCGGGGACGCCCTGCCCGGCGCCGCGCCGCAGCCGGCCGCCGCGCCCGACGGCCGCCCCGCCTTCCGCCGCTACCGCCACCCGGCCGCGGGGTGGGGCGCCGCCGCGAGCGTCGGCCGCGCGCTGGCCCGGCAGGGCGAGCTGCTGGACGGCCCGCGGGCGATCATGAAGATGAACCACGAGAACGGCGGCTTCGACTGCCCCGGGTGCGCCTGGCCGGACGACACCAAGGGCCTGCACCTGGACATCTGCGAGAACGGCATCAAGCACGTCACCTGGGAGATGACCCGCAAGCGGGTGGACCGGGACTTCTTCGCCGCGCACTCGGTCACCGAGCTGTCGGGGTGGAGCGACTTCGCCCTGGAGGACCAGGGCCGGCTGACCGAGCCGATGGTCTACGACGCGGCCTCGGACCACTACGTGCCCATCACCTGGGCGGACGCCTTCGCGCTGTTCGGCCGCACCGTGCGGGCGCTGGACGACCCGAACCGGGCCGCCTACTACACCTCGGGCCGGCTCGGCAACGAGGCGACGTTCCTGTACCAGCTGATGGCCCGGGAGCTCGGCACCAACAACCTGCCGGACTGCTCCAACATGTGCCACGAGGCGAGCGGCCGGGCGCTGACCGCGGCGCTGGGCACCGGCAAGGGCACCGTGGACCTGGGGGACTGGGAGGCGACGGACGCGCTGTTCGTCCTGGGCGTCAACGCCGCCTCCAACGCGCCGAGGATGCTCACCGCGCTGGCCGCCGCCTACCGCCGCGGCGCGCAGATCGTGCACGTCAACCCGCTGGTCGAGGCGGCCGCGACCCGGACGATCGTGCCGCACGAGTTCACCGACATGGCGCTGGCGAAGTCCACCCCGACCGGCACCCTCGACCTCCAGGTGCGCATCGGCGGGGACATGGCGCTGCTGCGCGGCATGTCCAAGGCCGTGTTCGAGTTGGCCGCCGTCGACCCGAAGGCGCTGGACGCGGAGTTCGTCGAGCGCCACACCAGCGGCTTCGCGGAGTACCGGGCGCTGTGCGAGCGGACGCCGTGGCCGCGGATCGAGGAGCAGAGCGGTCTGACCCGCGCGGACATCCGTGCCGCCGCGCAGGTCTACCGCGACGCCGACCGCAGCATCTTCAGCTGGTGCCTGGGCATCACCCAGCACGAGCACGGGGTGGACACCGTCCGGGAGATCGTCAACCTCCTGCTGCTGCGCGGGAACCTGGGGCGCGAGGGCGCCGGGCCCTCGCCGGTGCGCGGGCACAGCAACGTGCAGGGCAACCGGACCTGCGGCATCGACCACCGGCCCGGGGCCGCGTTCCTGGACCGGCTGGCCGCGGTGTGCGGCATCGACCCGCCGCGCGCGCCCGGCCTGGACACCGTCCGCACCCTGGAGGCGATGCACCGCGGCGAGGTGAAGGTCTTCGTCGGCATGGGCGGCAACTTCGCGCGGGCCGCGCCCGACACCGCGTACACCTTCGCGGGGCTGCGGGCCTGCGACCTCACCGTGCAGGTGAGCACCAAGCTCAACCGCAGCCATCTGGTGCACGGCCGCCAGGCCCTGATCCTGCCGTGTCTGGGCCGCACCGAGAAGGACGAGCGGCCGGGCGGGGTGCAGAGCACGTCGGTCGAGGACTCGATGAGCATGGTGCACCTGTCGGTGGGGATGAAGCGCCCGGCCTCCCCGCACCTGCTCTCCGAGCCCGCCATCATCGCGGGCCTGGCCCGCGCCGCCCTCCCGGACAGCGCCACCGCCTGGGAGTGGTACGTCGAGGACTACGACCGCATCCGCGACACCATGGCCAAGGTCCTGGACGGCTTCGAGGACTTCAACCGCCGGGTGCGGCTGCCGCTGGGCTTCCGGATCAGGCAGCCGGCACGGGAGCTCATCTTCCACACCCCGTCGGGGCGGGCGGAGTTCTCCACCGCGGCCCTGCCGGACGTCCGGCCCGCGCCGGGCACCCTGTCGCTGGGCACGATGCGCTCGCACGACCAGTGGAACACCACGATCTACTCCGAGGACGACCGCTACCGCGGGGTGCGCAACCTGCGCACCCTGGTCTTCATGAACCCCGAGGACATGGGCGAGCGCGGACTCGACCCGTTCGACCCGGTCGACATCACCAGCACCGCCGGGGACGGCAGCACCCGCACCCTGGAGGGCTACCTCGCGATCCCGTACGGCATCCCGCGCGGCTGCGCGGCCGGCTACATGCCCGAGATGAACGTGCTGTGCGCGATCGGCGACCGCAGTACGCAGAGCGACCAGCCGATCATGAAGCACCTCAAGGTCACCGTCACCCCCCGGGCGACGGCCGGCGGCGGGGAGCAGGCGCGATGACCGACCCGGTGTGGAAGAAGGACCCCGAGGAGCACGACTTCCCCGCGGCCGCGGACTACCTCGAACTCCTGCTGCCGCCCGAGCAGGCCCAGGACGCGGTGCGGCGCCTGCGGGCGGTCCCCACCACGTCCAGGAAGGCCAAGGACATCCTGCGCGCCTCGGGCCTGGAGCTGCTGTCCGCCCGCAACCCGCACGTCGCCCACGACATGAAGAAGGCGGTGCTCGGCAAGAAACTCTCCCCGGTGCTGCTGCTGCGCGGCCGGCCGCTGCTGATCGCCGACGGCTACCACCGGGTCTGCGCCATCCACTACCTCTCGGAGGACCTGGAAGTCCCCTGCCGCCTGGCCTGAGCACCGGGCCGGCCGGGCCGCGCGGTGGCCGTCAGCGTCCCGTCAGGAGGGCGCCGCGGGGCGTCAAGCGCGCGTCAGGGGGCGGCGGGCACCCAGGTCCGCGGGCTTAGCGTCGACGAGGCGCCCACGGCACCCCGCCGGACGCCGGTTCCACGCTCTGCACCTGGAGGCACCTGTGGCTGCGACCCGTCACCCGGAGGACCCCGACCCCGACGAACCCGTCCCGGCCGGACCGCTGCTCGTCCCCGTCCGCCCGGGCCCGGGCGGGTGCACCGCGCGCTTCTTCCGCACCCCGCTGGGCACCCGCACCGCGGTCGGCTTCACCAGCGCCGAGCGCCTGGCGGCGGTGCTGGGCGCCGACCAGCCGTGGGTCAGGCTGTCGGCGGCGGCGCTGCGGGCGCTCGCCGAACCACTGGGCGTCACCTGCGTGACGGTGGACCCGCGGTTCTGCGCGCCCGCGCCCGCCCGGGTGCCGGCGGCACCGGCGGCACCGGCGTCCGTGCCGACCGGACCGACCGTGCGGCGCCCCGGCGCGCTGCGGGCGATCGGCTGAGGGGCGCGCGACATGTCCGTCTCCGTCGCCTCCCCCGCCCCGGACCTCGCGATCTGGCCCGCCTCGACCCGGCTGCCGGCCGGCGGCGACCAGGACGTCACCGTCGGCGGGGTCTCCCTCGTCGAGGCCGCCGACCGGTTCGGCACCCCTTTGTACGTCCTCGACGAGGGCGAGGTCCGCGACCGCTGCCGCGCCTACCGCGCCGCCTTCCCCGACGCCGAGGTCCTCTACGCGGCCAAGGCGTTCCTGTGCCGTGCCGTCGCCCGGTGGGTGGCCGACGAGGGGCTCGGACTCGACGTCTGCTCGGCCGGGGAACTGGGTGTGGCCGTCGCGGCGGGCGTGCCCGCCGAGCGGATCGTGCTGCACGGCAACGCCAAGAGCCCGGAGGACCTGCACACCGCGGTGCGCCTGGGTGTCGGGCTGATCGTCCTGGACGGCATGTCCGAGATCGCCCGGCTGGCGTCCATCGTGGCGCCCACCGACCGCCAGCAGGTCATGGTGCGGGTCGCGCCGGGCGTGGCGGCCGGCGCGCACGCCGCGGTGCGCACCGGCACCGACGACCAGAAGTTCGGCCTGTCCCTCGCCGACGGCTCCGCGCACCACGCCGTCGAGCGGATCATCGGGCAGCCGCGCCTCGAACTCGTCGGCCTGCACTGCCACCTCGGCTCGCAGATCGCCACCACCGGCCCGTACGTCGCCGCGCTGCGCCGGATGGTCGGGCTGATGGCCCGTATCCGCGACCGCCACGGCCTGGTCCTGGGCCGGCTCGACCTCGGCGGCGGGCATGCCATCGCCTACCGCCCCGGCGAGCAGGCGCTCGACCCGCGGCTGCTGGCCCACCGGGTCCGCACCGAGCTGGCGGCCGGCTGCGCCCGGGCCGGACTGCCCGTGCCCCGCCTCACCCTGGAGCCCGGGCGCGCGGTGGTCGGCCCGGCCGGGGTCGCGGTCTACCGCGTGCTGTCGGTCAAGCGCACCCCGGTGCGCACCTTCGTCGCCGTCGACGGCGGCATGGGCGACAACCCCCGGCCCGCGCTGTACGGGGTCCGCTACACCCCGCGCCTCGTCGGCCGCCGCTCCCCCGCCGCCACGGCCCCGGCGAGCGTGGTCGGCCGGCACTGCGAGGCGGGCGACATCCTCGCCGAGGGGGTGCCGCTGCCCGCCGACATCCGGCCCGGCGACCTCCTGGCGGTGCCCGCCGCCGGCGCCTACCACCTGTCGATGGCCTCCGACTACAACCTCGTCGGCCGTCCCCCGGTCGTCGCCGTCCGCGACGGCGCGGCCCGCGTCCTGGTGCGGCGCGAGTCGCTGGCCGACATGAGCCGCCGCGACGTCGGCCTGTGAGCCGGCGGGCCGCGCCACGGCGGCGGGGGTCGTTGACCCGGTGGGGCGCGCCGCCCACAGTGGTGCGCATGCCTGCGACCGATCGGCGTACCCGGCGGGCGGCGGGTGCGCTCGCCGCCGTATCCCTCCTGACGGCCGGGTGCGGTGCCGGCGCGCCCCGCGCCGCGCATGTCGCGCCCTCCCCGGCGGGCACCGGCACCGTCCGGGACGCCGACGCGGCCGGGGAGCTGGCCGCGCTGGAGCAGCGGTACCGCGCGCACCTCGGGGTGTACGTCCTGGACACCGGGTCGGGCCGGAGCGTCGCCTACCGGGCGGACCGGCGGTTCGCGCACTGCTCGACGGTGAAGGTGCTCGCCGCGGCCGCGCTCCTGGCCCGGGAGACGGACGCCGGGCTCGACGAGGTCGTCAGGTATCCGGCCGCGGACCTGGTGGCGTACTCGCCGGTGACGTCGCGGCACGCCGGGAGCGGCCCGGGCGGCGGGATGACGCTGCGGGCGGTCATGGCGGCGGCGCTGCGGTACAGCGACAACACCGCCGAGAACCTGATGCTGGACCGGCTCGGCGGACCGGCCGGGCTGCGGCGGGCGGTGCGCGGCATGGGCGACGCCGTCACCGGGGTCGACCGGCCCGAGCCCGCGCTCAACACGGCCGTCCCCGGGGACACCCGCGACACCAGCACCGCCCGCGCGCTCGGCACCGACCTGCGCGCGCTGCTGGTCGGCGGCGCCCTGCCGGCCGGCCGCCGCGCCCTGCTCACCGGCCTGATGGTGCGCAACACCACCGGCGGCCCCTATGTGCGGGCCGGGGTGCCGTCGGGGTGGAAGGTCGCCGACAAGACCGGCAGCGGCGGGTACGGGACCCGCAACGACATCGCGGTGGCCTGGCCGCCGCACGGCGCGCCCGTGGTGGTCAGTGTGCTGTCCGACCGCGGGCGCGCGGACGCGGCGTCCGCGGACGGGCTGGTCGCGGACGCCACGAAGGCCGCGCTCGACGCGCTGGGGTACCAGGGCCTGTCGTGAAAGTCCCGCTTTCCTCTCGGTCGAGCGGCGGGATCTTCGCATCAGGCGCCAGGCATACCGAGCAACCCGGTAGGACCTGTCAGATCGTGGTCGGCAGCGCGTTTTCCAGGAGGGTCTCCGCCGCTGTCCGCGCGTGCCGGCCGTAGTTCCACTCGCCCAGCACCATGGCGCGGCTGGCGGCGCCGTCCGCGAGGGTCACGAGTTGCTCGGCGAGGACGGCGGGCTCGCGGCAGCCCATTTCTGCCACCAGGTCGGTCACCAGCCGCACCATCAGCAGTTTCATTTCGCGGGCGTAGGAATGGACCTCGTTCTGGGGGTCGGGGAACTCCGCGGCAGCGTCGATGAACGGGCATCCGCGCACGGGGTCCGTGCCGGTCGGGGGCGGGTCGAACAGTGCGAGGATGCGCTCCTTGGCGGGGATGTCCTCGCGTGCCAGCACGCTCTCCAGGGTGTGCCCCGTCGAGGAGAGGTCCTTGAGATGGGCGAGGACCAGCTCGTCTTTGGTCCTGAAGTGCGCGTAGAGGGTGCGCTTGGACACCGGCGCCCGCTCCGCGATCTGCTCCATGCCGGTCGCGTTGATCCCCTGGGCCGCGAACAGTCCGGCCGCGGCGGCCAGGATGCGCTCCCGCCCTCCGCGCCCCGGCCGTCGAGACGCCGTCGTCATCGTGGTCATGACGTAAGTATACGTTCTCGTTTACTTCGGAGGGGGGTGGCTGGCTATAGTACCCCTTCAGGTAAACGGTTACGTTTACTTCAGTGATCCTGAGGAGAGTTCCATGAGCGGACCGGCCTTCACCCGGACACGCACGAGCCAGGCGCCCACCGGCGGGACACAGCCGGGCGGGACACGAACGTCGCAGTACGCCGAGCAGCTGATCCGCGGGCGCCGCGCGACCCGCGCATTCCGTCCCGACCCGGTACCCGAGGACACTCTGCGCGAGGTCTTCTCCCTGGCCGGCACCGCGCCGTCCAACTCCAACGCGCAGCCGTGGCGGGTCGAGGTGGTCGGTGGCGCACGGCGAGACCGTCTGGCCGACGCCCTGCGAACGGCGCACGCCGAGCGACGCGTCACGGCCGACTACCCGTACGCCGAGGACATGTACGCTCCCGTCCACCAGGAACGGCGGGCCGCCTTCGGTGCCAGCCTGTACGGAGCGCTGGGCATCGGCCCCGACGACCACCCGGCGCGCACGGCCTACGACGCGGAGAGTCTGGGCTTCTACGGGGCGCCCCACGCCGCGTTCCTGTTCGTCACCGGCGACGGCGGGCCGCGACTGGCCGCCGACGCCGGCGCTTACCTGCAGACGCTGCTGCTGGCCATGACCGGCTACGGCGTGGCCAGCTGCCCGCAGGGCCTGCTCAGCTTCTACGCCGACACTGTCCGCGATCAACTCGGAGTGGACGAGGGGAAGCTGCTTGTGGGTATCTCCTTCGGCTACGCCGACGAGAACGCGCCGGTGAACCGGGTCGCGACCGGCCGGGCGGCCCTGGAGGCAACCACCACGTTCCACACCTAGAGTCGGTCCCGAAAGCGCTGGTCACAGCCACTCGTTGCGGGCTGCGACCAGCACGGTCGCCTCGTATCGGACGGCGAGTTTGTCATATGGCCGGCCGCCTCGGGAGCCGAGCTACTTGCGGTAGGGCCTGTCGTCCGGATCTCCGCGGCGCCGCGTCACCGGCGGTCCGCACGACAGGCCCTGAGGACGCCCCCGGCCGCCGTCAGGTGAGGTCCGCCAGGGCCGGGGCCAGCGCGGCCAGGGTGTCGACGGCGGCGGCGTACTCCTCGCCGGGCTGCGGCAGGAGCAGCACATGGTCGGCGCCCGCGGCGAGGTGCCGGCGGGCGGCGGCCGCGATCGCGTCGGGGCCGCCGTGGGCGACGAGGGCGTCCACCAGCGCGTCGTCCGGAGCGGCGGGGTCGGCGCCGGCGCCGGGCAGGCCCAGCTTGGCGGCGACCGCCGCGTAGGAGGGGCGGCTGAGCAGGGCGGTCGCCATCTGGCGGGCGGCGGCGCGGGTCTGCTCGGGGTCGTCGCCGGGCACCACGCTCAGCCCGACGGCCAGCAGCCGGTCCGGCCCGAGCACCTTCCGGGCGTAGGCGGTGTACGCCTCGGGCATCCCGGCGGGCAGGGCGCCGTCGCTCAGCTCGGCGGCCAGCGCCAGCATCCGCGGCCCGTTGGCGGCGACGATCCGGGGGTAGGGCGCCTCCGGCGCGGGCGGCTGGGTCGGGGCGTCCATCCGGCCGAGGTGGTCGCGGAGCGTGGCGAGCGGGCTGCCGTACGCACGGCCGACCGCCGCCGCCTGGTCGGGGTAGCCGACGCCGACGCCGAGCACGAAGCGCCCGGGGTACGCCTCGGCGAGCTGGGCCGCGGCGGCGTGCAGGGTCTGCGGGGAGCGGGCCCAGATGTTGGCGATGCTGGTGCCGAGCACCAGGTGCCGGGTCGCGCCGAGCAGGATCGACGCGTGGACGAGGGCGTCCTTGCCGCCGACCACCTCGTTCGTCCACGCGGTGCGGTAGCCGGCCTGCTCCAGCTGTACGACGGCCGCGCGCTGGGCCGACACCGCGGGCTGGCCGGTGAAGGACACCGGCAGGACCACGCCGACCGGGCCGAGCGCCGCGCGTGCCGCGGCGACCCGGGGGCCGCGCGTGCTGGTCGGGTCGTCCTTGCTGTCCACGGTGACCTGGTCGCCCACGGCGCTCGCCTCTTTCCGCGGCCGTCGGCCGGCGGGTCGCCGGGCCCGCTTCCCGGCCGGTGCGAGCGTATGTCGGCGCGCCCCGGAAAACCGCCGGAATTTCGACACCGTGTGCACGCGGCCGGGTACGTCCTGTGCTTGCTGAGGAGGTCCTGTGTGATCCCCTCGATATAGCCCACGTCACAAACTAAGCGCGTTAGTAGGGCCTGCGGGCGGGCGGGCGGCGTGACGCGGCGGGTGTGCGCGGACCCTTTTCCGGCACCCAATTCACCTACGGTTTTGTCCGTAGATGCGACCTTTGACCGTTGAATCCGGGAGCTCTAACAATTCACGAGTCCCCAACGGAAGAGGTAAACCCGCAATGCAGTTCCCCACGGTCACCAAGAAGCTCCCCGGCGTCTCCTCGTTCACCCGGCTGTCGAAGCAGCGCAAGATCACGACTGTCGGCACCACCGCCGCGGCCGCGGCCCTGCTCGCGGTCGTGGGCGTGGAAGCGACCGCAGGAGCCGGTTCGGCGACCGCGGCGAGCGACGCCACCACCGGGTTCAGCGTCTCCGCCGGTCAGCCGGTCCAGCAGTCCGCGCTCGTGGTGCACAGCGCCACGCAGGGCACCACGCACAAGGTCGACCTGGCCGCCGCCGTGCAGACGGCGGACGCGAAGAAGACCGCCGCGCACGAGGCAGCCGTGAAGAAGGCGGCCGCCGAGAAGAAGGCCGCGGCAGCGAAGAAGACCGCCGCCGCGAAGAAGGCGGCTGCCGCGAAGAAGGCCGCCGCTGCCAAGAAGGCCGCCGCCGCGAAGAAGGCCGCGGTGAAGACCTACCCGAACAACCTCGACGGCTGGATACGCCAGTCCCTCGACATCATGCACAAGAAGGGCATCCCCGGCACGTACGAGGGCATCCACCGCAACGTCATGCGCGAGTCGAGCGGCAACCCGAAGGCGATCAACCTGTGGGACATCAACGCCCGCAACGGCATCCCCTCGAAGGGTCTGCTCCAGGTGATCAACCCGACCTTCGACACCTACCACGTGTCCGGCACGTCCTGGAACATCTACAACCCCGTCGCCAACATCACCGCGGCCTGCAACTACGCGGCCCACAAGTACGGCTCGATGGACAACGTGAACTCGGCGTACTGACGCCCCCCGCACGCACCCACCACCCCCCACGCGAAGGGCGGCGGCCCCACCGGGCCGCCGCCCTTCGCGCTACCCCGGCGCCGGGGCGGCCTACTTGTAGAAGACGGCGACTCCGCCGTGGTGGGAGCAGGTCCCCTGGTGGTGGAGGCTGTAGGAGTAGGTGCCGTCGTTGCACTTGGCGGTGGCCCCGCCCCCGGGGGCGACCGGCGCTTCGGTACGAGCCGTGGTGTGCCGCGTGGTGGGCGCGGCCGTCGGCCGGTGGGTGGCGGCGCGGGTGGTCGGAGCGGCCGGAGGCGCCGTCGCGGTCACCGGCACGGTGGTGGGCGGCGGCGAGGTGGGCCCTGCGGTCGTCCCGGAGGGGGACGCGGAGGCGGGCGCGGGCGCGGTGGTGGCGGCCGCAGTGGTGGTGGCGGGCGGCGCCGGGTTCCCCGTCCCGGAAGCGGCCGGCCCGCAGGCGCTCGCGAGGAGCCCGGTGGCGACCGCGGCGCCGGCCGCGGCGGCCCGCAGGCCCCTGCGTCTCCCGTGCCGCGCGGGGCCGTCGGATCTGGTGATACGGGCGTGGCTGCGCATGTTCGTCCCCCCTGGTTCGGTTGCGGAGGGATGAGCGTGCCAGCCCGCTTCGCCGGGCATCGGCGGAGTGGCCGAGTTGTGACGTTACGTAGGAGTAGCGCTCCCGGGGGCGGGTCCGCGGGTGGCCGCGGGCCGCCGGAATCAGGTGGCGGGGATGACGGCTACGGGGAGGGGGGCCTGGTGGAGGACGGTGTGGGTGGTGGGGCCGAGGTGCGGGGAGAGGCGGGTGGGAGGTTCGTGGCGGCCGAGGACGAGGAGGGCGGCGTCGGCGGAGGCGGCGAGGAGGTGGTGGGCGGGGTCGGCGGTGACCGCTTCGCCGGAGACGCGGACCTGCGGGTAGTGCTCGCGCCAGGGGGCGAGGGCGGCGGCGAGCACCTCGGTACCGGCGTCGGGGCCGGCCGGGGGCCCCTGGCTCCAGCCGTGGACGACGCGCAGGGTGCCGCTGCGCCGGGCGGCGGCGTCGAAGGCGAACCGCAGCACCCCCTCGCCGGGCCGGACCAGGTCGAGGCCGAGCACCACGTCGCCGCCGCCGCGCGCCTCGGAGGTGCGGGCGGCCCGCACCAGGACGACGGGCACGGGCGCCTGCCCGGCGACGGTCAGGGCGACCGACCCCAGCAGGAAGCCGGCCGCGGCGCCCACCCCGCGGGAGCCCAGCACCACCAGCGCCGCCTCGTCGGCGGCGGCGAACAGCACGGGCAGCGCCTGCCCGGCGACCTGGTCGACCGTGATCTCCGCCGCGGGGTGGGCGCGCCGCAGCTCGTCGGCCACGGCGTACGGCGACCAGTTCACGGTGACCGGCGCGGGGTGCGGGTCGGCGGGGCCGGCCAGCCCGGGCGCCGGGGCAGCCGCGTTCACCAGCCGCAGCGGCACCCGCCGCCGTACGGCCTCGCGCGCCGCCCAGTCCGCGGCGGCCAGGCTCTCGGGGGAACCGTCGACTCCGACGGCGACCGTACGGCGCATGGTGTCCGCCTCCTCGTTCGGTGCGACCGCCCCCGCCGGGGCGCCCACCCGGCGGGGGTACGGGTCCGGCGGCTCACAGCACCCCGATCCGCCGCCCGCTGACGTGCCCCGGCCGTATCCGCACCCACAGCGGCAGGTCGCCGCCGGACCACGGCTCCACCACGTGGCTCTCGCTGAGCCGGCGGGCCACCACCGGGTCGTCCACGTGCTCGGCGACGCCGGACAGCAGCACGCTCCAGCCCTGGCTGACGTGGTCGTCCACCCGGTCCACCTCGAAGGACACCGCGGCGCCCGCGCCGGGCGCGGCCACGCTGTCCGGGGCGGTGCGGTAGACGATCGACGGGCCGTCCGCGGCATGGGCGTCCACCGCGTAGTTGACCGGGAAGACACCGGGGCTCGGCTCGAGGGCGAGCGCGACCCGGCCCACGCCCCGGCTGCCCAGCCGATCCCAGCACTCGTGCTCGGTCAGGCGCAGCAGCGCGGGGTGCACGGCCGGCTCGCCCTGCCCGGGCGGCAGCCCCGTACGGCCCTCCAGCAGGTCGTCGTAGGACAGGTGCAGCGCGGAGGCGATCCGGACGAAGCCGCCCGGGTCGAAGTCCACGCCCGCGCCGAGCAGGTGCTGGAGATAGCGCGGTGCCATGCCCGCCTGGGTGGCCAGCGCGCCTTCGCTCAGCCCGAGCTGGAGCCGGCGCTCGGCCACCCGGCGGGCGAGGACCCGCGGGTCGGGCCGCGTCACGGGATCGGCGTTGTCATACATGCCAGTCCTCCCTCCGGCCGGGATGGGGCGCGGCGGAAACAGGCGACGCGCGTGCGGCGCGACCCGGACCCGGACCCGCCACGCCGGCGCCAGGGCTTACTACCAGCCTGGACCTCCTGCCCGGCTTGCGCCATACGGGGGATACGGCCCGACCCGCGCTCGGACCCGCGCTTGACCCTGACGTGCGGGTCAGGGGTTAGCGTTCCGGCGCGCTCGCAGGGGCCGTACGGACCGGCACGGCGGCGTGCGGACCTGCTGCGAAGGGCCCCACGGGACCTCGCGGGCGTACGGCCCCCGCGGCCCCTGCGGCTCACGGGACCCGCGACATACGGACGACGGAGAGGAAACGGCGATGGCCACGGCGACGAGCGGCACCGCACACGAGGTGCGGCTGGCGGAACTGCCCGCGGGGCTGCCCGAACGGCGGCACTTCGAGGTGGTGGAGGCGCCGGTCCCGGCGCCCGGCCCGGGCGAGGTGCTGGTGCGCAACCGCCACTTCCTGGTCTTCGCCGCGCTGCGCACCCTGCTGGGCGGCGGGGTCCGGGACGCGCCGCTGCCGCCGCTGCGGCCCGGGGACACGCTGCTCGGCCACGCCGTCGGGGAGGTGGTGGCCGCCGGGGAGGGCGCCGGCCTGCCCCCGGGCACCCCGGTGACGCACATGCTCGGCTGGCGCGAGTACGCGGTGCTGCCGGCCGGGCAGGCCGTACGGCTGGACGGTCAGGCCGCGCTGCCCGAGCCGGCCCAGTACCTGAACCAGGGCGCCACCGCCTACGGCGCGCTGACCCGGCTCGGGCAGGTGCGCGAGGGCGACACCGTGCTGGTCACCGGCGCGGCGGGCGGCGTGGGCACGCTCGCCGGCCAGATCGCCCGGCGGCTCGGCGCGGCCCGGGTGATCGGCACCACCGGATCGGCGGCGAAGGGCGAGCGGCTGGTGTCGGAGCTGGGATACGACGCGGCCGTGCTGCGCGGCCAGGGCCCCGGCGCGTTCGCGCGCGGGCTGGCGGAGGCGGCGCCGGACGGGGTGGACGTCCTGCTGGACAACGTCGGCGGGGAGCAGCTGGCCGCGGCGGTGGGCGCGGCCCGGCAGGGCGCGCGGTTCGCGCTGGTCGGGGCGCTGTCGGGGCAGCTCGACCCGGCCGGGGACGGCGCCGGTGCGCCGGTGACGGTGGACAGCACCCCGCTGATCCTCAAGGGGGTGGCGCTGCGCGGCTACAGCGGCCTGACGCACCAGGACGTCATCCCGGAGTGGACGGCCCGCTTCGGGGAGTGGCTGCGGGCGGGCGCGATCCGCTTCCCGCACACCCGGGTCGCGGGCATCGAACGGGCTCCGGAGGCGTTGGAGGAGTTGGTGCGCGGGCGGCACTTCGGCACGGTGATCGTGGACGTGTAGCCGCCTGCCGGTGGACGAAGGAGGCCAGGGATGCGGACCGGGTGGGCGGACCCAGAAACGGACGCGGGCGCGTACGCGTACGCAGAAACCGGCGCGGGCGCGGACGCGGGCAGCGGCACGGGCTCGGCAGCCACCGTGGCGGCGGCCGCGGGCGGGCCGGAGGGCGGCGGCACCGTACTGCTGCGGATCGGCGACGCGGCGGCCGCGGCCGGCACCACCCCGCGCGCGCTGCGCTTCTACGAGCAGCGCGGCCTGCTGCCCACCCCGGCGCGTACGGCCTCGGGCCAGCGGCAGTACGGGCCCGCGGACGTGGCCCGGGTCCGCATCATCCGCGACCTGCTGGCGGCGGGCTTCACGGTCGCCGACCTGCGCGGGCTCGCGCCCCGAATGCACCTGCTGCTCGACGGGGGGCCGATGCCGGTGTGCGTGCCCGAGCCCGGCGGTGTCGTCGCGCTGCGGCTGGCCGCGCTCGACGCGGAGATCGACCGCCTGACCCGGCTGCGGGCCCGCCTCACCCACCTCCTGGCGGGCGGGCCGCCGCCGGGCGCCCGTGCCTGACCGGTCGGGCGGCCGGCGGTACCCCGTGAACGGCGGCAGGCGTCAGCTCGGCTCCGGGAGGGGGCCGAGGCGGGCGGCGACGCGTTCGCGCAGCAGCAGGTATTCCGGCCAGCGGCGGGGCAGCGGGCCGGGCGGGCGCTCGACGGCGCGGGGGGCGCCGACGGTCTGGCCGCGGCGGAACTGCTCCTGGGTGAGGTCGAGTTCGACGCCGCTGGGCAGCCGGTTCCACCAGTGGTAGCCGTGCTGGGTGCCGGCTATGTGGACCTCGCCGACGAGGAGGCTGCCGCCGAAGAGGTCGTGCACGAGCAGCGTCGTGATGTCGCAGTGGCCGCAGGAGGGGTTGTCCGGCCGCCAGTCGGCGAGGTCGTCGGGCGAGCAGGTGTCGTCGGCCCAGCTCGCACGCAGGGCGCGATCGAGGTCCAGCAGGCTCCAGGAGGTCATGCCGCCAGCATCGCAGCACCCTCTGACAATCGGCTCAGGTACCGCGGAGCCGCACTCGCCGCCGCTTCGCTCGTGCGGGTGGTTTGAACTCCGGCCTCATTGACGGGTGGTGAAACGCCCCCGCACCATGTCGGAAACCCATGACCTCCGGAGGCGGACCGCCAGGCGCGAACTGTAAACGTTTACCGGCCGGTTGGGCGCCGTCCCGGCCCGTCCGCCGGACCAGCGAAGGGACCGCCATGACGACTTCCGCCGGACCGCCGACCGTCGAGACGATCGCCACGCGGGCGGGGGTGTCCGTCGCGTCGGTGTCCAGGGTGCTCAACGGGCACGGCGCGCGCCCGAACACCGTCCGCCGGGTCCGGCAGGCCGCCTCCGAACTGGGGTACGTCCCCAACGGCGTGGCCAGATCGCTCAAGGGCGGCCGTACCCGGCAGCTCACCTTCGCGCTGCCGGACGTGGGCAACCCGGTGTACGCCGCGATGGTCCGCCGGATACAGGCGGCCGCGAAGCCGGCGGGCTACCGGCTGCTGCTGCACGCCACCGACGCGGTGGCGGCGGACGAGCTGGACGTGGTGCGCGCCCTGGCCGACCGGACCAGCGACGGCCTGATCCTGGTGCCGATCCGGGTCACGGCCGAGCATCTGCGGGTGCTGGCCGACGCGGCGGGCCCGGTCGTCGTCATCGGGTCGCTGCCCGACGGGGCGCCGGTGGACAGCGTGCGGGCGGACTCGGTGACGGGCGCGGTGCTCGCCGTCCGGCACCTGCTGGCCTCGGGGCGGCGGCGGATCGCGTTCGTGGGCGGCCCGGCGGACACCGTCCCCGGCCGCAACCGCGCGCTGGGCTACGGCATCGCGCTGGAGGAGGCCGGGCTCGCCCTCGACCCGGCGCTCACCGCCACCACCGAGTTCGGCATCGCGGCCGGCGCCGCCGCCACCCACCGCCTGCTGGACGCCGACCCGGACATCGACAGCGTCCTGTGCGCCAACGACCAGCTCGCGCTGGGCGCGGTGCACGCCGCCCTCGACCGGGGCCTGCGCGTCCCCGACGAGCTGGCCGTGGCCGGGATGGACGACAGCGAGCTGGCCCGCGCCGGCCGCCCCGCGCTGACCAGCGTGGACCTCGGCGCGGCCGAACGCGGCCGGATCGCGGCCGAGATGCTGCTGGCCCGGCTCGGCGGCGGCCGGCACCCGGTGCGGTGCGCGACGGTGGCGCCGCGGCTGGTCGTCCGCGGCTCGACCGCCGCCTCGGCGGGGCGCGCGTCGTGAGCGCCGAGGCGATACCGCGGCGCGGGGCCGGCCGGAGCGCCGGCACTCCCCCGCCGCGTACCCGGGCCGCGCGCCGCCGCGTGCTCGGCCTGGACCGCGACGCGTGGTTCCTGCTGCTGCCCGCGCTGGTCCCGGTGCTGGTGCTGAGCGTCGGCCCGCTGCTGTACGGGATCGCGCTGGCCTTCACCGACGCGCAGTCCGGCGTCACCCACGCCACCACGTTCACCGGTGTCGACAACTTCCGGGAGCTGCGGCTGGACTCGCTGTTCTGGCAGTCGTTCCGGATCGGGCTGCTGTGGGCGGTGTGCGTGACCGCCGTGCAGTTCCTGCTGTCGCTGGGCCTGGCGGTGCTGCTCGACCAGGACCTGCGGCTGCGCTGGCTGGCCCGGACCCTGGCGCTGGTGCCGTGGGCGATGCCGGAGGTGGTCGTCGGCATCATGTGGCGGCTGGTGTACCACCCGGACGCGGGCATCCTCAACACCACGCTGCGCGACCTGCACCTGACCGACGGCACCACCGACTGGCTGGCGAGCCTGTCGCTGGCGCTGCCCGCGGTGGTCGTGGTGGGCGTGTGGGCGGGCATGCCGCAGACCACGGTGGTGCTGCTGGCCGGCCTCCAGAACGTACCGCCGGAGCTGCGCGAGGCGGCCGCCCTGGACGGGGCCGGGGCCTGGCGGCGGTTCACCGCGGTGACGTGGCCGGCGCTGCGGCCGGTGGCGCTGTCGGTCACCGCGCTGAACTTCATCTGGAACTTCAACTCCTTCGGCCTGGTCTACGTGCTGACCGGCGGCGGGCCCGGCGGCAAGACGGAGCTGCCGATGCTCTTCGCCTACGACGAGGCGTTCCGCTACGGCCAGTTCGGCTACGCGGCCGCCATGGGGCTGGTCATGGTCGCGGTGATCGCCGTGCTGCTGGCCGTCTTCCTGCGCAACCGCCTGACCGAGGAGGACTCATGAGCGCGACCGACGCGGCCGGTCCGGCCGCCGTACCGCCGCGGGCCGCCGCCCCGGGCGCTCCTTCGCGCGCCGGGCGGCTCACCGCACGCCGCCGGGCGGGGCGCGCCGGGCAGTATCTGGCGCTGCTGTGCTACCTGGTCTTCCTCGCCTTCCCGCTGCTGTGGCTGGTCTCGACCGCGTTCAAGTCGCCGCGGGAGCTGGGCTCGGTGCACCCGACGTGGCTGCCGCGGCACCCCACGCTCGGCAACTTCCGCGCCGCCTTCGACCAGCAGCCGCTGCTGCACGCCGCGCTCAACAGCCTGCTGGTGGCCGGGGGCGCCGCGCTGGTGTCGGTGGCCGTCGCGGTGCCGGCCGCCTACGCGATGGTGCGGTTCCGCTCGGCGGTCAGCCGGGCCGGCACCGCCTGGGTGCTGGTCAGCCAGATGTTCCCGCTGGTGCTGGTGGTCATCCCGCTGTTCATGGTGCTGAAGAACCTGCACCTGGTCGACTCCCGGCTCGGCCTGGGCCTGGTCTACGTGGTGTGGACGCTGCCGTTCGCGCTGTGGATGCTCCAGGGCTACGTCAGGGCGGTGCCGGTCTCCCTGGAGGAGGCCGCCGCGATCGACGGGTGCGGCCGGGCCCGCACCCTGCGCAGCGTGGTGCTGCCGCTGCTGGCCCCGGGCCTGGTGGCCACACTGATGTTCTCCTTCGTCACTGCCTGGAACGAGTTCTTCTTCGGTCTGGTCCTGCTCAAGTCCCCGGAGAAGCAGACGATGTCGGTGATCCTGACGCACTTCCTGGGTGCCGAGGGCGCCGCCGACCTCGGCCCGCTCGCCGCCGCGTCGCTGCTCGCCACGCTGCCGAGCCTGCTGTTCTTCGCCCTGCTGCAAAGGCGCCTGGCCGGTGCCGTGACGGCCGGGGCGGTGAAGGGCTGATGCGCCGCCGTACTCTCCTGGCCGCCACCGCCGCGACCTCCGGCACGGCCGGCGCGGGGCCGCTGCTGTCGGGCTGCGGGGCGGACGCCGGCTCCGGTGTGCCGCGGCTGGACTTCCTGTCGCTGGCCTGGCAGGCGGAGTCGGTCGCGGCGAACAAGGCGCTCGTCGCGCAGTGGAACGCGCGGCGCCCGCAGGTGCGGGTCCGCTACGTGCAGGGCAGTTGGGACGACGTCCACGACCAGCTGCTGACGTCCTTCGAGGGCGGCGCGGCGCCGGACGTCATCCATGACGAGGGCGTCGACCTGACCGACTTCGGCTCCGGCGGCTACCTCGCCGACCTGACCGGCCTGCTGCCCGCGGGCCTGAAGAGCCGTATCCCGCAGCGCACCTGGGACACCGCGCGGTTCGGCGGCGCGCTGTACGGGGTGCCCTTCCTCCAGGAGCCGAAGGTGCTCCTGGCCAACCGGACGCTGCTGGCCGCGGCGGGCATCCGGCTGCCGGCCGCCGACCGGCCGTGGACCTGGCAGGAGTTCGAGGACATCTGCCGGGAGCTGTCCCACCACGGCGGCGGCGCCGAGCGCTACGGCACCGCCTGGCCGATGCGCTCGCCGGTCAGCCTGACGCTGAACCTGGCGCTGACCGACGGCGGCCGCGTCCTCTACAGGGACCAGGGCAGCGGCCGCACCGAGGTACGGTTCGGCGCGGCGGACTCCGCGTTCGCCGAACTGGTGCGCCGCCAGGTCGGGACCGACCGCTCCGCGCCCGCGAGCGCGCTGGCGCTCGGCGGCGGCGACCTGCTGCCCGGGTTCTTCGCCGGGCGGTACGCCATGCTGCCGCTGGGCTTCTCCTACCGGCAGCAGGTCCAGCAGCAGGCGCCCGCGCACTTCGACTGGGTCACCCTGCCGCTGCCGGCCGGCCGCGGCGCGCCCGACGGCGGGCGGGCCCAGGGGGTCAGCCCGCAGACGCTGTCGGTGGCGAAGTCCTGCAAGCACCAGCAGGCGGCGGTGGAGTTCATCGACTTCCTGACGCAGACCCCGCACCTGGTGCGGCTCGCCCAGGGCGACTGGATGCCGCCCACCGGCACCGCGGCGCTGCGCGACCCGTCGCTGACCACCGCGGAACTCGGGTGGGCCACTGGCATGGCGGTCGCGCGGCACCTCACCGCGTCGCCCGCGCTGAGCATGCGCGGCTACCCCGAGTGGTCCGACAAGATCGCCACGCCCGCGCTCCAGCAGTACTACAACGGCGCGATATCGCTGGACACGCTGCGCCGCAAGCTCGTCCGGGACGGCAACCGGGTGTTCGAGCGGTACCGGAGTTGACGGGGCGGCGCGCCCCGTCCGCGGGGCGCGCCGCACCCACCCGCACAGCCCCGTGCCACCCACCGCCGCCCACCGCCGCACCGTTGCCGTGTCCCCCGCCTCCCCACTCCCCCACTCCCCCACCACCCGCACCACCGGCAGGACCTCACCAGGAAGCGGCACCCATGAGCACAACTCCCGCCCCCTCCAGCGGTTCCGACGTCCCCCACGCCCCCCTCAGCCCCCGCGACCACGCGCGCGGCGCGCTGACCGGGCTGGCCGTCGGCGACGCCCTCGGGGCGCCCGCCGAGAACATGAAGCCGTCGCAGATCCGGCGCCGCTGGGGCCGGATCGAGGACTTCGTCCGCGACGACCCGGCCGGCACCGACGACACCGAGTACGCGATCCTGTCCGCCCTGCTCCTCGTCCACTACGGCGCCGCGCTCACCGCCCGCGACGTGGAGGCGGCCTGGCACGTGTGGATCGCCGACCGCGACGAGGGCCCCTTCCGCGGCGCCGGGTTCAGCGAGCGCGGCACCCTGGAGAACCTGCGCCGCGGCCTGGCCTCGCCCATCACCGCGCAGCACCGCCACGCCTGGAGCGACGGCCTGGCGATGCGCGCGACCCCGTACGGCGTCCACGCGGCGGGGCGGCCCGCCGAGGCCGCGCGGCTGGTCGCGATCGACGGCACCGTCAGCCACGAGGGCGAGGGGATCTACGGCGGCCAGGCCGTCGCCGCCGGGGTGGCCGCGGCCATGTCGGGCGGGGACTGCGCGGCGGTGATCACCGCCGCGCTGTCGGTGGTGCCCGAGGACTCCTGGACGGCACGCTCGCTGCGGCGGGCGGTGACCGTGGCGCGCCGGGTCCGGCGCGATCCGGCGCTGAGCGTGCTCGACCGGGAGCGGGCGCTGCGCTCGGCCGTCGTGATCGGCGGCTACCCGTGGACGGACCTGGCGCCGGAGGCGGTGGGCCTGGCGTTCGGCGCGTTCGCGCTGGCCGACGGCGAGTTCACCGGCTCGGTGCTCACCGCGGTCAACATGGGCCGCGACGCCGACACCACGGCGGCGCTGGCCGGGGCGCTGGCCGGCTCGGTCGGCGGCCTCGGCGCGATCCCCGCGCGCTGGTCGGCGGCGATCGGGCCGGTGACCGGCAGCTGCCTGCCGGCCATGGCGGGCTACCACGTGCGGGACATCGCCGACCTCCTCACCCCCGCCGATCCGCTGCCCGGGCAGCGGCCCGCGCCCGCCGCCCGGGTCGCCTCGTGAGCGCCGCGCGGCCCCCGGTGTCCCTGGACCGGGCGGACACCGGGCGCGGCGGCCGGGTGGAGGGGCTGCTGCTGGGGCTGGCCGCGGGCGACGCCGCCGGATGGCCCGCCGCCCGGCACCGCGCCGCGCGGATGCCGGAGTGGACCCGGCGGCTGACCCGCGAGCTGGACACGTTCGCCGAGCAGTACGCCACCACGACGCTGCCGGTGCCGATCGCCCTCAACCAGCCGCCGGAGCCCCTGCGGCTGGGGCCGTCCGACGACGCGGAGTGGGCGGCGTTCACCGCCGAGTCGGTGCTGTCCGCGCGCGGCGCGCCGCTCAGCGACCTCAGCCGCGACCGCCGGGTGCGGGCCGCGGTGGACCTGGCGTGGATGTCGCTGGCCGCGGAGATCTCCTCGGCGGCGGCGCGCGCGTCGGAGGTGGAGTCCGCGGTGGTGCCGCTGCGCGCCCGGATCTCGGTGCGGGCCGGGCTCGGCAACCTCGCGACCGGGCTGCGGCCGCCCGCCACCGGCCACGACAACCCGCACTTCTTCGACGACGCGGCGTGCGGGCGCGCCTGCGTGCTGGCGGTGGTGCACCCCGGCGACCCGGCGGCCGCCGCGGACCTCGCGGAGTACGACGCCCGGTACACGCAGGACGGCGACGGGGTTCATGGTGCCCGGGCGATGGCCGCGGCCGTCTGCCTCGCGCTGGCCGGCGCGGGAGCCGCGGACTGCGTACGGGCCGCGCTGCGCGAGCTGCCGGACGGTTCGGAGATCTCCCGCAACGCCGAGCACGCGGTCGCGCTCGCCCGGGCCGCCCGCGCGGCCGGACCCGGCGGCCGCGGGCGGGCGTTCGGCCTGGTCCCGCTGCTGGAGCACCAGATCGTGGACCACGTGTACAGCTACGGCATCGCCGCCGCGGAGACCGTGCCGGTGGCGCTGGCCCTGGTGCTGGCGGCCGACGGCGCGGTGGCCGAGGCGGTCCCGGCGGCGGCCTGCCTGTCGCGGGTGGCGGACTCCGCGCCCGCGCTGGCCGGGGCGCTGGCCGGCGCGCTCGGCGGCGGCGCCGGGGTGCCCGGCTCCTGGCGGGAGGCGTGCCGGACCCTGCCGGGCTGCGCGCTGCCCCGGCTGGCGGGCACCGACCTGGTGCGGCTGGCCGCGCAACTGGCCGGCCCCGGGCCGGAGTCGGGCCCGGCGCCGTACGGAGACAGAGACGGAGACGGAGACGCGGGCGGGTACGGCGCGCCGGGCCCGCCACCGTACGCCCGCGGGCCGCGCCCCGCCCCGTATCCCGTCCCGCGCACCGACCGCAGCGACCGCACGGAAGGACCCGGACACCATGACACCCACTCTTGAGGACCGCGTCACCGGCTGCCTCGTCGGCGCCGCGGTCGGCGACGCGCTGGGCGGCCCGGTCGAGGGCCTGGCACCCGAGCAGATCACCGCGCGGCACGGCGGGCGGGTGCGGGGCGTCGTCGGCCCCTACCACGCGCAGTGGCGCACCGCGCGGCCGATCGCCCCGTACCACAAGGGCGACGGGCACGTCACCGACGACACCCTCATGACGCACGCGCTGGTCCGGGTCTACGCGAAGGTCCGCGACCACCTCGACGCGTACAGCGTCGCCGACCACCTGGTGCCCGACCTCATCGGCACACCGCGCTGGATTCCCGAGCTGGAGGCCGAGGCGCTGCCGCTCCAGCGGGTCTTCCTCGCCGAGAAGTGGATCGTGGCGCGGCTGCACTACGGGCATGTCGACCCGCGCGAGGCGGGCGTCGGCAACATCGTCAACTGCGGTGCCGCGATGTACATGGCGCCGGTCGGCGCGGTCAACGCGGGCAACCCGGCCGGTGCCTACGCCGAGGCGCTGGAGGTCGCCGCGCCGCACCAGTCCTCCTACGGGCGGGAGGCGGCGGGGGTGTTCGCCGCCGCCGTGGCCGCGGCCTTCCTGCCCGGCGCCACCGCCGCGTCCGTCGCCGAGGCCGCGCTCGGCCTGGCGAAGGACGGCACCCGGGCGGCGATAGCGGCGGTGTGCGAGCGGGCGGCGGGGTTCGGCGACTGGGAGGAGGCGCTGGGGCCCCTGCGGGAGGCGGTCGCGCCCTTCGACACCGTCGGGCCGCGCTACCGCGAGCCGTCGCTCGGCGCCCGCCGCCCCTCGCGCCTGCACGCCATCGAGGAACTGCCCATCGCCCTGGGCATGCTGCTGGTGGCGCAAGGCGCGTACGAACCCGCGGTCCTCGGCTGCGTCAACTACGGCCGCGACTGCGACTCCATCGCCACGATGTGCGGGGCGCTGGCCGGCGCCCTGGGCGGCTGCGCCGCCGTACCGGCCGCCTGGGCCGATCAGGTCGCCCGCGCCAGCCGGCTCGACCTGCACGCCCCCGCCGCGGACCTGGCCGCCGTCACCCGGGAGGTCTTCGCGCGCGACACCGCCCGCCGCCGCGCCCACGAAGCCGCCTTCGCCGACCTGGCAGGCCCGCGATGACGCCGGACGCGGGGGCGCTGCGGTTGACGTGGGTGCAGGTGGAGGACCTGGTCGGGCACGAGCTGCGGCAGTCCGCGCAGGAGGGCCGCAAGGTGGCGGCGCTGCGGGAGCGCTGGTCGGCGGCGGGCGGGGCTGCGGCGCCGGAGCGGGCGGGGGCGTCGCCGGGGCCGGCGGCGCCGGGCCTGCGCGAGCTGGCGGCGCGGCTGCTGGACGAACTGGCGGCGCTGCCCTCGCCGTTGGCCGATCGGGAGCCGACGGAGTGGGCGCAGATCCGGGCGGCGGCAGGCAGCCCGCCTGCCGCGTCCTGGGCCGGTTGCCCGGAGCGGCTCGCCGAGCGGCTGGAGGCGGGCTGGACCGGCCGGGCGGCGGGCTGCCTGCTGGGCAAGCCGGTGGAGAAGCTGCCGCTGGCGGGTATCCGGGCGATCGCGCGGTCCACCGGGAACTGGCCGCTGCGCGGCTACTTCACCGCGGTGGGCCTGGACCCGGCGCTCGCCGCCCGCCACCCGTGGAACCGCCGCAGCCGCGCCACGTCGCTCGCCGAGAACATCGACGGGATGCCCGAGGACGACGACCTGGACTACCCGCTGCTGAACCTGATGCTGCTGGAGCGGCACGGCCACGGCTTCGGCACGGCGGACGTGGCGCGGCTGTGGCTGGACGAGCTGCCCGCGGGCCGTACGTTCACCGCCGAGCGGATCGCGTACCGGAACCTGCTGGCGGGGCTGGTGCCGCCGCGCACCGCGAGCTGGCGCAACCCGTTCCGGGAGTGGATCGGCGCCCTGATCCGCGCGGACGTCTTCGGCTGGACCCGCCCGGGCGACCCGGCCGCGGCGGCGGCCGAGGCGTGGCGGGACGCGGTGCTCAGCCACCGCGCGAACGGCGTGTACGGGGCGATGTTCGCCGCCGCGGTGGTGGCGCGGGCGGCCGGGGGCGGCGCGGACGTGCACGCGTGCCTGGCCGCCGGGCTCCAGGTGGTGCCGCCGGAGTCGCGGCTGGCCGGCGCGGTACGGCTCGGCATCGACCTGGCCCGGGCCGAGCCGACGGGCACCGTCGCGGGCTTCGAGGCGGTCGTGGACGCGCTGCACCGGCGCTTCCGGCACCACCACTGGGTGCATGTGCTGCCCAACGCGGCGCTGCTCGCCGCGGCCCTCACGCACGCCGACGGCGACTTCACCGGCGCCGTCTGCCGTGTGGTGTCGGGTGGTTGGGACACCGACTCCAACGGGGCGACGGCCGGTTCGGTGACCGGGCTGCTCGCCGGTTCGGCCGCCGCGCTGCCCGCCGCCTGGACCGCGCCGCTGGACAACCGCCTGGCCAGCACCGTCGCCGGTTTCGACGGCATCGGCTTCGACGCGCTCGCCCGCCGTACCGCCGCCGTGGCCGTCCTGCCGCCGCCCGTACCAACCCCACCGGAGCGCCGCACGCCCGCCGGCGGCCCCGCCTCCCCCATCGGCACGCGCCCGACGGTCACGCTCGCCCTACCGGCGGCGCACCCCGGCCCGCCCGCGCGACGCACGCCCGCACCCGGCGACTTCGAGGAAGGCACCTGATGAGCAGCGATCCGATCGTTCCGGCCGAGCGGCCGGAGCCGCCCGAACGCCCCGGCGCCCGCGGGCGGGCCCGCATCGTGGTGATGGGCAGCGCCAACATGGACCTGGTCGCCTACACGCGGGTGGCGCCCGCCCGCGGCGAGACCGTCACCGGCGAGACGTTCCGCACCGTGGCCGGGGGGAAGGGCGCCAACCAGGCGGTCGCGGCCGCGCGGGCGGGCGGCGTGGTGGCGTTCGTGGGCGCGGTGGGCGACGACGACTTCGGGCCGCGGCTGCGCGCGGCGCTCGACGGCGCCGGGGTGGACACCGCCGCGCTGCGCACGGTGCCCGGCCCGAGCGGCATCGCGCACATCGTGGTGGACGGCGAGGGCCACAACGCGATCGTGGTGGTGCCGGGCGCGAACGGCACCGTCACGGGGCTGGCCGCGGGCGACGAGGAGGTGGTCGCGGCGGCCGGTGCGCTACTGCTCCAGCTCGAACTGCCGCTGGCCGGTGTGCTGGCGGGTGCGCGGGCCGCGCACCGGCACGGCGTGCGGACGGTGCTCACACCCGCGCCCGCCCAGCCGCTGCCGGACGAACTCCTCGCGGTGACCGGCCTGTTGGTACCCAATGAGCACGAGGCCGCCGCGCTCACCGGCCGCGGTGACCCGCGGGCGGCGGCCCGCGCGCTGCTCGACGCGGTGCCCGAGGTGGTGGTGACGCTGGGCGCGGCGGGCTGCCTGTACGCCGCGCGCGGCCGGGAGCCGCTGGCGGTGGCCGCGCTGCCCGCGAAGGCGGTGGACACCACCGCGGCCGGTGACACGTTCGTCGGCGCGCTGGCGGTCGCGCTCGGCGAAGGGCGGCCGGTGCGGGACGCGTTGGCGTGGGCGACGGCGGCGTCCGCGCTGTCGGTCGAACGCGAGGGCGCGTCGTCGTCGATGCCGGTGCGCGCGGAGATCGACGCGCGGGCGGGCGGCGGCCGTACCCGCCCATGAGCTTGCGCGGCCGCGAACCGCCACCCACGAGCCGCGTACCCCACGAGTGAGGAACGGCGGCCGGGCGAAGGCGCCGGCCGCCGAAGCACGGTGAACGAAGCCGAGGTGATTTCCCATGGACCACCCCCGACTCCCCCGTCCCCCCGCCGCGCACCCGGCCGTACCCGCGGCCGCCGGCGCCCCCGTACCGCTGCCCAGGCCGGCGCCGTCCACCGCCGCCGCGCCCGAACCACCGCTGCCCTGCGGTCCGTTGACGGGCATACGAGTCCTGGACCTGGCCACGCTCTTCGCCGGGCCGAGCGCGGCCACCCTGCTGGGCGACTTCGGCGCCGACGTCGTCAAGGTGGAGCACCCGCGGCGGCCCGACCCCTCCCGCGGCCACGGCCCGAGCAAGGACGGGGTGGGCCTGTGGTGGAAGCACCTGGGCCGCAACAAGCGCACCATGACCCTGGACCTGTCCACCCCCGGCGGCCGGGACGTGCTGCTGCGGCTCGCCGCGTCCGCGGACGTGGTGATCGAGAACTTCCGCCCGGGCACGCTGGAGCGCTGGGGCCTGGGCTGGGAGCGGCTGTCGGCGGCGAACCCGCGGCTGGTGCTGGCGCGGGTGACGGCCTTCGGGCAGTTCGGACCGTACGCCCGGCGGCCGGGCTTCGGCACCCTCGCCGAGGCGATGAGCGGCTTCGCGTCGGCGACCGGAGAGCCGCAGGGCCCGCCCACGCTGCCGCCGTTCGGCCTCGCCGACGCCGTGGCGGGGCTGGCCGCCGCGTACGCGGTGCTGGCCGCGCTGACCGGCCGGGAGCGCACGGGCGCGGGCCAGGTGGTGGACCTGGCGATCATCGAGCCGATGCTCGCGGTGCTCGGCCCGCAGCTGATCTGGTACGACCAACTCGGCTATGTGCAGCCGAGGATGGGCAACCGGTCCACCAACAACGCGCCGCGCAACACCTATCGGACCGCCGACGGCGCGTGGCTGGCGGTGTCCTCCTCCGCGCAGTCGGTCGCGGAGCGGGTGGTACGGCTGGTGGGGCGGCCGGAGTTGGCGGCGGAGCCCTGGTTCGGCACCGGCGCCGGACGGGCCGCGCACGCCGACGAGATCGACGCGGCGGTCGGCGGCTGGATCGCCGCGCACGAACGGGCCGAGGTGGTCGCGGCGTTCGAGGCCGCGCAGGCCGCGGTCGCGCCGGTCTACGACGTGCGCGACGTGCTCGCCGACCCGCAGTACGACGCGCTGGGCACCGTAGCGTCGGTGGACGACGCGGAGTTGGGGCCGATACGGATGCAGAACGTGCTCTTCCGGCTCTCCGGCACCCCCGGCACGATCCGCTGGACCGGCCGCCCGCACGGCGCGGACACCGACGCCGTACTGGCCGAACTCGGGCTGGACGCCCGGGAGATCGCCGCGCTGCGGGCGCAGGGCGCGCTGTGACCGCCGGACTTGGCGCGGCGCGGGTGGCCGTGGCGGCGCCGGAACCCGACGACGGCCTCCTCCTGACCTGGCTCTACGCCCCCGGAGACCGGCCCGAGGTGGTCGCGAAGGCGCTGCGCTCGGGCGCGGACGTGGTCGTGGTGGACCTGGAGGACGCCGTCGGCCCCGCCCGCAAGGCGTACGCCCGGGCCGCCACCGCGGAACTGCTCACCGCTCCGCGACCGGGCCCGCCCCGGGTGCATGTCCGGCTCAACGCCCTCGGCAGCCCGCTGTGCGCGGCGGACCTGGCGGCGCTCGCCGGGCGGCCGGGCCTGGACGGGCTGCGGCTGCCGAAGGTCGGCGGGCCCGGCGACGTGGCGGCCGTACGGCGGCAGTACCGCGAGGTGGCCGGGACCGCGGCCCGGCTGCCCGGCCTCTACCCGCTGCTGGAGTCGGCGCTCGGCGTGGAGAACGCCTTCGCCGTGGCCACCGCCGACCCGGCGGTGCGCGGCCTGGCGCTGGGCGAGGCCGACCTGCGCGCCGATCTCGGCGTGGCCGGGGAGGACGCGCTCGCCTGGCCGCGGGTGCGCACGGTGGTGGCCGCCCGCGCGGCCGGGCTCGCGCCGCCTGCCCAGTCCGCGTATCCGGACGTCCGTGACCTCGACGGCCTCGCCGCGTCCTGCCGCCGCGGCCGGGACCTCGGCTTCCTCGGCCGCACCGCCCTCCACCCCCGCCAACTCCCGGTGATAGCCCGCGCCTTCCTGCCCCCACCCGACGAAGTGGCCGCCGCCCGCGAGATCGTGGCCGCGGCCGCCGCCCACCCCGGCGCACTCGCCCTGCCCGACGGGCGGTTCGTCGACCCGGCAGTGGTGGCCGGAGCCCACCGCGTCCTCGCCCTCGCCGCCCGCGCGGAGCGCTACGGGTGAACGGCCGCCGAGGCGCACCTTCTCCTCGCCTGGCCCGCGCCCCACCGCGTCGCGCACGACCTGCCACGGGGGCGCGGGGCGTCGGCCAGGTCATCTCACGTCGCCCTCGGGCCGGTCGGCCCGACGAGGCGATCGCCGGACAGCAGCGTGCCTGCTTGCTTGACATGCCGTAGGACAGGTGAGACTTCCATGCTCTGCAGGCCAGGCAGGCCGCCGATGCGCTCCGACGTGAACTCGAAGAGTTCGTCGAGGTTGCGGCAGTGGGCGACGGCATGGATGTTGTACGGGCCGGAGATGGCCGCGGCGAAGGCGATCTCGGGTTCTCGGGCCAGCGCGCGTCCAGCCTTCTTCACCTCTGCCGGGTGCACGCGCAGCCACAGGTTGGCCCGTGCGTGATAGCCCAGGGCCGCTGGGGCGATCTCGACGTCGATGTGGACGACGCCTTGCAGGAGCAGGAAGCGGAGGCGGCGGGATACCCGACCCGGGGTGGAGTCCGCCGCTGCGGCGAGGTCGACGAGACTGGCCCGGCCGTCCGCGGTGAGCACGTCGAGGACCTTCTCGTCCTCGGCGGTGAGGTCTGCGGGGGCGTCCGTGACGGCCGGAGACTCGGTGAACGGAGGGAGGTCGCCTCCGAGCACCGCTTCCTCCTGAGGCGTCAGCGTGCCCTGGAGCGCGGCCCAGTAGTGGCCGCGGCCTCCCATGAACTGGCGGAGCATCGCGAAGGCGTTGATGTCGAGTACCGCCGCTGTGCGCGGCAGCCGCCGGCCGAGGAGTTCTTCCCGCTGCGCCTGGTCCCGTGACTGCGTCGCGCAGGTGACTTCGGAGCCGGCCGCGCCCAGAGCCACCCAGTTGACGTCGTCCCGCTTGGCGAGGGCGCCCGCGATCGCCGCTGCGCTGCCGGGCCGGCAGCGCAGGCGTACCAGCCATCTGCTCTGCCCCAGCGCGCCCGGATTGACGACGCCGACGACGCGGATGACGCCGTCGGCGTGCAGGCGCCGATACCGGCGCCTGACGGTGCCCTCGGTGAGGCCGAGCGCCACTGCCATCGAGGCGAAGGAGGCTCTCGGAGCGACCTGGAGTGCGCGAACGATACGCACGTCATCGGACTGGATTGCGATGGATTCACGCATTGAGGTACCGGCCATGACACGAATCCTACAAATCGGCCGCTTTGGATCACGCCTTCGGCAGGGCGCTGAGCAGACTTGTCGCGTACCGCTGAAGAGCCACAGCAGTGCTGAACACCGGTGCCGCCCCGAGGCGGCCTCGATCAAGGACGCACGAAGTGAGCTCGCCACACCACAGAACGGAGATGACGCTGGATGTCATCGACTGACACCCCGCAGCACATGCCGACCGCCCTCATCGTCGGGGCCTCGCGCGGCCTCGGCCACGCCATGGCGGCCGAATTCCTCGGCCGCGGGTGGAACGTCATCGGCACGGTCCGCGACGCCTCGGCGCGAACGCTCCTGCACGACCTCGCAGACCGGGCCGAGGGCCGCGTCACCGTCGAGTACCTCGACATCAACGAGCCCGACCACCTTGCGCCCCTGCGCGCGCGTCTTGCGGACCGACGGCTCGACCTGCTCTTCGTCAACGCCGGCACCACGAACAACGAGGAGACGCCCATCGGCGAGGTGGCGGTAGACGACTTCGTGGAGGTGATGATCACCAACGCCCTCAGCCCCATGCGCGTCATCGAGGCGCTCGAGGACCTGGTGTCCCCCACTGGCCTGATCGGGGCGATGTCGTCCGGGCAGGGCAGCATCACGAACAACACGACCGCCGGCCGCGAGGTCTACCGGGGAAGCAAAGCGGCCTTGAACATGTTCATGCGCAGCTTCGCCGTCCGGCAGGCCGCGACACAGCGCGGTTTCGCCCTCCTGGCACCGGGCTGGGTCCGCACCGCGCTCGGCGGGCCGGGCGCTCCCTACACCGTCGAGGAGAGCGCCCCGCTGCTCGTGGACGTCCTGCTGTCCCAACTGGGCACGCCCGGTCTGGCGTATCTGAACCGCTCGGGCCAGACCGTGCCCTGGTAGGCCGGCCGGCGCCTCATGACGTCCAGGTGGCCTGCGCGGCACCCGCCCCGCCGCTGTTGTGCAGGTGGACCAGGGGCAGGAACAGGTCGTCGACGATCGACCGGATGCGTGCGGGCCGAAGGGGTTCGGGGTCCAGCAGCAGGTCGTTGCGCACCAGGTCGAACGGCATGGCGAGCACCGCGGAGGGAATCCGTTCGAGGTCGATCTCACCGCGGTCGTGTGCGCGCTGGTAGAGGTCCTGGGTGAGCAGCGGCCGCCGGTCGCCGAAGATCCGGTCGCGCACCTGGGCGGGAGTGAGCCCGGTGCTGGCCAGGAGTCCGGAGAAGGCCGTGGCCGAGGCAAGGGCGAAGAAGCCGGCGCGGGCCTCGCCCATGACGCTCAGTGCCGCCAGCAGGTCACCGCGCAGGGAGCCGGTGTCGGGGATGTCGACGGGGTGGGTGTCCCGGTAGTGCCTGAGCGCGGCGAGCACGAGCTCGTCCTTGTTGGCCCAGCGGCGGTACAGCACGGATATCCCGGTACCGGCGCGGGCCGCGACGGACTCCATGGTGAGTTTCGCGAAGCCGGCCTGGGTCAGCTCGTCCCAGGCCGCGTCCAGCAGCGCGGCTTCCAGTTCGGGGCCGCGCCGGCGCCCGCGGGGCGGCTCGGTGGCAGGCAGGGGCATCCCACCAGTCTAGAGGAGGTTTGCATTCCTTATCGGGCCCCCATACTCTCATAAGAGAGGGATTCCTCTCTTATTCGTTCGGATCGCGCCGCACGGGGCCCGAGCCACCACGAGAACGGCAACGAGCATGAGCACAGCGACAGGTACGCGTTCCACCTTTTTCACGGACGCCCGGATGAACTCGATGACCCGGGCGATGCTCGGGCGGGTGTACACCGGCGCGGCGGACACCGGCGAGACGCTGACGACGATCGACCGCGTCACCGACGGCGACCTCGCCTCGTGGGCACGCGCGTGGGAGGCCACCGCCGCACGCGTCGCCGCGATCGGTGACGACTGCGTGCACCGCGGCCACCGGGTGAGCGGGCGCAACACGCTCCTGCGCGCCGCGACCTACTACGCGGCGTGCGTCCTGGTGGCCGACGCGTGCGCGGAACCGGACGAGACCCGGTCGCGGACGTTCGCCGCCTACCGCCACTGCTGGGAGCGGTACCTCGGCCTCCTGGACAACCCGCCCGAGCCGCTGGAGATCCCGTACGAGGGCACCACGATGCCCGGCTGGTACTTCGCCGCACCCGGCGAAGGGTCCAAGCCGACGCTGGTGATGGTCAACGGCGCCGACGGCGCGGCCAGTTACCTGTGGCCCGGCTACGGCACCGAGGCGTCCGTACGCGGGTACAACGTCGTGGTCTTCGACGGGCCCGGCCAGCAGCGCATGCTGTTCGAGCGGGGAGTCCCCTTCCGGCCGGACTGGGAGCACGTCGTCACACCGGTCGTCGACGCGGCGCTGCGGCTGCCGGGGGTGGACCCGGAGCGGCTCGCCCTCTACGCCGTCAGCCAGGGCGGGTACTGGGCCCCGCGCGCCCTGGCGTTCGAGCACCGGTTCAAGGCCGCGGTCATCGACGACGGTGTGGTCAAGGTGTCCGAGGCGTGGCATGCCGCGCTGCCGCCCGAGCCGAGGGAGCTTCTCGCGGCCGGTGACCGTGACGCCTTCAACGCCGCGATCGCACGCCTCCCGGAAGACGTCAGGCTGATGTTCACCTGGCGGGCCGGGCCGTACGGCCGCCCCAGCTTCTACGACACGTTCCTCGAGGCGGACCGCTACGAGATCACCCCGGAACTCGCCGCGCGGATCACGACGCCGGTACTGATCGCCGATCCCGATCAGGAGGGGTACTTCGCCGGCCAGCCGAGGCGGCTGTACGACATGATCCGCGGCGAGAAGGCGCACGTCCGGTTCACCGAGGCCGAAGGGGCCGCCGGGCACTGCGAGCCGATGGCCCGGTCGCTTGCCGCACAGCGGTTCTTCGACTTCCTCGACGACCACGTCGGCCGCACCGACTCCGCCGCCGGTCCGAGCACACCAGGTGCCGTAGCGGCGCGGTAGGTTGGGCGGCGACCGGGTCGGCGAGGGAGCTGGGGGTGGCGGTGGTGGCGGGTATCCGGGTCGTGGTGTGCCTGCCGGCGGCGGCAGCCGGGGACCTGCGCGGGGCGATCGGGGTGGCGCTGGCACCGTTCCGGCTGGGGGAGGTGCCGCGGTGGCGCGGGATCTGGGACGAGTGGACGGTCCGCGGCGGCAGTGACGGCACCGGGTTCACAGCGCTGCCCGGGCACGCGGACGACCCCCGGCTGATCCATGACGACGACGGGTACGACGGGACGCCCCTGCCGAGCCCGCCCGGCCGGTGCGCGGGCGGCCCGCGCGGCCTGCTGGACCTCGCCGCCTTCCGCCTGCGCGCCCGCTGGCAGCCCGACCTGCTCACCCTTGACGGCTGGTGGATCGAGGACGGCCGCCATCCGCGGCACAGCAGCTGCGCCGGCGAGGAGTCCTGCCCGCACCTGGCGACCGGGGAGCGGTACGTGCGGGACTTCTACGGCCACTTGGAGGCGCAGCCGGCCGACACGCTGCTGGTCGCCCTGAAGTGCCACGGCTGACATTCGTGTGCCCGGTACGGCCCGCACCCCGCCGGTTCGGCCCGTGAACGGCGAACCGGAGCGCCCGGGTCGGTAGTATCCCGCTGGGCGTCAGGCGTCGTGGGGAATGGGGGAGGCCGGACATGGCCCGTTGGAAAGCGCTGCCCGCGGAACTCGGCCCGGCGCCGTGCCGGCGGGTGGCGCGGCCGGGCGGACCCCGGCTGCTGCTGACGGTGGTGGTGTCCGCCGCGCTCGGCTGCGGGGTGACCGCGGTGGTGCTGCGGGCACAGCCCGCGAAGGCGGCGGCCGCGCGCGCCACGCCCTCGGCCACCACCTTCCACGTCGGCTGTACGTCCTCCGCGTGCGACGGGCGCGACCCGGGCACCATGCTGTGCGGGGTGGAGCCCGAGACGCTGCTCCAGACGCAGACCCCGGCCGGCGCCGGTGCCGAGATCCGCTACAACCCGCTGTGCCGCGCCGCCTGGGCCCGGCTGTGAAACGTCGCCCCGGGCACCACGGTGCGCCTGGCGGTCAGCGGCCACCCCGTCCAGCGGATGACCGTGCGCCACGCCCGCGACAGCGACCCCTTCGTCTACACCCCGCTCGTCGCCCTCCCCGGCCCCGGCATCCCCGTCCGCCTGTGCCTCACCGCCCCCGCCGCCCGGCACCCGAGCTGCTACTCCGCCGCCCTTCCGCGCTGACTCACGCCACCAGCAGCCGCAGGCCCAACTCGGCCGCGTCCAGGGCCACCAGGTCCCGGTTGCGCTCGGCCCAGCGCCCCGAGCCGAGGTCGTCGCGCAGCGCCCGCACCGCACGGCGCTCGGCCTGCGGGCCGACCCGCGTCCACACCGACACCGCCCGGCGCACGTGCTCGTCGAGATACGCCTCGGGCCGCCGCCAGTACGCCTCGAAGAAGCCGTCCGCGCAGTCCCACGGCACGAGCACCGGCTCCGCGCGGCCGCCGATCGCGCGGGTCAGGTCGGCCAGCGAGGGCCAGTCCACCAGCAGGTCGGCGAACTCGGGCAGGTAGTCGCGGGTGAGCCAGAACCGCTCCCGGCGGCCCGGGTCGCTCGCGTCGTACGTGAAGACCACCACCCGGCGCGCCACCCGCCGCATCTCGCGCAGGCCCGCGATCGGGTCGCGCCAGTGGTGCACCGTACTGAAGGCCATCGCGGCGTCGAAGGCGCCGTCGGGGAACGGCAGGTGCTCCGCGGCGGCGGCCACGCACGGCGCGGCGCCGGCCGGACGCTGCGCCCGCATCACCGCCGACGGCTCCACGGCGGTGACCTCGCGGTCCGGCGGTTCGTACGACCCGGTGCCGGCTCCGACGTTCAGGACGGTCCGCGCGTCGCCGAGCGCCTCCCACACGCGGGCGGCGATGCGCGGCTCGGTACGGCGGGTGGCCGGGTAGGCGGACCCGATGACGTCGTACAACTGTGCTCCGAACACTTCGAGTTGCTCCTCAGGTGTGGTCGCGATGCCCATGGCGCGCGCCTGGAGTTCCCGGTCGATGGCCGTCACCATGGCCGCGGCGCGGTCGCGCTGCTCCAGCAGCAGGCCGCGCAGCCGGCGCAGGTGCGCGACCGCGTCGGTGGCCGGGTCGTCGACGAGATCGGCGATCTCGCGCAGTCCGAAGCCCAGCCGCCGGTAGGCGAGCACCTCGCGCAGCCGTTCCACGTCACCGGCCGCGTAGGCGCGGTACCCGGCGGCGGTCCGCGCCGAGGGCACCACCAGGCCGATCTCGTCGTAGTGGTGCAGGGTCCGCACGCTCACGCCGGCCAGTTCGGCCACGCGCCCCACGGTCAGGTGTCCTGCGCCCAGGTGCTCTTCCACGCCCCCGACGATGCCCCCTCACGCCGCGTGAGGGTCAAGCCGCTGGGCAGGGCGAGGCCCGGGACGGCGGCGCGCCGCCCTTGCGTTCCGGTGCGTGAAATGATTCATCGAAAATCGCCTCTCCCGTGTGCCGCACGCCTCGGCGCGGGGCGCGAAGCGGCCGCCCCGAGGCTGATTCCACCTGCCGTAGAACGGTTACTCGATACCTTGACAGCGCTCCGGGGCGGACCTATCTTCGTGCCGTGAATCGATTCATTTCAAACCGTCAACGGAGGGTCGCCCATGCCTGAGCTGTCGGCGGTGAAAGCGGCGCTGCGGGCGCAGGTGATCGAGACCCCCTCATGGGGCTACGGCAACTCCGGCACCCGGTTCAAGGTGTTCGCCGAACCGGGCGTGCCCCGCGACCCGTTCGAGAAGCTCGACGACGCCGCGCAGGTGCACGCGGCCACCGGGGCGGCCCCGGTGGTCTCGCTGCACATCCCGTGGGACGCGGTGGACGACTACGCGGCGCTGGCCCGCCACGCGAAGGAGCGGGGCCTGCGGCTCGGCGCGGTGAACGCCAACGTCTTCCAGGACGACGCCTACCGGCTCGGCTCGGTCGCCAACCCGGACCCGAAGGTGCGCCGCAAGGCGATCGACCACCTGCTGGCCTGCGTCGACATCATGGACGCGACCGGTTCGCGCGACCTGAAGCTGTGGTTCGCCGACGGCACCAACTACCCGGGCCAGGACGACATCACCGCCCGCCAGGACCGGCTGGCCGAGGCGCTCGCCGAGGTGTACGCGCGCCTCGGCGACCAGCAGCGGCTGCTGCTGGAGTACAAGCTGTTCGAGCCGTCCTTCTACACCACCGACGTGCCGGACTGGGGCACCTCCTACGCGCACTGCCTCACCCTCGGCGAGCGGGCGCAGGTCGTGGTGGACACCGGCCACCACGCGCCGGGCACCAACATCGAGTTCATCGTCGCCTTCCTGCTGCGCCAGGGGAAGTTGGGCGGCTTCGACTTCAACTCCCGCTTCTACGCCGACGACGACCTGATGGCGGGCGCGGCCGACCCGTTCCAGCTCTTCCGCATCCTGCACGAGGTCGCCAGGAACGGCGGCTTCGCGCCCGAGGCGGGGGTGGCCTTCCTGCTCGACCAGTGCCACAACATCGAGGGCAAGATCCCCGCCGTCATCCGCTCGGTGATGAACGTCCAGGAGGCCACCGCCAAGGCGCTGCTCGTCGACCTCGACGCGCTGGGTGCCGCCCAGGCGGCGGGCGACGTGCTCGGCGCCAACGCGGTGCTGATGGACGCGTACAACACGGACGTCCGGCCGCTGCTCGCCGAGGTGCGCCAGGAGCAGGGGCTCGACCCCGACCCGCTGGCGGCCTACCGTGCTACCGGCTACCAGCAGCGGATCGTCGAGGAGCGCGTCGGCGGCACCCAGGCCGGCTGGGGCGCGTAGTCCCTCCGCCGGGCGCGGTGCGCAACGTCCGTGCCCGGCCCGGGCCCGCTGCTCCCGCGCCAAGCCGCTCCCCCGACCCCTCCGCCCGACCTGCCACGCCACCCGCCCTTCAGCGAAGGAAGACGACCGTCATGACCCTCCCTCCCGAGGCAGCCGCACTCCTGAAGCGTTCCAACCGACTGGGCGCCGATCCCCGCAACACCAACTACGCGGGCGGCAACACCTCCGCGAAGGGCACCTCCCCCGACCCGGTGACCGGCGCCGACACCGAGCTGATGTGGGTCAAGGGCTCCGGCGGCGACCTCGGCACGCTGCGCGAACCGGGCCTGGCCGTCCTGCGGTTGGACCGCCTGCGCGCGCTCACCGAGGTCTACCCGGGGGTCGCGCGGGAGGACGAGATGGTCGCCGCGTTCGACTACTGCCTGCACGGCAAGGGCGGCGCGGCCCCGTCGATCGACACCGCGATGCACGGCCTGGTGGACGCCGCCCATGTGGACCACCTGCACCCGGACTCCGGGATCGCGCTGGCCTGCGCGGCCGACGGAGAGGCCCTGACGAAGGAGTGCTTCGGCGACACCGTGGTGTGGGTGCCCTGGCGCCGCCCGGGCTTCCAACTCGGCCTGGACATCGCCGCGGTGAAGCGGGAGAACCCCAAGGCGATCGGCTGCGTGCTGGGCGGCCACGGCATCACCGCGTGGGGGGAGACCAGCGAGGAGTGCGAGCGCAACTCGCTGCACATCATCCGCACCGCCGAGACCTTCCTCGCCCAGCGCGGCAAGGCCGAGCCGTTCGGCCCGCTGCTGGACGGCTACGGGCCGCTGCCGGCCGGCCAGCGGCGCTCCCGCGCGGCCGAACTCGCGCCGCTGCTGCGCGGCCTGGCCTCCGCCGACCGGCCGCAGGTCGGCCACTTCACCGACACCGACGAGGTGCTGGACTTCCTCGCCCGCGCCGAGCACCCCCGGCTGGCGGCGCTGGGCACCTCCTGCCCCGACCACTTCCTGCGCACCAAGGTCCGCCCGCTGGTCCTGGACCTGCCGCCGACCGCGCCCCTGGCGGACGTCAAGGCCCGGCTGAAGGAGCTGCACGCGGCGTACCGGGCGGAGTACGCCGCCTACTACGAGCGGCACGCCGCGCCGGACTCCCCCGCGATGCGCGGCGCCGACCCGGCGATCATCCTGGTGCCGGGCGTCGGCATGTTCTCCTACGGCAAGGACAAGCAGACCGCGCGCGTGGCGGGCGAGTTCTACGTCAACGCCATCAACGTGATGCGCGGCGCCGAGGCGGTCTCGACGTACCGGCCGATCGAGGAGGCGGAGAAGTTCCGCATCGAGTACTGGGAGCTGGAGGAGGCCAAGCTGCGGCGGATGCCCGCGCCCAAGCCGCTGGCCACCCGTATCGCGCTGGTCACCGGCGCCGGCTCGGGTATCGGCAAGGCCATCGCGCACCGGCTGGTCGCCGAGGGCGCGTGCGTGGTCGTCGCGGACCTCGACGAGGCCAACGCGGCAGCGGTCGCCGAGGACTTGGGCGGTCCGGACAAGGCGGTCGCGGTCACGGTCGACGTGACCTCCGAGGAGCAGATCGCGGCGTCCTTCGCGCAGGCGCTGCTCGCCTTCGGCGGGGTGGACCTGGTGGTCAACAACGCGGGCATCTCGATCTCCAAACCGCTGCTGGAGACCACCGCGAAGGACTGGGACCTCCAGCACGACATCATGGCGCGCGGCTCGTTCCTGGTCTCGCGCGAGGCCGCCCGCGTGATGACCGAGCAGGGCATGGGCGGCGACATCGTGTACATCGCGTCGAAGAACGCGGTGTTCGCCGGCCCCAACAACATCGCCTACTCCGCGACCAAGGCCGACCAGGCCCACCAGGTGCGCCTGCTGGCCGCCGAGTTGGGCGGGCACGGCATCCGCGTCAACGGCATCAACCCCGACGGCGTGGTCCGCGGCTCGGGCATCTTCGCGGGCGGCTGGGGCGCGCAGCGCGCCGCGGTCTACGGCGTCGAGGAGTCCGAGCTCGGCGAGTTCTACGCCCAGCGGACCCTGCTGAAGCGGGAGGTGCTGCCCGAGCACGTGGCCAACGCGGTGTTCGCGCTGACCGGCGGCGACCTCACGCACACCACGGGCCTGCACGTGCCGGTGGACGCGGGCGTCGCGGCGGCGTTCCTGCGCTGAGCCGCGCCCGAGCCCGGCGGGCGCACCGGCCACGGAGCCGGTGCGCCCGCCGATCCACCTCCCGCTTCCCGCCGCCCGCTTCTCCCTCCCCCCCTACCGCCGCCCGCTTCCCGCCACCTCCCGTGCGGTGTACGGCGCCACGCCGTCCCTGGCCGCACCCGAGCCGTACCGACCGAGGTAACCGCCGTGCCCCGCAGCCCCTCCTCCGCCTTCCCGTCCGCGTTCGCCGCCGCCGACCTCGGGGCCACCAGCGGCCGCGTCATGGTCGGCCGGGTCGGCCCGGCCAACCTCGACCTGAGCGAGGCGCACCGCTTCCCCAACCGCCCGGTCCAGGCCGGCGGCAGCCTGCACTGGGACGTACTGAGCCTGTACCAGGGGGTGCTGGACGGGCTGCGCGAGGCCGCGCGGGCCGGCGGCGTCGCATCGGTCGGGGTCGACTCCTGGGCGGTGGACTACGGCCTGCTGGACGCCGACGGCCGGCTGCTGGGCAATCCATACCACTACCGCGACGACCGGACGCAGGCCGCGGTGCCCCAGGTGTGGCGGAGCGTGCCCGCGCCGGAGCTGTACCGGGTCACGGGGTTGCAGCACCTGCCGTTCAACACCGTCTTCCAGCTCGGCGCGGCGCGCGGCAGCGCCCAACTGGCCGCCGCCCGTACGCTGCTGCTGGTCCCGGACCTGATGGTGCACTGGCTGACCGGCACGGTCGGCGCCGAGCTCACCAACGCCTCCACCACCGCCCTGCTGGACGCGGCCACCGGCACCTGGTCCGCCGACCTGCTCGGGCGGCTCGGCATCGAGCCGGGGCTGCTCCCGGCGATCCGCCAACCGGGTGAGGTGGCCGGGGAGTTGCTGCCCGAGGTGGTGCGGGCGACGGGGCTGGCCGAGGGCACCCCGGTGGTCACCGTCGCCTCCCACGACACGGCGTCCGCGGTGGCCGCGGTACCCGCCGACCGGCCCGGCTTCGGCTACGTCTCCTGCGGCACCTGGTCGCTGGCCGGCCTGGAACTGGACCGGCCGGTCGTCACCGAGGCGTCGCGCGCGGCGAACTTCACCAACGAGCGCGGCATCGACGGCACGTTCCGCTTCCTGCGCAACATCATGGGGCTGTGGCTACTGTCGGAGACGCTGCGCACCTGGGCCGCCGAGGGCCTGCCGAGCGACCTCGCGCCGCTGCTGGCGCGGGCCGCCGAGGCGCCGCCGTTCGCCGCGCTGGTCGACCCGAACGCGCCGGAGTTCCTGGCGCCCGGCGACATGCCCGCGCGGATCACCGCGTACTGCGCGCGCACCGGTCAGCGCCCGCCGGACGACCAGGGCGCCATGGTGCGCTGCATCCTGGAGAGCCTGGCGCTGGCGCACCGGGTGGCGCTGCGCACCGCGGCCGAGCTGTCCGGCCGCGACCTCGACGTGGTGCACCTGGTCGGGGGCGGCAGCCGCAACGACCTGCTGTGCCAACTCACCGCGGACGCCACGGGGTTGCCGGTCGTGGCCGGGCCGACCGAGGCGACCGCGCTCGGCAACATCCTGGTGCAGGCCCGCGCGCACGGGCTCGTCGCCGACCATGCCGCCATGCGCCGGCTGGTGGCCGACACACAGCATCTGCGGCACTACCGGCCGAGCGGCGATGCCCGCGCCTGGGCCGCCGCGGGCGCGCGGGTCGGTCTGGGCTGAGCGCCAACGCCCCTTCGTTCGCGCCTAGTTGCCGCGCGGCCCCCGGGCGTACCGGACCCGCCGTACCGTACCGCCGCCCGCCCGGAGCGGCCGTGGACCACCGCACCGCACGACCACCGCACCGCACACCGCATACCCCGAAGGAGCCGCATGCGGGTCGCACTCTTCGTCACCTGCGTCAATGACGCGCTGTACCCCGACACCGGATGGGCCACCGTGAGGCTGCTGGAGCGGCTGGGCGTCGAGGTGGACTTCCCCGAGGCCCAGACCTGCTGCGGCCAGCCGCAGTTCAACACCGGCTACCGGCGCGAGACCGAGCCGCTGGTCCGCCGGATGGCCCGCGCCTTCGACGGCTACGACTACGTGGTCACGCCGTCCGGCTCGTGCGCGGCCATGGTCCGCGACAACTACCCGCGGATCGGCGCCAAGGCGCTCGCCGAGGGGCGCGGCAGCGAACTGGCCGACGCCGCCGCATCGTTGGAGCACCGCACGCTGGAACTCACCGAGTTCCTGGTGGATGTGCTCCAGGTGACGGACGTGGGCGCCTACTTCCCGCACACCGTCACCTACCATCCCACCTGCCACGGCCTGCGCATGCTCGGGCTGGGCGAACGCCCGCGCAGGCTGCTCCAGGCCGTCAAGGGGCTTCAACTGCGGGAGTTGGAGGGCGCCGAGGAGTGCTGCGGCTTCGGCGGCACCTTCGCCGTCAAGAACCCGGACGTGTCCGTCGCGATGGGCCAGGACAAGGTCCGGCACGCCCTCGACACCGGCGCCGGGGTGCTGTGCGCCGCGGACAACTCCTGCCTGACGCACATCGACGGCATCCTTCGGCGCGAGGGCGCCCCGTTGCGCAGCGTCCACATCGCGGAGATCCTCGCGTCCACCGAGGACGAGCCGTTCACGCCGCCCCCGGCCCCCGCCGCAGCCACCGCAGCCACCTCAGTCACCACAGCAGCCGCCTCCAGCGCGGCAAGGAGCCGGTCATGAGCCGTACGGACCTGGGCATGCCGACGTTCCCGCAGGCCGCGCGGGTGTCGACGAAGGACACCCAA